>NZ_JBFTHI010000004.1:0-224248 GCF_056394165.1 Arthrobacter sp. 10T416 | reverse complement strand
GTCATCCTCGTGGTGATGTTCGTCGTCGCCACCAAATGGCCGCTGAACATCGGCGTCATGGGGCTGGTGGCGTCCTTCGGCGTCGGCTACTTCATGCTCGGCATGAGCGACAAGGAAATCCTGGAGGAGTTCCCGGCCAGCATCGTCCTGACGATCATCGGCGTCACCTACTTCTTCAGCATGGCCCAGCGGAACGGGACCATCGACATCATCGTCCAGACCTGCGTGCGCCTGGTCAGGGGCAAGACCATGCTCCTCCCCTGGGTCTTCTTCCTCCTGGCTGCCGCGCTGACGTCGCTGGGCACCTTCTCCCCGGCAGCCGTGGCGCTGCTGGCCCCGGCAGCCCTCGGACTGGCCTACGAGTCCCGCATCCACCCCGTCCTCATGGGCGCCTTCGTCATCAACGGAGCCCACGCCGGCGGCTTCTCGCCGCTGTCCGTCGCCGGTGTGCTGGTGCACGACATCTCCGTGAAGAACGGCTTCCCCATCTCGCAGGGCGGGCTCTTCGCGGCCAGCTTTGCCGTCAACCTCATCCTGTCCGCCCTGACCATCGTGCTGTTCGGCCTGCTGGGCAAACTGCGGGACAAGCACGCCAATGAGTACGCCGGCCTCGACACGCCCCGCACCGGACGTCCGAAGGGCCAGCAGATCTTCACGCTGGCGCTGATCGCCGCGATCCTGGTGTGCACCCTGGGCTTCCACATGCCGATCGGCTTCGTCGCCCTCTCGGCCGGGCTCCTCCTGGCCTTCGTCAACATCAAGGAACACAAGACCTTCATCGGCGGCGTTTCCTGGTCCACCGTCCTGCTCGTGGCGGGCATGATCACCTACGTCTCCCTGCTCCAGCACGTCGGCGTCATCGACACCCTCGCCGAGATGGCCCTGGCCCTGGGGGCGCCGCTGCTGATCGCCCTCGTCCTCTGCTACGTCATCGGCGTCGGCTCCGCGTTCGCCTCCTCGACGGCGTTGCTCACCGCGTTCATCCCCATGGCCGGACCGCTGCTGGCCACCAGCTCGCTGAGCGCCTCCGGAACCGTCGCGGCACTCGCCATCGCGGCCACCGTCGTGGACGTCTCGCCCTTCTCCACCGACGGCGCCCTGGTGGTCGCCAACGCCCGCGACAACGACCGCCAGCGCGTCTACAAGCAGCTGATGATGTACGCCGGAGGAGTGGTCCTCGTGGCTCCCGCGCTGGCCTGGGTCCTGCTGGTGCCGACCGGGATCATGTAGGCGGCACCCTCTTACGCACCAAAGGCAGGACGGCTTTCACAGCCGCCCTGCCTTTGGCTTGCGCCGAAAGTTCGGTCCGGCACCGACCGACAACCCGTAGGCAGGCGGGGGTACGCTATCGGCGATGCCGCGGGCGTGTCCTGCAACCCATGTGTCCCCAAATTCCTAGTGCTTCGAGGCGCAGAGAAGCCGCCGGCGGCGCCTGTGGAAAGGCCAATTGTTGAGCACGCCTCTCGCTGCCCGGCGGCGGACCAAGCCCACGACGCCGGAAGTCAGTTCTCCTGCGCCGGCTCGGCGGTGAAGAGCTTCTTCGCGACCGCCATCGCGGACATGGCCTTCGGCCAGCCGGCGTAGAACGCGAGGTGCGTGATGGCCTCGATGAGCTCCTGTTCGGTGGCGCCGTTCTTCTTGGCAAAGTCGAGGTGGAAGTTCAGCTGCTCGGTGTTGCCGCCGGCAAGGAGGGCCGCGACGGTGATGAGGCTGCGGTCGCGTTTGGACAGCTCAGGGCGCTCCCACACCTCGTCGAAGAGGACGCGGTCGGTGTAGTGGACCAGGCCTGGCGCGAAGTCCCCAAACGCTCGCTGGCCGCCGGTCCAGCCGGTTGTCTCGTCGGTCATGACTGTTTCCTTTCGGTGAGGTCGATAGACACAAGTCAACGCCTGTTCCCCACCCCCGCGGGAGGCTCTGCGGATACGGGTACTGACAGAGACTCCCTCGGGACCGGACGCGCAAAGTAGCGTGGCGTGCATGGACAACCGCCACGAGATCCGTGAGTTCCTCGCCACCCGGCGGGCGAAGCTCACCCCTGCCCAGGCGGGGCTGCCCACGTTCGGGGGCACCCGACGGGTCCCCGGGCTGCGCCGAGAAGAAGTCGCGCTGCTGGCCGGTGTCTCGGTGGAGTACTACACCAAGCTGGAACGCGGTTCGCTCGCCGGCGTCTCCGAGAGCGTGCTCGAGTCGCTCGGCAGGGCGCTCCAGCTGGACGACGCCGAACGCGAGCACCTGCACAACCTGGCCCGCGCGGCGTCACCGTCGGCGCGACCGCGGCGGAAACCCAGTGACGCTGTGAGCCCCAGCCTGCAGAGACTGCTGGATTCCATGGTCGGCGTGCCCGCCTTGGTCCGCAACGGCCGGCTGGACGTTTTGGCGATCAACGGCCTCGGGCGCGCCCTGTATTCGGAGGCGTACGGCCAGGACGTAGCAGCGGTTAACCTCGCCCGGTTCGCCTTCCTCGACTACCGCTCGCACGTCCTGTACCCGGACTGGGAGAAGGCGGCCAGCACCGCCGTCGCGATACTCCACACCGAGGCGGGCCGCGACCCCTTCAACAAGTCCCTCACCGAGCTGATCGGCGAACTGTCCACCCGGTCGGAGGACTTCCGCACCCGCTGGGCACAGCGCGACGTGCGCCTCCACAGCGGAGGCTACAAGGACTTCCGGCACCCCGCCGTCGGCGACCTCCACCGCGCGTTCGACGCCCTCGAGCTCCCGAACGCGCCCGGGCTCACCCTGACCGCCTACAGCGCCGACCCCGGCACCCCATCCGAAGACGGGCTCCGGCTGCTCGCCAGCTGGGCGGCGACCGAAACGCCCACCAAGAACAAGGAGAACGCATGAACATCGAACCCGCCAAGCCCACCGGCAAGAACCCGCCCGAGCAGTTCGTCGGGGACGTGTGGCTGGACCCCATCGCGCTGCCGCACGAAAGCGACCAGCGCATGGTGGTCGCGACCGTCCGGTTCGCCCCCGGCGCCCGCACTGCCTGGCACTCCCACGCCCGCGGGCAGTACCTGCGCGTCACCCAGGGGGTCGCCCGGTTCGGCGGCCGCGACGGCAAGATCATTGAGGTCCACCCCGGCCAGACCCTGTACACCCCGCCCGGCGAAGAGCACTGGCACGCCGCCGCGCCCGGCTGCTTCATGGAGCACATCGCCATGCTGGAAAACGGCGACGACCCCGCCACGACCACCACCTGGCTCGAGCACATCACCGACGACGAATACAACGGCACCGAATACATCGGCACGGTGTCCTGAACGCGCGTCCTGACCTACGCGTCCTGACGCCGCCGTCGGGATCCCCACAAACGCAACCACCACCCCGCAACCACACCCAGCAACGGAGACCAACCATGCACACACGTACCCTCGGACAAGGCCTGACCGTATCCGCCGTCGGACTCGGCTGCATGGGCATGTCGCAAAGCTACGGGCCCAACCCCGGCAGCCGCGCGGACATGATCGCCGTGCTCCGCTCCGCCGTCGACCGCGGGGTGACCTTCTTCGACACCGCCGAGGTGTACGGGCCCTACGTGAACGAGGAGCTGGTAGGTGAGGCCCTGGAGCCGATCCGGGACCAGGTGCAGGTGGCCACCAAGTTCGGCTGGCGCATCGAGGGCGGCAAGAGCATCGGCCTGGACAGCCGGCCCGAGCAGATCCGCCGCGTCGCCGACGCCTCGCTGAAGCGGCTGCGCAGCGACGTCATCGACCTGTTCTACCAGCACCGCGTCGATCCCGAGGTTCCCATCGAGGAAGTCGCCGGCGCCGTCGGGGAGCTGATCGCCGAAGGCAAGGTCCGGCACTTGGGGCTGTCCGAGGCCTCGGCCGGGACCATCCGCCGGGCCCACGCGGTGCAGCCGGTGACGGCGGTCCAGAGCGAGTACTCGCTCTGGACCCGCGACCCCGAGGCGGAGGTGCTTCCGACGCTCGCCGAGCTGCGCATCGGGTTCGTGCCGTTCAGCCCGCTCGGCAAGGGCTTCCTCACCGGCACCGTCAGCACGGCCACCGCGTTCGCCGCCGGCGACGTCCGCGCCACGATCCCCCGCTTCACCGAGGAGAACCGGGCCGCCAACGCCGCGCTCGTCGAGCACGTCCTCGGCCTCGCCCGCAGCAGGGGCACCACGCCCGCGCAGATCGCGCTGGCGTGGCTGCTCGCGCAGCAGCCGTGGATCGTGCCTATCCCGGGCACGCGCAGCACCGCCCGGATCGAGGAGAACGCCGGCGCGACGTCGGTGGCCCTGTCGGCGGACGACGTCGCCGACCTCGACGCGCTCGCCCAGCGCATCGGAGTGCAGGGCGCCCGCTACAACGACCTCCACTTGGGATACGTCAACCGCTGATCCCGGCAGACCCGCCCCAAGCCAGAAAGCCCATGACCTAAATACAGCCCCGCCCCGCCCGCGCCGCCGCCCTTGAGATAGAGGACGACGGCGGTAGCACCTTACTTGCCGCGCTCAACAAACAGCTGGGCCGGCTTGCCGGGCCGGGCAAGTGCCAGATCAGCTTCAGCAAGGTGGGCCCCAGCCGGGCGAAGCTGCTGGGGCCCACATGGCCCGTCGGACCCGGTGCTGGTGCTGACGCAGTACGTGCGGCAGGGCAACTGGCCGTTTTACCTAACCAAGTGCCTGGTCTCGGCCAGCGTGGGCCGCCTCTCGGTGATGCAGCAGTTCCAGTCCGGACACGGGTAGTGGGGCAGATCCGTCCCGTTCGTCCTTACCTGTCACGCATACACTGAGCCATGGCCACTTACACACCCGCAGAGCTGGCTCGAGAGTTGGGCTACATCGATGAGCAGCGCCCGGGACTTATCGTTCGTGAATATCTCCGGAAAAAATACCCGGATCATCCGAAGGACCAGCGGTGGCTGCTGGACGAATCCGAAGCAGTCGACGTCCGCACCAACGTTCCACGAAAGCGCTAAAAGCCAAGGCCAGAAAACGCGCCCGCAAAGGCTACGCGATGACCGCATCCCATTTCGCTGGCAGGGGAGCATTTTCGAAGTGCCCCAGCAGGTCGCCACCGGGTTCGGGGCGAGGTCCTCCTCCAGACTCAGCACCACCCGGCACCGCGCGGCCTTCACCGCCGGGTATCCCGCTTACAGCCCGCGCATGTCGCACGCGGTCTTGCCACGGCCGGGCCCGTCAAAGGTGTCGACGGCGGCGCACCACCGGTGCCAAAGCTCGTTTAAACAGCGCCAACGGCGAGCGTCGCGGCCAGAGGATCGTGCATCGCGGAGCAGGGCCGGGCCGTCGATGCGCTCGGATAACCGGAAGTAGTAGTCCAGCATCTCCCCCAGCGCCCGCGGCACCCGCGCGGGCGAAGCCAGCAGCGCCTGCCGGTGCGACTCCTCCAAAACCCGCGCCATGGTCACCACCAGCGGCACCAGGGTCACGTCCCAGTCGGCGGCCAGCACCACGGCAGCGGCCTCGGAGTCATGCCAGATGTTCGCCTCGGCAACGGGTGTGATGCCCCCGGGCGCCAGCGCGGCCCCGCCCATCACGGTCGCCTACTCCACCGAGGACGTCAACGCAGGCTCCAGCCGCAGCGCCTCGGCGATATTGGTCAGCGGCCCGATCGCCACGACCCGCAATGTACCAGGATAGGTACGCGCCAGCCGCACCAGCATCACCGCCGCCGACTTCACGGCAACAGAAGCAGCGGAGGGTGCCAACACAATGTCACCAACACCGTTTTCCCCGCGTACCCACGGCGACCCGCCGCCACTGGACCCAGCCAGCGGATCATGGGCACCAACCGCCACCGGCACAGAAGCAGCGCCGGTCAAAGCCAGCAGGTCCAGGGTATTCCGGGCACCCACGGCGGCACTCACTTTCCCGCTCACGGTCCTAAGGCCCACCACGCAAGCAAGAGGTGAGGCGAGCAGATAGGCCCGGGCGAGGGCGTCGTCGATGCCCGTGTCGCAGTCGAGGTAAACGGGGGGCGGGGGCAGTCACAATAGATTCCTTCAAAACAGATAGGGGGCTAGACCGTCTCGCCCTTGGGGGCGGCGACGAAGAGGCCGACGATGAACGCGGCGGCGGTGTTGCCCACCGAGATCCAGAGGGCGGTGGCGTACCCGGCGGCCGCGGCCTGCGCGGCGAACGGCGCCACGAGGACGACGGCGCGACTCGCCCCGATGCCGAAAGACGCACCGTTGATGCCGGGCAGCGCCACCGGCGCCTCCTTGGGCGAGAGCAGCACCGAGAGCCCGTTGATGGCCGTGAGGAAGAAGCCGTTATAGAAAGTGCCGAAGCAAGCAACGGCAATAAACACCGCCACCGGGCTCAACGACGTCCCCAGCCGCAACGTACGCACCCACCCACGCCGGTCCGCCAGCCACCCAGCCAAAGGTGCGGCAAAGACGCCGACCAGTGCGGCGGGGGTGAGGAACAGCAATGCCCAAATGGAGGCGGAAAGTCGGAAGCCACCGTCGGAATCCTGGCTCAGCAGCACCACGGTGAAGTTGATGAGCGCGAAAATGCCGGCCAGGGTGAGGACGGTGGCGGGCGATGACCGGCCACATCAAGCGGGAGCGCAGGTGGTGCACGGCGATGAGCGGGTGGCTGCGGTGCTTCTCAACCATCCAGAAGGCGGCGAAGGATGCGGCGGTGCCGGCCAGTAGGGCCAGGGCAGTGGGCGACGTCCAGCCGGCGGCCGAACCGTCGGACACGATGTACGTCAAGAACACCAGGAACAGCGAGAGGGGGCCGGCGCCCCACCAGTCCATGGCTCCCCCCTACCCCAGCAGGCCGTCCGGCGGGCACCAGGCGGAGTCAGCCCCCTTCCCTCGCGCTAAACCTTCCGCGCTCTCCAAGGTACGGACCGGAAAATGTCAGTGGTTCAGCGCATAATTCCTCTTATGCCGTCGTCTGAAATTTTTCCGCTACCAATTCCAGCTGCTGCCCCCCAGAGCAGTCATTTTAGTCCGGATTCAGGGGGCGGCGTAGGCGGTCGAGGATTCGCAGGAGGGACGCTTGTCCCCGTGCCAGTACAAACCCATAGGTCAGGATGGGTGCAAATGAGCGAACTGGAGGTGGGGGATGACGTATACGCACATGACGGAACGACTACGAGGATAACCCAGATCCGGGTAAGCGATCCCGCGCACGCCTACGAGTTCGAGCTCTCAGACGGGCAGGCCTTCCGAGCTGCCGGGAATCAACCCTGGACCGTGATGACAGCCCAAACCAGAAAATCCTGGGACTCGACCAAAGTTAGGATCCGAGCCGCGCGGGTCGAAGAATTCACGGCCAAGGCGGAGTCGCTATTCCGCTTGGCGGAGACGACCGCCGAAGACCAAGTGGCCTCTTTGTCATCAATTGCCTCATTGGCTGGTTACCACGAGCTGTCCCTTTACCAAATGCGTCTTCCTATCGAGGCGCTAAGAACTACGGCAGACGTGCAAACGACACGGAAAATCTCTCGGCACGACATGTCTCCCATTGCAAAGTATTTCACCGCGAAACGCCGTAGCTTTCGAGGCGTGCCGGTGGGAGCGGAGTTAGCAGCTGCGATTGAAGGGCAATGGATGACAGCACGGGAGCTTGCAAAGACGCTACTGCAGCGGGATCCACGCAAGGATGACTGCATCAAAGCACATAAACTGATAAGACTTCATTGCGCAAACTCCATGCCAACTCAAGGGACCAAGCCCCTGCCAGTGTATCCCGTGCGGGCCGTCCTACTCCTTCTCGCCGAACGCCTAATGGTCAGCGCACGAACATCAGACAGCGGGGTTGCAGCTATGGCGATCGAAACCGCGGTCAGCTCCCGCCAGATTGCATCAACTCCCATCAAGCCCCTCGAGTCCGATCCTCGCACAAACTTTTCGTTTAGAGTTTCCTCAGCAATTGACGGGCCGATCTCCGAACTGCCTCTCGATCCCTACGTTCTAGGTGTCTGGCTCGGCGACGGCAGCGCTTGGAAGAGCAACGGCATTACATCTGCCGACGCGGAAATTCCTCTTTGGGTTCAAGAGGCCGGCTACGAACTCTACCGCTCAGAAGGCAAGGGACCGAATAACAAGGCAAAAACTTATTACTTCAAAAAACTTCACAGCGACTTAGTCAAAGCAGGCTTGTCGACGTCGCCCTACGCAAGTCAGACCAAAGCAGTAAAACGCATCCCGCCCGAGTATCTAAGGGCGTCAGCTCATCAACGGGCTGCTGTCCTGAGCGGTCTTATGGACACGGACGGTACCATCGGCACGTCCGGGTGCAGCGAGATTTGCCTGACAAACAGGGATCTGGCCTACGACACTCTAGAACTCATCCGTTCCCTTAGTATTATTTGCAACATTAAAGAAGGCCCGGCTGGTTACACGTTGCCGGACGGAACGCACAAAGCAACGGGAACCCGTTACCGCATGGTGTTTACCACGAATCAAACAGTGTTTCGTTTAGCACGCAAGCGGATACGCTTACCGAAAACGCTTAGGCCGACACAGAATCAATACTTTATTCGGTCTGCGCAACTTGTACCAGCAGAAACTATGTACGAAGTCTTTACGACTGACCCGAACAAAATGATGCTTATAGGTGCATTTGTACCAGTCCACGCTGCGAACACACTTCATGGCGTGTCCATGAGCGCTCCACGAAACTCTCCGGACGGAGATCGGTCACAGTGTGACGCAAAACCTCAGCGGGCCGCCCAGTGACCGGCGCGCAGACACGCGATAGCCCCGTCGGCCGCGGCCGTAATCGTGCAGGGGAGAATATCCTGCTCAGGCGGGCTCCACGATTTGTGCTCCCCAATGCGGCGGCTTGAAAATTTGTCCGTCACCTCACCACCCCGGGTACCAACACCATGAACTGGCCGACGCCGACGTCATCGACCTGGATGGCAGGCTCGGCAGCGCGAGTTCGACGTCGTCCGAGACGCCGAAGTAGTGGAACGGCACCAGCAGGTCGGCGTCCAGGGCGTCCCAGAGGCGCAGTTCGCTGGCCGTCCGCCCGTCAAAGAACTGCTGGGCGACGTCGACACCGTCGCCGCGTTCCGGCGTCGCCGTCAGTCCGAGGAGCTGCTGAGGCTGCAGGTGATCGAGCAGCCGGCGGTACGGTGGGCGCCATGGCATTCAGCGTTCCCCGGCCATCCCAAGTCGAGCAGCTGCGAGCCCGACGAGCTCTGCCAGCATCAGGTCTATCCGGGACCGCACAAGGTGGGCCACGGCGGTTGACCCTTCAGTGAGAACCTGCCCCTAGGGAGCAGCACGTACTCTCGGTGCTTGGTGGGAAGCATCTAAAGGCTGGCCACGCCCGTATGACCATCGGCTAGGGCTGATAACAGCGGGACCGACCTGCCAAAAGATGTCGGCGGCGTTACCGCATGTAGGCAGAGAGAGTATCGCGAGTTGTTGTGGACCATCAGCGCGGGTAGGGGCACCACCGGGCCGGTGAGGACTGCTCATGATCGGTTGGGAAACCGGCGATGCTGGTCCGTATGTGACCTGTCGACCGATAAGATCGTGTCCCATGACCTTCGTGCAATCGGACCCACCTCCTTCTGACGCTCAAATGGTGGATCTCTTCGCCGGTCCTGGTGGATTGGACGTCGCTGCACACTGGCTGGAACTGCCCGTGGCCGGTATCGAATGGGACGAGAATGCCTGTGCAACCAGGCGTAGCGCCGGCCTAGCGACGGTGCAAGGTGACGTTCGGGAGCACGGTCCGGCCGAGTTCCCCCAGGCAACGATTCTCACTGGGGGGCCGCCGTGTCAGACTTACACCGTGGCCGGGGCAGGTGCCGGCCGCAGGGCCCTGAACCAGGTTCTCTCCTTCATTGCGCGCATGGCCGATGGGGAGGACATCACCGATGAGCTAGCCGCTTTAGAAGATGAACGAACCGGGCTGGTGCTAGAGCCGCTGCGGTGGGCGCTGGAGGCCCATCGGGCGGGGAACCCCTACGAGGTGATCGTCTTAGAGCAGGTGCCAGCGGTCCTGCCGGTATGGGAGGCCATGGCGACGGTCCTGGAGGCACTCGGTTACAAGACTGTGACCGGGGTACTGCGCGCGGAGGAGTACGGAGTCCCACAAACCCGCCGCCGCGCGATCCTTATCGCGAACCAATTCCTCACACCTGCCCTCCCCGTCCCGACGCACCAGCGGTTCAGGAGAACGCAGGTCCAAGCGTCCGCCGAGCAATCTGCCTTGCTACCATGCCGGAGCATCGGCCAGACCCTTGACCGACTCGAGCCTTTCGAGCTGGTCTCCAATTATGGAACCGGGGGTGATCCGAAAGCCCGTGGTCGGCGTACTTCGAAGGAACCAGCTTTCACCGTTACCGGCAAAGTCTCTCGAAATCGCTTGTTCTCAAACGCGGGTGAACTTGATCGACTCAACGTTTCAGAAGCTGGACTTCTCCAGACGTTCCCCGCAAACTACCCATGGTCAGGCAAGGATGTGTCCCAGCAGATCGGCAACGCCATTCCACCGCGTCTCGCCGCACACGTCCTGGCAGCAGCCCTCGGCCAAGAACTCGAACCGGGTTTCTTCGACACTTTGACGAGAACACAATGGACCGCAATCGACAGCGAGACCAGAAAGGCAGCGCCCCCCAAGGCTGTCCACGGCTTCCCGGCGCCCTGGGAGGAAAGGGACTTTGATTCGGCCCTAGATCGGAGCTCCGATGCGAGGGAGGAGCCGGGAGTTGATGAGGCTCGCAACGAACATCTCCCGGCGCCTCTTGCCGCCACAGCTTTGGGCGTCCTCTCAATGTGATCTTCCCCCGACGGACTGCAGTCAGACGTCGCGAATAATGGATTTCCGGCACTGAGGATAATTGCTGCTGACCCCGTTGTGGATCAAAGCCCAGCAGGCGGTCGGAGCGAAAAGTGATGGCAGTAACCGGTGGGGAGGGCTATCAGGGGCCGGGCCAAAACAGATCCCAAGAGCGTGGATCCTTCGATGGCCGGATATCGAAGCAGCGCCGTGGGGGCACCGCCTCATAGTGACGGTCGAGGAATTTTGCGCGGCAGGCTCTGCTCGATGCCTCGGGCGCGACTACGCCACAGAATCACTCGAGCGCTTCGGCTACATCCCTGAAGAAACAGATTTAACCTTCTTGACAGGCTAAAGCGCCCTGCTGGCTGAATCGGGTCGGATGCACTGGGACAAGCCTTCGGTGACGTAGGGACTGAGTTCTTCAAGCCGGAGAAGGGTCGCTACCTGCATCCCGCCGAACATCGAGCCATCTCTCACCTAGAGGCTGCGACGCTACAGGGCTTCCCTGACGACCGGCTGTGGGCTGGCTCAAAAACTGCGATAGCCAAACAGATCGGGAACGCCGTACCCACTGCCCTATGGCGAGCTATAGCTTCACAGTTTGGCGAAACACTTCTACGACACTTGAAGCGACAACCCTGACGATCCCCGGTACAGTCGCCCCCAGGTGATAGTAATGATCGGGAAACCACCGGCGAAGGCCGATGTTACTTATCTCGATTTGGGGGACGGAACCGATGTTGGTTCAGGAATCATGGGCGGGGACGGCTTCGCCGCTGAGCCAGTTCGTTGCAGCAGAAACTGAGAGCGCACTCAACGCGTACCGGGCCCGCCCGGACCTCATTCGCGAACACAGCAACATCGAGGCGGCTATCTCTCAAGGCGGCTACGGTCGTAAGCAGCTTAACGAGCTCGTCCAGAACGCAGCTGACGCCATCAAGGAACCGGGCGGCCGCATCCGAGTGGTTCTGACAACGGATGCACTATATTGCGCAAACGAAGGACAGCCCTTCACAGAGGCTGGCTTCAGGACACTCATGCTGTCCCACTCCTCCGAGAAGCGTGACGACGAGATCGGCCGTTTCGGTCTCGGCTTCAAATCGGTCATCCAGGTGACCGAAGAGCCCCGGATATTCAGCCGAAGCGGCTCGGTTGCGTGGAGCCAGGGCCAAAGCCGAGAGTTGCTGGAAAGCCTGTATCCCGACCTGGCTGCCTATCCAATTCTGCGATTGGCCATCCCGGTGGCCCCCGACGTCGAAGCCGCGAACGACCCTGTCCTCTCTGAGCTCTTTGTATGGGCCACTACAGTCGTCAAGCTTCCCTTGAGTGGCAGCGTCTCTTGGCTCTCGGACGAAATGAAGAAGTTTCCAGAGGAGTTCCTCCTCTTCTCCGACAAAATAGGGTCCCTCGAATTTGAGGATAGGGCCCAGGGTTCTTCCTGGACGTGGACAGCAGCTCGGGAAGGCAATCGCGTCAGCCTCTCTGACGGCGACAACAGCAACGAATGGCTGATATTCAAAAACAAGCACGAAGTCAGCAACCAAGCGGCGGTCGAGGCGGGAAGCATCGTTGCGCGACAAAATGTCGACGTGACTTGGGCTGTTCCGTTGACAGGCAACCATCGGCGCAAGATGGGCCGCTTCTGGAACTACTTCCCCACACAGCACGAGACTTCGCTTCGCGGCATCGTAAACGCGGCCTTCAAGATGAACGAAGACCGCCACAGCATGCTGGAAACCCTGTACAACCGGGAAATTCTTACCCGAACGCTTCCGCGAATGGTGGCAAGCGCCCTGCCAGACCTCGGAACACCCGAAGATCCGGCCTTGTTTTTGGACATTCTCCCGTCGCGTGACAAGGAGTCAAGCTCGTGGGCCGACTCCGTAATTAACAAACCCATCTTTGAAATCCTGCCATTCGCACCGTGCCTACCGGACAGATCGGGCGTGCTCAGGCTCCCCGGCGAAATCAAAGTACAGCCTGCATTGGAAGAAGCCACCCGACTCATCGCGCTCTGGGACTCATGGGTCCCTGCGGACCGGCATTGGCTGCACTCGTCGGCCCTGCGACGGGACTCCCAGGTGATGCGAATATTGAGGGAAGCCAACCTTAAGCGCGCCTCCGTCGAGGAGTGGCTGGAAGAAGTTGTAGCCGGTGGAGAGCTTCAGGATTATGAGAATGTCCTGCAGCTCGCAGCAATGATCGACAAGTCGTACACAGATTACCGGCCCGCAATGAGGCGGAGCCGCATCGTGCTGATGTCCGATGGCAGCGTCCAGCCGCCGGTCGTTTCGAGGGTGTTTTTGCCTATGAAGGCCGACGACGAATCACCCAATATTGTGTCTTATGATCTGATGCATTATGGGAGTGCGAACGCCTACCTTCGGGCCCTCGACCTCCAGGCACAAGACGGCCGGGGAATTGTCAGCCGCGTCGCTAACGACGTTGCCAGCGACTACGCGGATGCAGAACTGGCGTCATCCCTCTGGAAACTCACCCGCTCGCTCGCCGTCCCAGAAAGTCTGGCCATAGTTAATGAGCGGACAGAACCTAGGAAGATTCTGGTACGTTGTCGCGATCATAAGTGGCGTCAACTTGGCGACGTCTGGCTATCAGGCGGCTTGATCCCCCAAACCAGCGTTGGGGACGAGCATCTTCTGGTAGATGATCAGTTTCACGCCCACGACATCGCTCTATTGAGAAACCTCGGCGCGCGAACGACGCTCGGGGACGCCAAGATGGTCCGCGCCGGTGGGTCCTACGATTTGTGGAAAGCCGGTGAAGCACGCCGTTTGTCGGATCAGTCCAAAAGCGGGCCTGTTCGGCTTTCCGAGGCGGGAATGCGCTTTAGCCAGGCATTGACCACAGATGGACTGCACCTCCTCGTCGGCGCGTCAGCAGCCACCCGTGCGAAGGCCACCCGCACTATTCTTGGCCGGCCGCAATACCCGACCAAAGTTGAGTTCAGCAGTGGCTTCCGCGCCGCTGAGAGCATAGACGGGCCGGACCTTTGGTGGGTCAAGAACCATGGAGCTTTTGATACGCCGTTGGGGCTGGTTGACACTAAACAGTGTGTTGGGCAAGTTGAGGGGATACCCACAGACTATTTGCCCTTTCCCGGTCAGGAGGAAGCGAAGGCGTTAGGTCTGCCAACCGACGTACGCAAGATCCAATGGAGTTTCGTCTATTCGCTCGCTGAACAACATTTACCGATGCTGCAAGTCCACGAACTCTATGGCGCTCTCGCCGTCCTCGACGTGCGTCCACCGAAGGAGCTTCTGACTCCTCTGAGCGGGGGACGAAACTCGCGGTACCTGACTTCAGACGTAGTTCTGGCAGTGGGCCTCGCGTCTCGCGATTACCTCGTCGAGACAGCTGGGGTTCCTGTCGTCTACACGGGTCACTCGGATCTCGATGAGGCGCTCTCAGCGTGTTGGGGTCTCAAGCCGGTCACCGTTGAGTTCCACACATCGGTCAGCGCGACCCCCTTAGAGGGGGAGGAACCCGCGAGTATCAAGGCGCGGTTTCCCTTTCTCAAACGCGCAGCGAACGAAGTCTCGGTGCAGACTCTTTGCGTTCCTTGCGCATCCGTCGATGAAGTCCGCACGAATAGCTTCGATTCACGTTCCGAAGCCACGCCAAAGGCGTCGTACCTTCAGGACGGAGTGCTCTATTACCGAGCGCCCCAGGGCGATCAGGCGTTGCTGACAACCATTCTCGGCGCCTTTGGAAGCAAGAAGGCCGCCTCACAGGTCATGCAGACGATGCGCCAGCTCAAAAAAGATGACGCAGCGAACACTCTCATCATTAACGCAGGCAAGCAAAAGACGGATGCAGGCAAGATCGCCGAGCTGGTCGGCCGCGACACCCTTCGGAAGCTCATTCCCGACGCAGTCACGAAGATGCTGGAAGCACGAGACCTTGAACTGACCGACGAACGGCTGTTCGAAATCGTCAGCAATTTGCACGGCAGCAGCCTTCTCAAAGTGCTCAAGCCTGCACTGTCGGAAGCGGGGATCGAAACACCGGATCAGTTCAGCGGCGGCCGCACCGCACAGGAATTTGTTAGAGAGCTGGGCTTCTCGCCGGCCATGGCTGGTGCGTCCATCAAGAAGAAGCCCGAGCGCGAAGAATTTGTAGGACCGGTCGGCTTGAATCCACTTCACCGGTACCAGGAAACCACCAGCAGGAAGATCTGCGACCTCCTCGCCGGGCGCACGAAGCACAGCCGCGGCTTGGTTCAGCTGCCCACGGGGGCCGGCAAGACACGCGTAGCCGTTGAATCGGTTATTCGGGATATCGCAGCTTCCCCCAAAGAGCAACATCGATTGGTCATTTGGGTTGCTCAATCTGATGAACTTTGCGAGCAGGCCATCGAAACGTGGACCTATGTGTGGCAGGCCGCTGGGCCCCCGGGTGAACGAATGGCGGTGAGCAGACTCTGGGGTGGAAACAGTGCTGTCCGTGAAGAAACTAAGCTTCACCTCGTGGTGGCGACTATTCAGACTCTTTTCAGCATTCAACAAAAGAAGCGTCAGATTTACGACTGGATGTCGAACCCGGACCTCGTCATCATCGACGAGGCCCACGGTGCGACTGCGCCATCGTATACCTCGGTCCTCTCGTGGTTCGGTCGTTCGTTCCACGAGAAGTCGAGGTCGCTTCTTGGACTCTCGGCCACCCCCTACCGGGGCTCGAATGAGACGGAAACGGAGCGACTCGTTGGACGCTTCGACAAGAACCTCATTGAACCAGACGAATTCAGTGCGGAAAACGCACACGAATATCTTCAGGGCATGGGCGTTCTCGCCAAAGTAAATCATCGCGAGCTGAAGGGTATAGAGCTCAAGCTAAAAGACATGCGCTCGGCCACGGACGAGGATTCCCAAAGTGCCATGCTTGAGGCCCGGATCGACTTGCAGCAGGTAGCGGACAGCACCCAGCGAAACGAAGCCATTCTGAACCACATCAAGGCTTCCGAAACGAAGGGGCCGACTCTGGTCTTCGCCGCTTCGGTAGAGCATGCCGAGGCCCTCGCAGCTGTCCTGTCCGTTGAAGGCATTCCGGCAGCCGCCATTTCCGGCAAGACCGATCTGGGCCACCGGCGTTCGATCATCGAGGACTTCCGAAAAGGGAAGATCCGCGTGCTGACTAACTTCGATGTTCTTACCCAAGGCTTCGACGCGCCCAAGGTTGACGCCGTCTACGTATGCCGACCAACATTCTCGCCCAACAAGTACATCCAGATGATCGGTCGCGGTCTGCGCGGGCCGCTCAATGGCGGAAGTGAAGAAGTGCTGATCGTCAACGTCAAGGACAATTTGGACCAATACGGCGACAAGCTGGCGTTTACCCAGCTCGACTACCTGTGGAAGGACAACGCCTAGTGCTCGCTGAGATTGAACTTGACGAAAGTCAGCGAGCGGTAGCGGAAGCAGAACCAGAGGCGCGGATGTTCGTCACGGCCGCGGCTGGCCAAGGCAAGACTGAGGTCCTTCTGGCTCGGGTAAAGACGCTGGTAGAAGATGGGCTCAACCCCGCCGAGGAAATACTCGTGCTCAGCTTTTCGCGGGCTGCAGTTGAGGCTGTCAAAAAGCGGGCGCGAATTCACGACCTCGATGGGCTTCAAATCCGCACTTTCGACTCCTTTGCGGCGCAGATCTTGGTCGACGTGGACGAGGAGAATCTGGGCGACAGTTTTGACGCCCGGGTTCGAAAGGCCACAAAATACATCTCCGGAGACGAGACGCCTGAGCGAGTCACGTACCTGAAGCACATCCTGGTCGATGAAGCTCAGGACCTCGTGGGCGACCGCGCGGAGCTCGTCTTGGCGTTATTCTCCGCTCTTGGCGACGACTTTGGATTTACGGTGCTCGGCGACCCATTGCAGGGGATTTACGACTTCCAGCTGGAAGAATCCGAGTCCAAACTCACCTCGGCGGAGCTCATCGAGATACTCGTCAAGGAGTTCGACGCTGATGAAGAGACGCTGGAAAATCACTATAGGGCGGTGACCGATCGGACGAGGGAGCTCATCGGCGTTGGCGACGAAATCCGCGCCTTGGGCGCACTCGACGACCCAGCGTGCGAGGCCGCGCACAGCCTGCTCGACGACTTCCGTAGGGAAGTTTCCAGCACGTCCGTATTGAATGAATCGGGTGCGCTTAGTCCGAGCGGAGGCGACACTACCGCCCTCCTATGTTCGACGAACTATGAGGTCCTCATCGCGAGCGAGCTCCTTTGGGAAAACGATTACCCGCACGTGATCCGGCGCAGAGCACAGGAGATGAGCGTAGCCCCCTGGGTTCATCACGTCTTCAAAGATCTGGAAGACCGGACCTACGACTCAAGCGAGATCAAAGCCAGGCTGGAAGAACTCTTCGGCGATGATGCGGGCGATCGCTGGCTTGCTCTGAAGACCGCGGAGGGAAATTTCACGACCTATGACTCACTGAACGTGCCGCAGCTCAGCCAGCGGCTCCGTGGCCGGTCCGTTCCCCTGACACTGACCGTGGACGATGCATCGCCACTAGTCATCTCGACCGTCCACCGGGCAAAGGGGCTCGAATTCGCGAACGTCCTGTACCTCCAACCGCCTTCCGGTGCGCCAGCGGCAAAGATAAACGCGGACACGTTGAAGCAGAAATACGTGGCTCTCAGCCGTGCTCGCGAAGAGATCATTTCCACCAAGCTCCCAAAGAATCTCCTAAAACGTATGGAGTCCGTAAACGGGCGCTGGCTGGAGAAGGCGTACGGGAAAAAAGGGCTGTACACGGACCGTATGGAATTCGTTAATTCGGATATTGACGACTTATCCCCTTACTACCCCGCAACCGGAGACGCCCAAACGGTGCAGAACAACCTCGTCCTCGCTGAACTTCTGGGTGAGATAGTGTCAGGAACCCGCGAGGGAGAAGAGCCTGGCCCCGGAGAGGTCCCACGGTACGTACTCACCACCGGCGATGGAAGGGTGCTAGGTCGAACGAGTCAGTCGTTCGGATATGACCTTAAGAAATGCTTCGGTTTCAAGTACAGCCGGAACTGGAGATGGCCCGCGGGCTTCACAGGCGCGCGGGTGACCTCAATTGAATGCGCGACCGGGCACCCGGAAGACACCAGACTGTCGGGTTTAGGATCCTCGGGCATGTGGCTCGTGCCCCGCCTCACCGGTCTTATCCGCCAGATCCGCGACTAGGAGAATTCATTGTCAGTATTGAACGCCAAATACGCATTTCGACGCGAAATGGTGGACCGTCTGGTTACCGATTTGTACGGTCCGGCGGCTCCGGACGAACTGATCACCGAGCGGCCTCTCGAGCGGTACGTCACCGGGGTGTTGTGGCCCGCGGCCGACGAAAGCTATGTTGAGGCTCCGGACGAGCCTGAATCTGTGTCCGCCGTGTCCGGTGAAGCCTCGGTCGACAGTCCCGTGGCGAACGCACGCCTGACCTACCCGAGCAGCGTAGGTATGACGGTCTCCGTCGACACCCGGCTATCGTCCTCGCTTCAGGTTTCACCGTCCGCGGCCCGGTATTCACCCGTGCAGACCGACCGCCAGAGCGGAAGCAAAAAGCGTGACGTGTATGACTGGCAGCGGCAGGCAGCCGACTTGAGTCCAGTCGACGTTGAGCTCGATTCGCCCGGTCCTCAGCACCATTTACTGGAGGGGGGCGCGCTCGAACTGTATGCCTTGGTCCGGCCCGCGGAGGACAACGTTGTTACGGTGACCGTCGTTCTCCGCAACACCCAGCCGAAGCCGGGTGCTTCCGAGGACAAAGATGTGGCCTGCTGGTTCCAGGCAGGTCTGACCGTCCGCACCGAGCAGCCCGCGTTGGTTGATCGTTCCAAGCTTCGCAAGGACCTCCCCACGGACCCGGACCTGGCTTCCTCAGAGTTGCTCTACCGAAACCACATGATTTTCGGCGCCGGTCACGGCTGTGCGGTTGAGGTTGAGGACGCCGACGTCGAGAATCGGCTCTGCCAACGCGTTGCCACGACCTTTGTCCCCCGGCAAGACGTCCACCGTTCCATGGCAGGCGGCAGCGACGCGAACCTGTCACTTTCGCTCCTGAGTTCCGCGACTCGGGAGGAAGTCGTGACTCAGCTAGCCCAGCTGGCTGAGGACTACTCGTCGTGGATCGATGCCACCACGGGCTCAATGACCGCCGACGGGCCATCCCATGTCCCTGAGCACCTACACGGCGTTGCTACTGACCACATGAATCGGGCCGCTGAAGCGCACAAGAGAATCGCCGCCGGCATCAGTCTTCTGGCGACCGACGACGATGCCTTCGAGGCATTCCAGCTGGCCAACAAGGCGATGCACATGCAGCGGTCACGCCAGGACTGGGTCCGCAAGGGCGCGCAGGGCGAGTTTGCACTTGGCGAGCAGGCGTGGCGTCCCTTCCAGATTGCATTCATCCTCATCAACTTGCCATCCGTCACGAATGATCAGCATCCTGAGCGCGACATTGCTGACTTGTTGTGGTTCCCTACCGGTGGAGGCAAGACCGAAGCGTATCTTGGCTTGATCGCATACCTTCTCCTGCTGCGTCGTCTGCGCGACACCACCGTACGCGGCGTCGCCGTGATCATGCGCTACACCCTTCGGCTCTTGACCATCCAGCAGTTCGAGCGCGCAGCCATGCTTATCTGTTCACTAGAATCCGTTCGACAGCAGAACGAAGGACGCATCGGGAATGAGCCCTTCGGCATCGGACTCTGGGTCGGTGGGGGCGCAACGCCCAACGACATTGGTACAGCAAAAACGAATCTCGCCAAGCTGCGGAGAAATGAAGACGTAGTTGAGGGAAATCCTCGACAGATCGAAGCTTGCCCCTGGTGCGGGACTCGGCTCACGGTCGATGATTACCGAATTGTTAAGGTCCCCTATGAACGCATGATCGTGAGCTGCGCCAACAAGAAGTGCCAGTTCGTGGACGGTCTGCCGGTTCACATCATCGACACAGATGTCTACCGGGAGCGGCCCGAGCTCGTGATCGGGACGGTGGACAAGTTTGCCGGCATGTCGTGGAGGGGTGAAGTCTCGACGCTCTTTGGACGCAACTCGGCATCCGAGCTTGGCCCGGACCTAATCATTCAGGATGAGCTCCACCTGATTTCCGGTCCGCTAGGCTCCACCGTTGGACTCTTCGAGACCGCAGTCGATCTGGCGGCAAGCGGGATAAATCGCACCGGTGGTTCGGCTCATCGTAAGCCAAAGATCATTGCCTCTACGGCAACCATCCGTAGAGCAGAACAGCAGATCCGCTCCGTCTTCAATCGAGGATCAAGCCTTTTCCCACCACCCGGGCTCGACCCGGACGACTCGTTCTTCGCGGAAAAGGCACCATCAGACGAATACGGCACTCGGCAGTACGTCGGCGTCCTGGCCTCGGGGACCAGTCACGCAACGTTGATGGTCCGCACGTACGCCTCGCTGCTCCACTCGGCCACAGTCATCGATACCGCAGAGGAAACGGACCGCGACCCGTACTGGACGCTCGTGGGTTACTTCAACAGCCTCCGTGTTCTGGGCTCGGCTTATCTTCAGGTCTATGACGACGTTCGCGCTCGGCTGTCCCTGCTGGCAAAACGCGAGGGACGCACCTCATCTCGAACCATCCAGCTCAGCGAATTGACTAGTCGGGTCGAAAACCACAAAATCCCCGAAGCGCTGAAGTCCCTTGAGAAGAGTTTGATGAGCGGACTCACGCCAGAGGACGTGGTGCTTGCCACCAATATGATCTCGGTCGGCCTCGACGTGGACCGGTTGGGCCTCATGGCCGTCATGGGCCAACCGCAATCCAGCGCAGAGTACATCCAAGCAACCAGCCGCGTCGGACGGCAGCACCCAGGTCTGGTCGTAACAATCTTCAACGCAGCCAGGACTCGGGACCGATCGCACTACGAGTCTTTCAACGACTTCCACGGGGCTCTCTACCGGGCTGTGGAAGCCACCAGCGCCACGCCCTTCGCAGCCCGGTCCCGCGACCGCGGTCTTCACGCCACATTGGTTTCGGCGCTGCGGATGCTTGTCCCGGAACTCCGTGGAGTCGCTGGCCAGGTAAGAGTTGAGTCCCATGTCGTCGATCAGATCATGTCCCTTATCGGCAGCAGGGTGGAAGCCATCGATCCGGAGGAAGCCGAGGCAACGCGGGAAGAGCTGGAGCGGCTCTTAAACATCTGGCGGAAGGCTGCTCTTGCCGACGCTGACTTGCCGTACCAGGCAACGAAAAAATCCCCGCAAGCACTACTTATTGATTCAAGCAAGGCCCTCGAGGACCCTGACTTCGTCTACAGCACGAGCACCATCCCATGGCCTACGCCACGGAGCATGCGCGATGTAGACGCCGAAACTACCCTCCGCCCCGCCCCACTAAGGAAGGACGCCTCCCTTGGCTAAGAAGACATACGCCGCCCGGCGCAGCCAGCTGATCTCCACGTTCGGAGTGGGAAGCCTCTTCCCCGCGGAAAACAACAGCTTCATGATCACGAGCATCGACCAATGGGACAAGAAGCATCTCAAGCCGGTCAGCGAACCTCGTCTGGCCCGCAGTCTGCATGTTTCCCAGCTGCTACTGCCACCGGCCGGCGCCCGGGGCAAAATTCCGGTCGTGCGCTTCCCTCAGATGCTTGTCTGCCCTAACTGCGATCGAATCGGCACAGTCAAACAGCTGCAGGCCTCATATGAGGATCCCAAGTGCGGTCTTTGCAAGTCACTGGCACCGCTGACGCCATCCCGTTTTGTCATCGCTTGCGAAGACGGGCACATCGATGATTTCCCCTACGCATACTGGGTCCACGGCTACACACCGAACGACGACGCCGACCACCTGCTTAGTCTCGCCTCCGAGGGCCGCACATCCTCGCTTGCCGACATGGTTGTGCGCTGCTCATGCGGCAAATCTCGGACAATGGCGGATGCATTCAACTCGATCGCGCTCAAGGAAATGAAGTGCCAGGGCAACCGCCCATGGCTTGGTTGGGGTTACCGGGAGCGGGAGTGCGGGAAACCGCCCAAGACTGTCCAACGAGGCGCGTCCAACGTCTGGTTTCCCGTAGTTCGTTCCGCAATCTCCATTCCGCCCTATTCCGAGTTTCTGTCCAAGGTTGTCACGGCCAACACTTCACAGCTCAGCAAACCACAGGCGCTGGAGCCCGGCTCCACCTGGGTGCTTGAAGGAATCGTAGAGAGCTTTGACGGCCGTTTTTCCGTCGACGAGCTCCGTGCAGAAATAAAGCGCCAGTTCCACGGAAGTGACGAGATCGAGCTGTCCGAGGACCAGCTGCGCGAGCAGGAATTCATGGCGCTGATGAACGGCCGCCGCGACAGCCCGGACACAGACTTTGTGGCCGAGAAAGTCGCTGTGCCCGCGTCGCATAACCACTGGATCAAGGCCACTCGAAAGGTCACGCGCCTCCGGGAGGTCCGGGCGCTGTATGGCTTCAGCCGGTTGCACCCTCGCAGCGAAGACAACCCCGAGGCCAAGCCTTCTCCGCTGTTTCCTGACGACAACCGTCAAGACTGGCTGCCCGCTATTGAAACCCTGGGTGAGGGGTTGTTCATCGCACTCGACCGGCAACAGGTCGAGGCATGGGCGGAAACAGACTTCGCAGCGGGCAGGGAGAAGACACTCCGGTACAATGCCAAACGGGCAGCCGAACAACGTGGCCAAGATCCGGTTCCGGTAGGCATCGTGGAAACCCTGATTCACACGCTCTCCCACATCGTCATCGACCAGCTTTCGTTGGACGCAGGATATCCAGCATCCTCCATCCGGGAGCGCCTCTACGTCGGACAGGATCAGGTCGGTGTGCTGTTGTACACGGCGTCTTCAGACTCCGCCGGAAGCCTGGGCGGGATCGCGGCCCAGGCAGGTCCGGGTCGCCTGGGCGCCGCCCTCGACGAAGGCCTGTTCAGGACATCGTGGTGTTCCGCGGACCCCGTCTGCATTGAGTCCCGCGGCTCGGGCACCGATGCGCGCAATCTTGCCGCTTGCCACTGCTGCGTCCTGGTGCCCGAGACAAGTTGCGAACTGTTCAATTCGAATCTCGATCGAGGGACTCTGTTTGGGGTGCATGGGCAGATCGGGCTCGGGTTCAGAGACTGGGCTGAGCTGAATCCCATTCAGTCGCCAGCCACTGGGGCAAGTGGTCAGGCCCGCACTGTGGCCGACGACGTCCCTGAAAGTGTCCGTCAGAGCCCGTGGCTCACTATCTTTGCTGAGTCTGGCCCAAGCCTGCGAGAGCTGATTTCCGAGCTTGTTGAGGCCGACGTCGAGCCCGGCGATTGGGGCGCTGATATCGGGCCCGATAACCGGTGGCAGATTGATCTCTCCTGGGCTGGCGCGCGCGTCGCCGTCCTGGAGGACAGGGACGAGGAACGGGACGACTGGCTGGCTGAGGAGGGCTGGACGATCTACCACACCAGTGACTTCTCCCCTGGCGATCTGGCCGACAAGCTGGCGGAGAAGGCTTACTGAGGGCCCGTGGGGGTCGGACCTCCGACCCCCACAATTCCCCGTCTTAGTCCAGGAAGTACTCATAGCTAAGCGGCTTCAGGTTCTCCGGCGAGGGCCGCCAATCGGGGTAGACGCTCATCGTCCCATCGTCGGTGGCGATAGATCCGTCTAGGTGTCTCTCCCACTGGATCTCCGCCACGACCACCAGATCCGTACGGCCGAACTCGTTAGCATGGGTTACCTCATTGCGGGTGAGGATCACCTTCTGTACGTAGCCCTGGGAGCCCTTGACCTCCACGTGCCGGACCTCGTCACCACGCACTGCTTCAAGATCGTATGACCGATACGCCCCGACATCCTCCACCCTGTAACCAGCGGCCTCGTAGTGGGTCATCGCCTGGCGAACGGCCTGCATCTCGATGGCCTTCTTCAGCACCGGGTCAGCACAAAAGCCCGCGTAGCGCTGTCTCACGCCGTTTTGCCCGCTGACGGGCGGCGCAACAAGCGGCCGATCGAAACCGCCCCAGTCGCTGTCCGGCAGCAAGTCAGGGGCAGCCTGGAGAACTTCCGCCGGAAGCTTGAACAGATACCCCTGGTTGGGCTTCAGGCCGCTGGTCGGGTGCTTCTGGAAGGGGAAGTACATAGTGAATCCGCCATCGTCGGCAAATTCCTGCTCGAGTTCGCCCTTGATGCCGAGAATGTCGGCCTGATGGTCGGCGCGCAGATCGGTCAGCAGGTACGGTCGGGGTAATGCGACGTACTTTGTCAGAGGGATGGTGTTAGCGGGCTTGCCGAACCAGTCCCCGGCCCGTGGCTGGAGTTCCCCAGCCACGATCGACGCCCCGTACATGCCGGATTTGAACCCCATAGGGTTGTTCTTTCCCACCCAATGGAGAACGACATCTCCGATTCGAACGTCGCGCATTAGGTCGTATCGCGGGGTATCTGGTGCGATCAGCTCGCTCCCCCAAGTGTCGACATTGACCAATTCCATCCAATAGCGCTGCGTCGCGTCGCCGTCCCACCAGCGCGCTTTCTTAGCCGTCGTGCTGACCGTCATTACTCCCCCAACCAGATTCTGCTTTTCCGTAAGTACTGAAACTACTTTGTACCAAGCAGCTCCGACGGTTTACCGCTCCACGACACGACGAGTCCGTCCCGTGCTCGGGTCGCCGCAACGTACAGAAGCGACCGCTCGCGCAGGAGAGCATCCGCCTGCTCAGCCGCCGCCAGATTCTTCAGCTGATAGGCGGCCGGCATTGACTGATCTGACATGCCGAAGAGGACAACCCGCGTGAATTCCATACCCTTCGATCTGTGCATGGTCATCACGGAAGGAACGCCTGTTGCCACGGCCGGCCCTGCAATACGCGCCTCCATCCCGCGTTCGTTGAGTCCACTAATGACCTTCCCAACCTGGAAGTTGGCTCGAACCAGAATGCCCACAGTTTCCAGGGGTACCTCTTCGTCCTGCCAAGCCCGCAACGTACTGGCGAGGTTGTCCAGCTCCTCCACGTAAGAGGTAGCCGCGTGCTCCTGCGGCTTGGGCCCAACCCGCGACGACGTGTACCCGTTAACGGACTCCGCGTCACCTTCAATATCAGTGACCGGAACGCCCCTCAAAAGACCGACGGCGTATGCCAAGTTCTGCTGCGTGGTGCGGTAGTTGAGCGTTAGACGTCGCGATCGCCCAACGATCCCAATCCCGAATCGGGACAGGGGAACCTTTTGCCCGTAGATCCGCTGATGCGAATCCTCGGCGATGAAAAGATCGTCCGGGCCTTGCTGGACAAGTTCCCGAAGGAAAATCCAATGACCTGCATGCAAGTCCTGCGCTTCGTCGATGAGGACATGGTCCGCCAACCGCGGCACGCCGTTCTGGCTGCGTTGACGCAGGATCAACGCTGCGAGGTGCGCCATCTCAACAAAGGACGCGTGCATTTCAATCCGGTTGTAGTACCGATAATTCTCGACGACTTTCCAGACTGCGAGCCGCTTAGCTCGATTCAGCGCGGTGCCACGGCCAGCGCGGGGAACCTTTAGATACTCGTCCTTGCTACTAATGAAGTTCGGTAGCACAACGGTTTCGTATTCCTGCTGCATGAATGTGGGGTTGGCCAGCTCAAGCTCCAGATCATGTTCGACGTCGGAAAGCGCGGATTCCCATTGTTGGCGGGCATGGTCAGCCTCCAAAATCTTTCCCGGCGCAGCTGCCTCAAGACCGAAGAGCTGCTTCATCGACTGCCGCTGATCCGCTTCAGACGCGGCGTGGAAGACTTTGTGAACGAGTGAATCGACGCCAGCCACATAGATCCCGGCTGCCCCCGGCTTCGACGCGCGAGGAAGGTCGGCGTCGAGCTTGGACAGGCCAGCTTCTAGCGAGTCGGCAAGGGTCGTCGTGAACGTTGTTAGGACGACACTTGCCGCAGGCTCAGCCTGGGACAGCATCCTGGCACGGTGCAGCAGTACAACAGTCTTACCGGTGCCAGCGCCTCCGGACAAGCGAAAGGATCCGTTGTAGCGCCGTTCGGCGTATACACGCTGTTCAGGGTGAAGGAACGTGCGCCAGGAGTCGAAGTCGCCACCTTCGATAACCTTTTTCAGCTCTTCGGAGTCGTCGCCTACGAAGGTGAACTGCATCTTCGTGGCCGGGTGCTCCAACGCCCGCTTGATCTTCTCCTCTTCGGACTCTTCCGGGTCATCGACGTAGCGGTTCAGGGCAAGCTTCTCCTGAACGTCCGCCACGGACGTACCAGCAGCGAGCTCGAGCAACGCCGTAGCCTGCCACTCAGGGGCGTCTGTAAGGACGTCGAGAAGCTCCTCGTCGGACGATGCAGCAAACGCCCTACCGACGAGATCAGCAGCGAGACCCAGTGACAAGACCAGCCCAGCCTGGTCCATTCCGCACGCCGAAAGTGGATTCGTCCATGGCTCTGACTGCTCGGACTCAGCTTCCTGCGCAGGAGTCTCCGCCTCGACCTCCTCAACGGGCTCATCGATGAAAGTCTTAGGCGGGGGTGTTGCTGCGGTGTCGGGCGCTGACTCCCGCAAGACCTCGAGCACGCCGTTGACGGAGTTGACCTGCAGCACGCTTGACCGGGCGATCTCGATAGCCTGATCGTGGGGCCACGCACCGTAGTAGAAGTAGTGCGGGATGTTTTCGAATGCGACCTTGAAGAGCACGGCCCGGTAGTTGAGGTCGATTCGGCCCGTCCGCACGCGAGGGTCCGCGGGCGTATGCATGGGTTCGATGTGGAGCCCGGAGGCAGTGTCGTCCTTCTGGAGTTTCTCGAAGAAGGAATAGACCTTGGCCTTCATCGTGCCGTCGATCTTGTCCTTCTGCTTGATCCATGTCACCAGCGCCATATCAAGCTCCCTTCATCTTGAGCAGTTCGCGTATTTCATCCACGTCAATTCCCACCGTTGTCCAGCCCGCAGCTTCAAGTTCCGCGTGCCCGTCGCCGTCGAACACAACCCCTACCCGGTAGTCCGGCCAGGCGATTGAGATTGGCACTCCGTCCACTTCATGTCCGAGCTCCGGCAGGACCTCGAGACCCGAATCGGCGAGCTGGAGCAGCAGAGTCTTTTCGAATTCGCTCGCCTGCTCCAGGAGCTGGCTCCAGGCTGGGCTCACGCCATCGGCCATCTCCTGGCGCGCGGCCTCCGCCGCCACCGAGGTACCCGTGCTCACACCCGAGGCGACCGACCCGATGGTCAAACCGATCGGCTTGAACGCCAAAAGGTTTGACAGCCGCAGCCATTCGCGCCAGGAGGCCTCGTGCGAGGTCGAGTTCAGTGCGTCAGTGCGGTCATCGAGGCAGAGGCCGACGGCGATCGTGGACAGACTGTTGGGGGAACCCGCCGCGGCAAAGCCAACGCTTCCCAGCCTGCGCGTCCAACCCGACGCTGGTGCCGGCTCGTCGCCGCGGGCCAAGGCCACAGCATCCCCGTACACGGCGTCCGCGTCGGCTGCCTGGGGGTTCTTCTGCATCAACATGAGCGGCACCAGCTCGGAGAACTTGGTCCAAGCTTCGGGTTCGGGCTTGTTGACCCATTGCCAGAGCATCGTCATAGCATCCCGGCCAAGCAAGCCCATGATGGACGCATCCACCGGGTACTTCGCCATCAGCTGCGCGTTCAGTTTGACGTTCGCCCACGACGGCAGCACCGCCGGCACCGAAGGCCCGGCCTCAAACGCATCCACGTCCTGCCACGTCAGTGCCCATGGCAACACGGCCGAGGACAGCTCTGACGTGTGCCGGAGCTTGTCACGCTTCTCGGCGTCGTCCGCGATTCGGTTGTGCTCCGGCGACGCGTGGAAGGCGAACCCGTCCGTGTAAATCGCCAGCACAGGAAAGTTGGGGTCCGGCGGTCCCTTCAGCAGGAAATCAGGGCGCGTACCGGCAACGTCGACCTGGGGCAGGAGTTGCCATTGGAAATTCTGTCCGGGGATGCGGAACGTGATGGTGTCCGCAAGCGCTCCCGGCGTGACTTTGGTGTGCGCCCCGACTGCCTTGAGCCGGTCCATCCAGGCCTTGCGGAACCGCTTTTCCAGTAGCGATTCGATCGACGTTTCGGCGCTCGGCGCTTCTTCTGTCACCGTCCAGCCTGCGTAGGACGGCGGAGTGTCGGCGTCCGCTGCCTGCTGACCGGCGCGCAGTAGGAGCCCAAGCAGGCGTTCCGCACTGGCCCTGGCCACCTTGTCGACTTGCCACGGCTCGGCGTGGGGCAGGAGGCAATGATGGCAGGCAAGCCGCTCCTCAAACCGGCACCCACAATCGCGCACGGTCTCCCAGGCAGCGTACAGCAGCTCCCACACACGTTCCGGATTGGCGAACTCGGCCAGGTAACCCGTCCCTCCGGGCACCTTGTCGTGGAGCATGAGGGCGATCCGGCCGCCGCCATGTGCCGGATCGTTAATCCGCAGCACACCGAGGTGGTCGGGGGCTCCCCCCAGCACTTTCTGCAGACCCATGAGCAGTGCCGCCTGGAGACTCGGCACCGAGAAGTCGTCGCCGTAGGTCACGTCCAGCGGTAGGTGGATAACCACACCCTGTGTACTGAGCTCACGAGCCAGGACAACTTCCTTAATGTTCTCCTGGAGCTCCTTCCGGAACTTGCACCAAAAGCGGTGCTCGCTCGGACGGTTCTCCTTGGCAGACTGGTCCAGCTGGCCGCAGTAGGAGCACAGCCGAAACATCGGAGTCCGTACGTCGTCGCCGGCGATGACCCGCGCGCCGCCGTTCGAGGCGGTCCGGCCGGTGTTGATCCACCGGATGTCCACCCGGTTGAAGTACTCTGCGCCGAAGTCGTAGCCTTCCACGAACCAGCGCTTTTGCAGGTGCTGCTGGTCGATGTCTGCCGCGGCCACGATTGTGAACCGTTCGCGGACCCGGTTGTCGCGGCGGTCGTTGATGGCCGCCTCGTCCCGCCGCACTTCGGCGGAGACCTTTTTCATGACCACGACGTCGAGGATCTGGCCCATGTCGGCGATTGCCGCCGTCCCGCACCGCACGCAGCTCGCCACAGGGGCGCTGGTGCTGACGTCGGTCTTGATCCAGCCGCACTGGGGGCACACCTGCCACTTCTGGACGTGGCTTTGCTGCGGCCCAAGGTCCACTGCGTCGATGAGTATTTCCATGCCCTGGGCATAGAAGGTGGCGCCAGGGGCGAACTCGCTGAGAGCTATCGAGGCACCGCGGTTGTAGGTCACGGTGTCCGTGACGAACTCCTGAGTGTCGGCGTCCTTCCAGGACAACCCCACATCCAGGCTGACGGAATCGTCCAGCAGGGTGTAGTTCGGCAGGACGCCGTAGGCCTCCAGCACAGAGATCCAGTAGTCGCCGCGGAGCTGCTTTAGCTGGTCTCCGATCATGCGGAGTGTCGCTTTGGCTGTGCGGAGGGCCTGGACTGCGTCAGAGGACTTGTCCTCCAGGCGTTCCGCTTCTTTCGCCGCGGCTTCGAGCTCCGGCAGGGCTTTGTCGATTTCCTTACGCCGGCCCTCGAGTTCGTCGATGTCGGCCTTCCACTCCGCCGCCGCGCGGATGAGGTGCCGTGCCAGACCGCTGGGCTCGCCGTCGTCGTGCTCGGATGCCCAGGCAATCAGCCGCTCGCGGCTTCCATCCGAGATCCGTTCACCGAACTGGCCAAAGAATTCGGGCAGGTAGACCTTGGCATTCTCCGTGGCGTCCTGGATCAGGTCCCCGATGAACGACCCCGGCGCGACGCTACCGAGTGCCTGGACTGCGTCACGGGGGTGTGGGCGGCCAACCGTCCGGGCGAACCGGTCTGCCACATGCGCGACAAACTGGCGTCCCAGGATTTCTTCTGCATCCAAATAAGTTGCGGGCGGACGGACCTCACCATTGATGACCGAGAGGGGGTCGTGAAGTTTGGGCAGGTGTTCGCCGCGGCCCCGCACGAACGCGAGGACCAGCGCGTTGCCGGTCAGGCGGCCGGCGCGGCCCACCCGCTGCAGGTAGGACGCCACGGAGGTAGGCAGCGAGGCGAGCATGACGCAGGACAGGTCGCCGATGTCGATGCCCATCTCCAGGGTGGGCGTGGCGACCAGAACGTTGGGCGCCTGCGGATTGTCGGAGCCGGACTTGAACTGGGTTTCGTACCGGATTCGGGTCTTGTCGTCCAGCAGGGAGGTGTGCTCCCGGGCGACCACGCGCTTGCTTTCCCGCGAGAAGTAGAGGTCCCGGTAAAAGTTCCGGGGATCCCCTGCCTGGCGTTCCAGCCTCCCGCTGCACCGAACCAAGGTGCACGGTGCGCCATCCAGTTGATCGATGACGGTCCGGCTTCCGGGCGTCACGGCCTTGCAGACCTTGCAGGCCAAAACGTGGCGTCCGGATTCGAGGTCGTCGACGGCGGGCGCCGTGAGCATGATCTTCTCCGGGCCCAGCCAGTAGACGTCTGCTCCTGAGTTTGTGCTGCTCTTGCCGAGCACGCCGTCTTCGGCCAACGCGGTCATCAGTGCCTTGGACAGGTAGCCGCTGTCCGACGGGGCAACGCCGAGGCAGCGTGCCGTCCACCGGGAGTACCAGGACGTCGATGGCGTGACGGAGTCGAGGTTATCGGTGGCCGCGGCCGCACTGCCGATTCTTGGGAACGCGGGCGCCGGACGACCAGCGGGGAAAGCCGGCATGCCCTCGCCCTTGGGCCGGCCGCCCCAGATCTGCCAACGTTTGCCGTCCGTAGCGATGTAGCCCTTGAGCCATTCGTGATAGATGCCGCCCTGGAGGCGGACGCGCTCAACGGTGCCGCGGATCCACTGCAGCAGCTGCTGCTCGCTAGGCGCGGTGTCAACCACCATCGTCTGGTGCTGGGCCGAATCGTAGGCTTTGCGGGCGACGGCGAGCATTCGCGTGGCGCTGCCCGCGTCCGTCTCGATGACGAGAGAACCGGTGAGTTCCAAGGTCCGGCCGGTGCGGGATTGCAGACCGAGCTCCAGGAGGGCATCGAACTGCAAACGGCGCCTGGCGAATCGGCGCCCGCGAGCCTGCTCAGGTGGCGTGGCCTTCGGATCCCAGAACGGACGGAAACTCTGACGGTCCACATACTCCGGCGTCACCAGCTGATAGCGGTCCGCGGGCGTCTTCGCCCCGGCGATGGCGGCGTCAACAACTTCAGACAGCGTGGCAGTCTGCTCCCCCAGTGCGCGCCTCAGCGCAGTGCGGAGCGTCATGGTGTGGGAGCGGGATTGGACGTAGCCCGCCCGGTGGGCGGCGTCCTGAACGCTGTCGGTGAAGACCAGAGCCTTCTTCTCGCCCTCGTCCAGGCCCTCGGCCCCGAAGAGGTTGGAGATGCTCACCGAAAGCATCGTGGCAATGGCACTGCCCATGAAGGCGATGCCCTCTTTGGCGAGGCACGACGGGCACACGTCCCGTTTGGACTGATCGTCCGCATCCTGTCCGGTGAGCATCAGCACCGGAATGACGCGGCCCTCGGCCAGATCAGCGCTGTCCGCAGCGGGAGGCGTTTTGGACAGGCCCCGGTTGACCGTATGCAGCCAGTGCAGTCCCTGGACCTGCTCCGCGCCATCCTGATGGAACTCGATGATGTCCGCCTCGGCGGCGGCAGAGATCAGGGTTCGGAAGCGCGGGTTGTTCGCCAGGCGGGCCTCGCGGATTTTGGAGTCGTCCAGCTCCAGGTCCATGCCGGTCGGTGCCAGGACGGCGCCCCAGCCGGACCGGCCGCAATGCCGACAATAGACCGCAGGCAGGAAGATGTCGTTCGACTGGTCGATACCGTCATCGGACCAGCGGAACCGAGGCACAGTGTCCACGGCGGCATCCACCCGGGACATCTCGCGGATCCACAGGTGCGTTTCCACGGTCAGGGCTGCGCGGCCCTGGCGGGCACGGATGTGGCTCAGCAGTGCAAGGACATGGGACAGGAATTCTTCGGCATCCGCGGCGGTGACACCCTCCGGCAGGGAATGCGCCGGGAAGATTGTCTGTGACAGTTTGGCGAGCTCGACGGCGACTGTTGCGTGGTCGAGGAGGGCTGAGGTGAGCGGATGCGTACGCATCGCGTCCAACAAATCCGCAGGTCGCTGCTCGAAGAGCGCTTCAATGACGGGTCCAACGACCGCTTCCGAGCTGGCACCCGCATCACGAAGTGCCGCTACTGCTTTGTTCGTTTTGGAGATAGATCTCTCGACGGTGTGAAGATCCCTCGGCTCGGCAACTCGTGAGCCGAGCGCTGACCAGTCCTCCGGGCTCAGCCGGGACTCGGTGACAACCGCTTCTGGCGGGAATGCTTCGCCAAAGACAGTCTCGGCGAAGCGGAGCATGGCGTCGGGGTCGCCCTTGCTGCCGAGGGTGGCGGAGGTGGCGATGGGAGTTACCCGGCCGAGCGGGCGGGCGCGGTCCTCCCCCGTCAGCCCCTGCGGATGATCTGCGAGGTCTCCGGGCCAGTAGCTCTTAAGCGACAGCCCGAGCCGCCGCAGCAGCATGGCGACGTCGGTGCCTTGGGCGCCGTCGTACGTGTGGAATTCATCCAGCACCACATACTGCAGACTGGTCGCGGACTTCTGCCAGAGGGGCGCATCCTCTTGTCGGAGCAAGAGCATATCCAGCATTTTGTAGTTGGTCAGCAGGATGTCCGGCGGATCTTCTCGGAAGACCTGACGGTCGTTGATGAGGCCATCCCTGGAGACCTTGGTACGGCTGGTGTCTTGCTGCCCGGTGTATATGCCGGCGCTGATCCCGGAGAGTTCGGAATAGGTGGTCAGCATCTCCGCCAGGCGCTTGGCTTGGTCGTTCGCGAGGGCGTTCATCGGGTAAAGAATGAGCGCTTTCATGCCGGTCACACCGTCACGTTTGGCCCGCAAAACGTGATCCAAGATGGGGTAGAGGAACGCCTCGGTCTTGCCCGAGCCGGTCCCTGTCGTAACCAACGTGGGCTGCGGGCGCCGCCTGGCCCTGCCACCATTGCTGTTGACGGTCTTGCTGCTCAACCGCTGAAACGCGCGAGCCTGGTGGCCGTAGGGCTCGAAACCCTCATACCAATCCAGGCAGTCGTTCCAGCCCGGCTCGGCCGTCTCGAAGGGCAGCCGCAGTCTGACATAGGAGCCCTTGAAGAGACCGTTCTCGGGGTCAGCGAGGAAGTCCTTGATGGCGGACTGGGCGTTGCCGTCAGTGAGTGCAAATGTCGTGGCCAAGTAGTCCGAGAGGCCTCGGCGGAGGTCACCGGCTTGGCTGGTGGGCAAGAGTTCCGACATTAGCTGTCCTCCCCGAGCATGCTCAAGAAGTGTACGTACGCCTTGCGCATATCAATTTCCCTCTGGGATCGGCCAAAGCCGTCAGCGAAAGATAATGCCGCTTTTCGGTCATATCCGTAAAGGACCGAAAATTGCGTCCTGTATACCGTGCAAAGTTCGTCGATTGAAACCCCAAGCATTAATGCCACGAGAACATCGATTTCAAGTAGCGCCTGACGCCGAGAAGCGGCCGTTCGTAAAGGCGTCGCAGACGTCCAGCTGGGCCCTACGTCACCTATGCCCTCACCCAATAGATAGTTCGTTTCACTTGACCATCGATCGGAGCGGAATCGTGGGCTAAAGCACTCTTTCCACAGCGGGGCGTACGCGCTCGTGACGCAGTTGAGCCTGAGGACTCGAACCATCACATTCGAACGAAGTGCGTGGCTTCTTACGATAGGAAGGCGAGCGATCGTGCTTTCTAGGATGTGGTTTTTTGGCACGGATCGTACAGCAAGGTCAGCAATCAGAGATGAACTAAACGCTGTCATCAACGCCAGATCCTCTAGGGATCCGTTGGTAACGCCTACGGACCGGACGGTACCAACATGCGCCGCGCCGGGCGGAATAATTGCTGGTATCAGCGTTCTCTCCCCAGTATTCGCCGCCATGCTCCGCCAGGCCATCCGGAAGAAGGAACGGGCAGGCCGCTCCTTGCGAGGTCCCCAGTGCGTGTAGGCGGCGTCATATGCTGCTCGGTCTTCACTAGGGGCGAAGCTCGTGATCGGCATCGCGTCTGGGTCAAGAGTTTCGAAGTTCGTTTTAGTCCAGTCCTGCTGGTGCAGCATTGTGGGGTTGGGCGCCTTGTACATCGGCGCTGAGACGAAAATGTGAGGCCCTTGAAGTATCACGTCGTCCCATGAGGAGGCCGGTCCCCACTGGACCCTAAACAGACCCTTTTTCTTGTCGGTCGTCTCATTCCAGCCACCGGAGAAGAACAACTTAAGCGCTCCAAGGCGCTCGGCTGCGGCAACTTTCTCCAGCACTGCCTCCGTGGCGCTGTTGATCGCGTAGATCATTCTGGTTTGTGTGACGGGAACTGAATTGTCCTCCAGAATGTCGTGCCAAGACTGAAGCGTGGTGGTGTCCACTTGAATAATGCGGGATCGGTGCGGACGCTGATCCCAGGCACCGCTGTCGTCTTTAAAGCCCGGTTCGTCGCCGGCACCCGAATGCACAAGTGACCTCGAGATAGTATCCGGGTGATAGATTCCGGAAGCCGATATGAACCGCACCGCCTCGCTTTTGTGCCCGTAGACATGCACTCCAAATCGTTTTTGGTCCTGGATTTCAAACAATTTTAGTTCATTGATAAAGGACCAATGACGCCGTAAACGCAAATAACATTGGCTTCGCAAAAATGACGTCTTCTCATCGGTGAAGTGCGCTTCGGGATGGATTAGCCCCACAACACCCGTTGGGCTCTGAATCTTCCAGGTTTTCTCGATAAAGGACCTGTGCAAATCTGGACGAAGGTTACCAGTAAACGGATAAACTGATACATCCGTGAGGAAGGCTCGCATAGATGTCACATCTCGAGCCTGTTCTTGCATGAAATTCCTGTGGTCGAGATCTTGGCGGGCGGCAGCTCGATGCAATTCGAGCTCACTGGGCGATAGCGCGGCACCAAGCTGCCACAACGGATCGAACTCGGAATAGGTGGCGACTTCGTCCCATTCAGGTCTCACCCACGGAGGATTTCCAATCTGCAAATCAAAACCACCACGACCGAGGACTGTGGCAAAGTCAAGTTCCCAGTGAAAAAAGCCTTGCTCAGCGGCGATACGCTCACACACCTCGAGCCACGGAGACTCTTTCTTGACGATCTCCACTAACTTGACCTGCGCCATGCTGAGGTCGAAGGACTCAATGCCTTCCAGCTCGCCCCATGACGCCATAGAGAGTACCGAGGTCTGGCCCTGGATCAGGCCATACTTCCGCGAGGTCTTGCCCACGGATGCCTCGATTCCGAGGATACCTTCGAGTGCGGAGATCCAGTCCTCGAGTGATGGCGGCCGCACTCCTCCAGTCGCGCGTTCCGTCAACGGCCAGAACCAAAGGGCATTCCAGGCGTCCATGACCCGCCGCAGACGCCGATAAGAGCCGTCTTCATCGTTTAGCGACTGCTCTATCTGTTCGCGCGTGACGGCAGGGGTTCCGACAGTCCCAAGCCCCGTGCTCGTGCCATCGACCGCCACGGTGGACTTGCCGAAGTAGTCGATCTCCCGTCGCGCCTCGGCCTCGGCCACCTGCAGGCGACGCAGCGTCAACTTCCACAGCGACTCCACTCGGCCGGCCAAGGCGACGAGGCGATCGAGCTGCGTCTTGCTCGGCTTTGCCTTGACCTTGGTGCGCCATGCCTTCAGCTCTTTTTGTGCGTCACCCGCCAGCTCTTTCACTTCCTTGGCGTCCGCGGCCGCACCCCAGCCGTCCGCCGGCAAGAGGAAGTGGTGAATCCGACCGACGGCGTTCGGGTCATCAGTGTCGTCCTTCATTGCACCGACGAGGCCTGTGAGCGGCGCTTCGGCGGCCTCTGATTTCAGCCAGGTCTGGTCGTTTATCGACTGACGTGAATACATTGCCCTCCGCGAACCGATCAGCGAATTTCCGCGCCGGAGCCGCAGTCCGAACCAGGGGGCCTGCAGGTCCTTGACCATGGTGTCCAGCCACAGCGACACTTCGGCGAGCTCCACCGCCGTTGAGTTCAAGTCAACTCCATGGACCTGATGCAGGGCGATCTGGGCTTTAACTTTCTGTAGTTCCTTGGGGTACTCATCTGCAGGAATCTGGCAGTCGAGTTCCTTCTGCTTGCGCTTCAGATATTCATCGGCGAGCTGGCGCACTGCCTCGATGGCGAATGCCCCCGAGCCGAGTGCCGGCTCACACACCGTGAGCTTCAAAATGTCGTCCGCAGGAGTAATGCTGTCATCCTGGTCCAGCAGTTCCTCGAGGGCCTGCGAGACGACGAATTTGGTCAGAACCTCGGGGGTATAGAAGGAAGCCGATTGTTGCCGTTCCCTGCCCGCCAGACGGAAGACGAATGAGCCGGCCTCGTGGAGCACGAGCTTCTTCTCCCCCGTCCGCTCGTCCTCATACCGGACGAAGTGCTTGGCGTCGATGGACTCGGAACGGTCCACCGGTACCACCCACGAGCCCTTCTCCGGGTTGCCGTCCTTCGCAACTTCATACAGTGGCTCCGCGGCGATGAAGCCAGTGTAAGACATCAGGCCTTCGTAAACCGCGCCCAGCTGGTTGATACCTAGCTCGGCGTAGGAAATAAACCCGCGGTCCTTGCCGCGGGATTCCTTGCTAAGCAGCAGGTGCTGCAGCACGCGTTGAAGCTCGGAGTTGCTCAGCTTGGCGTCATTAATAAGGGAGGTAGCTGTCTTCTGGAAGAGGTCGGCCTTAAGCGGCTGGAAGACGAGACCTTCGTTATCCCCGGGCGGGTCTTCCGCGGCCGACGGTACGTGCCGGGGCTTGTGGCCACCGTCGACAAGCCGGAACAGCCGCTCCAGCGATTCGTAAATATGCGTGCCGCGCTGCGATTCCTGGGACTGAATGTTGACGAGTGTCAGCTCCCGGAGCCGGTCCAGCCCGTAGCCCTCGTTGTATTCGCCGGCCCCGATGGGGAGCACACCCATTTCCGGGGAAGCCTCCGCGTACAGCAGGAACAGGATGCGGTAAAGGAAGCGCAAAGACTGGCTCGCCAGGACCTGACCGTCGACATCGTCCACCGGCAGACCCTGCGAGGCGCGCCTCCTAAGGACGTCGTTGGCGATGATTTCGATTGACCTCCGTATGCCCTCACGCAGATCCTGGGAGACACCAACAGTGTGTTTTACAGACGCCGCCAAGATGTCGTCCCACCAGATGGCCCCGTCGGGAGATGGCATGAGCGAATCGCGGCCGAAGATGGCCAGGAAACGGTCGGTTTCCGCGTGTTTCTTCGCATCGTTGCGATCCGCCACCAGGAGGACGTCAGCGGCGAGATACCGACCTTCGGCCCATCGTTCCTGTTCAGTCAGCACCAGCCAGCGCCCGGCCATGATGACTACATACTTCGGCGCCCGCTCGGCGAGGTAGATCTCGGAGATGACCTTGGCGACGGTCAGGGACGGTGTTTCCTTGCCGTCGACCAGTACGCGGCCGAGCGGTTTGACGGCGGACAGGACATCTTCGGCCGCGTCGGCTGGCCCGGCCTCGAGGAATAGAACTTCGGAGTCGTCTGTCTTCCAGACTCCGGGGACCAGCGTTTCGGTGCCGCTGCGCTCGAAGGTGACTGCCGCCGTCGTTCCTTTGAAGCCGAGCGCGCTGCGCAGGAGAGCATATGCCTCGGGCGCGCCGACGGGATCCTCAGCCAGCCCGGCGAGCAGGATCTGCAAGTGGCCGCGGACCTCAGAGAAGCGGGTCAGTGTGGTGGGGTGGCCCTCTTTGGCCTGCTCGTCCCAGGACTTGCGGAGTTTGATGACGTCCGCTTGGAACGACTCTTTGGTGGAGTCTGTGGTGAAGAAGTGTTCGCTGATCCAGTCTTCACCGACAACGATCGAATCAAAGGACGGCATTACTGGTCAGCACCTTCCGGTACGGCGGTAGGGGTGTTGCGGGGAACGACGACTAGCAGCGGACGGACCAGTCGCTGGGCCGGTGCCAGGGACTCGGCGATGAGTTGCTCCTCGGTCACGCGCTCGCGCTGCTTCTTGACCTCAGCCCGCTGCGTCAGCTCGAAGGACAGCTGGGTCCAGCCCGCGGCGCGGTCCGTCCAGGCCTGAAGGCGCTGCTCGGCCGCCGTACCCGCGGACTGGAAGGTCAGCTGCATGGTCTGCCTGGCGTTCTCCACCGCTTGCGGGAGAAGGGCCTGGAGTCCGTCCAGCCTGACAGGGCCGGGGTTGGTTGCCTTGTTGTGGACGCCGACGGCTGCCAGGTGGTCACCCAGATCCTCTATCGGCTGGTCTATGCAGAAGCTGGGGTTACTTGGGTCAGGGAAGTCGACTGCAATGAAGGCCTTCGACACGACCTGCCCGCGGCGGTTCATCAGGGTTCCCATAAGGAGAACCTGTGGGGCATCGACGTCGCCGCGGACGGCGAGCACTTCACTGCGGGACATCGACGCCAGGGCGCGGTCGCTGGCCCAGTCCAGGACCGGGTGGAGCGGACCGAGGAAGTGGGCTTCGGGCCAGCTCATGTCATCCGACTCGCGGGCACGATCCAGCTCCCGGGTGCCGGCTTCCACCGTGGTGGCAAGCTTCAGGCGCTCGGTAACGTTGCGCTCCGAGAGATAGTCCTGGGGAAGGTATCCCAGGCGGTGCTGGAGGTCGGCTGGCGGGTTCAGCTCGGCAAGACCGTGGCCAGGATGGACGGTCCAGCCGAGCGTCTTCTGGGGTTCGCCGAAGGCCTCGTTCAGGGCTTCGTCCAAGAAGTCCAGGTCAGTGGCGTAGAGCCCCAGGGGCTTCTCCACGGGTATCTCATCCGTTGGTCCGTCCTGCTGGAGCGCATCGAAGTCGAGGAAGTCCCAGACGTCGCCCGACTCCGGGTCCGGGTCCGGTTCTCCAACGGTGTCTTCGAAGTTTGCCTTGCCGAGGAGCACGTCCAGGATGGCGGCCTCCTCCTGTTTGGCACTGTACTTTCCCATGAGGGAAGCCACGTCGTTCAGCACGGCGTGTGCCTCGTGTTCCCGCTCCATGAGACGGGTGAGGACCTTGATATCGCCGGAGAAACGCGTGTTGTTTGGGTTCAGCAGAAGGGTGGTGATCTGCGGCTTGTGGCGCTGTCCGAAGCGGTCGATGCGGCCGTTGCGCTGCTCGATCCGAATGAGGCTCCACGGGATATCAAAATGGATGAGGTGATGACACTCGGAGTGCAGGTTGACGCCCTCGGAGGCTACGTCTCCGGTGACGAGTACCCGCAGCGGGCTGTTGCCGCGCTTGAACTGGTCCACGATGCTCTGCTGCTCGATATCGCTTCGGCCGCCATGGAGGATGTCCACATTTTCCGGCTTGAGGCCCAGGGCTTTGGGCAGTGCCTCCTGCAGCCACTTGAGCGTGGCGACACGTTCGGCGAACACGACGGCCCGTATTGGGGAGCCCTTGCCGACGCCGATCTTCTTCAGGTAGCTGACGAGTTCGTTGTACTTGGCTGACTCCCCGGTGTTGGCGCTCTGCGCAAGCTGCTCGAGGCGACCCAGCGCCTCCGTCTCCCTGGCCTCGGTGGGGGCATCGGCGTCGAGCTTCTTCAGACGCTCTTTTACTGTCTCCAGCAACGCGGCGGGGCTGGAGAGGAAAGCTTTCGCGAGGTTCCAGGCAAACAGGGACCCGTTCTGACCTGAAAACGGAGACGGACGGCCTTCAGGGTAGAGCCAGATGTCCGAGAGCTCCTCGGCGATGGCGTTCTCAGCGGCAGAGGCGGCGACGAGCCGGTTGTCCGGTTCCTCCCGCTCAGCCCAGTCTGCGCCGACTTCCTGGGCGACTTCGGGGCTGTGCCGGTGCCGGCGGATGATGAGGTTTTCCACCTGCCTAGGATCAAAGGTCCCATCGGGGCGGACCACCGTGGGATCGAGGAGGCGGAGGAGCTCGGCGAAGGACTCATTGCGTCCGTTGTGGGGGGTGGCCGAGGCGAGGATCAAGGCCTCCGTGTTGGGGGCGAGGACACGGGCGAGTTCATTGTTGAGTGTGCCGGTGTTGGTGAGGTTGTGGGATTCATCGATGACGACGGCGTCCCAGTGGAGCTTGCCGAGGTGCGCGCGGTAGCGGGCACTCTTCAAGGTGTCGATCGAGATGATGGCGCGCTTGTAGAACGTGAAGGGGTTGCGCGTGGCTGGCAGCTTCTGGCGGACCTTCTGGATCCCGGCGGAGTCGAGCCGGACGAACGGCAGGGCGAAACGGCACCAGAGTTCGTGCTGCATCTGCTCAAGAACGTGGCGGGGCGTGACAACGAGGATCCGCTCACCGCGGCCGCGCTTGACCAATTCACTGAGGATCATGCCGATTTCGAGGGTCTTGCCCAGGCCGACGGCGTCCGCGATGAGGATGCGGGGACGGAGGTTCTTGGTGTCCAGGGCTTTTGCGACCGCGATTTGCTGGTATTTCAGGTTCCTCGACAGCATGCGTGTGGAGACGGTGAGATGCTCTGCAGACTGCGGCGTGGGAGTCTTGCGCAGCGTGGTCTCCAGGAACAGGCGCGCCTTGCGGTAGTTCGGGGTGTCATCCGCCACGACTTTTGACTTGGCCGGGTCGACGACCTCGATGTGGTCCAGGGCGGAGTAGAAGGCCGCGGTGGTGTCCCTGACCAGCTCGCTGAGGCCTTGGACCCTTACGAGTGTGCCGTCGACGGACTTCTCCAGGCTGGTGACCAGCCACTCCTCGTCCCGGACGTGGACCACCGAACCGGGTGCAACGTTGAGTTCCCGGTTTTCGGCTGCAACTGTCAAGACCTGCTCCTGTGTTTCGTGTTTCCCCAGCGGAGCTATAGCCCTCCGACGTCTAGAGCTCCGGACCCATTATGTACATGATTCGCTAATTCATCGTCCTGCTACGCCATGGAAGGAGCGACCTTCGTGGTCGGCGGTTCCTCCACCGAGATTCCAGGCGAGGTTTTATGCTGGGCCGAACGTCTAACTTCGCTGAACGAGCAGCGAGGCCATCCGGGCGGCTCTAGAGCAGTCTGACCTGGAGGGACTCGACGGCAACGAGCCTCTGGAAGGCAACGAGAGGGCATTATGGCGGAAATCGATCACGGCAGCCCCGCGCCGCTAAGCTCCCGTCGGATCGCGGTACATGGACAGCTCACCTTTGAGTTAGAAGGTCCGACCGGTTTCCTCGAGGCGCTATACAAGCCTGAACTCGGCGCGCTGTTTTTCGCCGATGCGTGGTCTTCGCAAGGGCGGATTCGGCACTTGATTCGAGACACTCCTGACCACTGGACGCACGAAGGATGGAGTCCGACGGCACAGTACAGAAGAGCCGGAAAGTGGATCCCGATATCAGAAGCACCTGAAGGAGATGCCGCCGGTTTTAGCCAGCACCCGAGTGACTGGGCGAACTTGAGGGGGCGGTGGAACCTGGGCCAGCTCCGCGGTGCTGGAAATTCGATCGCCGCCGAACTTTGCGGCGCGGCGATCAGCTGGTGGGACAGCCACGGTAACGCCACAGCGCAGCCGGAAGACGGTCCCGATATAGGTGATTTCTGTGCGGTGTTCCCCACGCTCACGGCCCGACGTAAGCCCGGCGAATCGGAATGGCATCTCCGCTATATCACCGACACCGCCGCCTGGACGCGTGTCGCAGGTGGCAGCTGGCATTTCGCGGGCCGCATCTCAGCGCGCGACAAAATCGAAGCAATCACAAGGCAAACCGGGCTCGAGCGTCCATGGCGACAGTACGCACAAGCTCGCAGGAAAAATCTCGACAATAGTGCTGTTGACTTCAAGAGCGCGCTCCGCGAGCAGGAATCCCTCGCCGAAGCTCTTGGCATGGGAACGGAGCTTCCCCTCCTATTGCCGCTACTCAAAAATCTCCTGCGCGAGGCACCGACCGGCCGCTGGTCGTTTGATCTGATCGCGAAGTACAACGCGATCAATGCAACGGCCGGCGTCGACCTGTTGGAGGGACAGGACGTAGGCCAATTGCACGTGCAAAATGATCTTCATAGGTGGATTGCTCGCGGTGAGCGCTGGGTGGAAGTCAAACGGGAACGCCGTCGGAAGTCCACGATCCCTATAGAGATACCCCAGCTGACGGAGGCAGCCCTCAGCCTCGCCGCTAACCCACGCGACGCGAGTCAGTACTGGGCCGAGGATCTGCAGTCGACGAAGATTTGGGTCATCACGGACACAGAGGCAGAACGCGAAGGTGACTTCCCTATTTATGATGTGGTCCGGGGCACTTCACGTAATTCGTCTGCCGGCTGGAAGTACTTTGCTGACCATTCGGGGTGGGTCTGGCAGAAAATTGAAGAGCTACGCTATGACCACCACCTCCCCCGTTGGGAAGGCGACGACCGAGATCACGCGGACACCACGGTCGTTCCGGTTAGCGAAAACCTAGGACTGCTTCTCGTGGACTACGAGCGCGTTGATTCGCCCAGAGCGCGAGAAGAAGATTGCCCGATGTGGTCCGATTTCCTGCATTGGGTCAAAGCGGAATCCTAGGGTGCCGGTTGTGGCGGTCAACAACGCTACTGCGGCCCGGCACATTTACATGGAGGCTGCGGCGTAAAGTATGCCTAGACCAACGACTTTTATCCAAAAACGGGGGAAAAAATTGAAAGCTGGGGACGTTACTCTTGGCCATGTCTTCGCAGCCGACCATCACTTAGTGGTGCCGCTATTCCAGCGCCCGTACGTATGGGACCAGGGAGCTAACTGGGAACCGCTGTGGACCGATGTCCGCACTGCCGCGGAGGAAGTCGAGGCTGAACTTTACGACGAACATGGTCGTCATGATCCCCGAACCTACTTTCTCGGCGCCGTCGTCATTCAATCGCGCCGTCACCTGCCGCGCCGGCTTTCGTCCTCGAACGTCATTGACGGCCAACAACGCCTGACCACTCTTCAAGTGTTGCTGGGTGCAGCCCGACGTGTAGCCCTAAGAATCGATACGGCGACGTCTGCTGGCCTCTTCAGTACCCTGCTAGACAACAAGCATGAGGCAATCCACCCTGACCATCCAGAGGATATCCACAAACTCTGGCCCCTGCCGCAGGACAATGAGGCGTTCCGCTGGGCTCTCAGAACAGAAGACTTGCCGATTCCTGGCGGCGTTGGCGGACACAAGCTAGTGAAGGCAGCTGAATGGTTTGAAAACGCGATATTTAGTTGGTGCACCAGCTCGGACGATCCTGAACTCCGACTCGGACATTTATTTGTCACCCTCAGGGACCGAATGCAGCTCGTCCAGATATTCCTGGAGTCATACGATGACCCTCAGGTGATCTTCGAAGCCCTTAACCACCGCGGTGTCAAACTCGACGCTGCAGATCTGGTCAAGAACCTCCTGTTTCAGAAAGTCGAACAACAAGGCGACCACCGGCGAGCAGACTCGCTCCTCCTCGATAGTTGGCTCCCGCTGGATGGTCAGGACTGGCGTCGGCAGGTAACCACAGGCCGAATGAAGCGGTCGCGGATTGACCTGTTGCTGAGCTACTGGCTGACAATCCAGACCAGCGGCGAGGTCAGCGCGGAACACTTATTCGTAGACGTGCGCGAGTGGCTGGCTTCATCGTCTCTCAGCGCTGCCGACCTCATCGTTGATATACGGCGTTACGCCGATCAATACGACGAATTAGAGAGTATGCCGGCTTCGTCAAGCGTGGGCGCGCTCCTGAACCGCATGCAAGCGACCGGGACAATGACGCCTTGGCCGCTGCTACTGCGCGTTTTCGCGGACGATGCGGTGCCCCTCGACCAGAAGGAACATCTGGCACGCGCCATCGATTCCTTCCTCATGCGCCGAGGAGTTGCCCGTATGCCAAATGGAGACTACAACAGGCTGTTCGTGCTGCTAATGGATGTAGCACGCACCGCTGAGCCCCATCTTGTCGGGGATGCCGTCGTCGCAGCGTTGGCTGCGCAAACAGCCGACTCGAGGCGGTGGCCAGCTGACGAGGAGTTTGCAGCTTCGCTTTCAGACCCGGGACTCTACACCTCCCAGTACAGGGCCCGGCTCAGAAGTTTGCTGGTCGGGTTGGAGAACCATCTACAGTCCGGTAAGACAGAGCCAGGAAGACAGCTTTCAAGCACGGACTCGAAGCTGAACATCGAGCACCTTATGCCGCAGGCGTGGGAAAAACACTGGCCATTGCCGGATCAGCACAGCGAAGCGGACTTGTTGCGGAGGACGTCAGCCATCCACCAACTGGGCAATCTGACGCTTGTGACAACGAAGCTCAATCCAGCTCTGAGTAACAAGAACTGGGAATACAAGCGACCCGCGATCCAGAAGCACAGTCTCCTACGTCTGACCACGGGTTCCGTCCTGTCCAAACCTGAGGGCGACAATGGCTTTGAAGAGGAATCCTGGCCCACACACTGGGATGAATCGCGAATTATTGCCCGGACCCGCCACTTGACGGAGCTGGCGCTGAAAGCCTGGCCGCGGCCCGCAATGACGCAGGCAGACCCTGGGTCATAGGCCGGTTATGATTCGATTCGTCGGAAAGCACGCAATCGATCTTTAAGCTGCCCCAAGGGCGACTGAAGGCGAGCCGGTCGAGGACGACCAATGAGGCCACTAGCCGCGAACCGGTTCTGGCAACCACACCCGTGCCGGTGTTTGCGTCCCTATTCTGATAGACAGAGTCCATGACGCAGCCACATGTTTTCGTAGCCATGGCCGACATTTTGAACCTCCGGTGTGACGCGTGGCTGCTACCGACGGATTCCGTGGTCACGATTGAGCGGCACTGGCTGCAGGCCCATCCAGACCTCCGAACTACGGCGTCAGCTTCGGCAGAGTTCCGTGACGGAAGCGCGCTGGCTGAGCCAATCCGCCCGTGGGACCCTGCGGCGCCATTGCCCATCATGACCGCCGTCCCCGACGACGGCAACTGGAGTCCCGCCGTCGTCGCCGAGCGTCTTGAAGCGTTCACCCGCAGCGCCGTGTCTGCTCTTCCGGCTCCAGGCGACCGGCCCTACCGCCTCCTGGCGTTGCCGTTTTTTGGGACCGCCGGGGGCGGCGCCGGGAACCACCTTGGCGCAGCCCTGCGCGCGATCCTCGAAGCCGCCACCGAACTGGCGGCCCGCTACGGCGTCGACCTCGTCTTGGTCCTGCGGGACAGAGCAGCGTTTGCGCTGGCCCAGAAGCTGAGGCGCGAGGAAGTCGGCAGCTCGTCCTGGCCGTCCCTCGGCGCCCACCTACAGGGGAAAGCCAAGTCGCTTGGCCAGATTGCACGCGCCGGACACCTGGTGCCCTTTCTCGGCGCAGGCATCAGCGTCAGCGCCGGAGCTCCGAGCTGGGGTCAGCTTCTCGACAAGCTGAGGAACGGTATACGCCTCAAGGAAGCCGAAGCAGACGCCTTCCACAGGCTGGGCCCGCTAGACCAGGCCGGGGTCCTCGAGCAGCTCTATGCCGACCAGCATGACGGCCCGGAGGCGTTCGGTCAGGCGGTGGCCGACGCTGTCGACTTGCCGAGATACGGTCTGGCGCCGGCACTCCTTGCCGTTCTCCCCTCCACGGGGGCGATCACATTGAATTATGACCGGTTATTCGAAACCGCCTGCAGCGACGCCCAGCGCCCAAGGACTGTCGTCCCGGAGAACATTCCCCCCGTAGGCAACGACTGGCTGCTGAAACTCCACGGTTCGGTGAGCGAGCCCGAAAGCATCGTGCTGACCCGTGACGACTACCTTGGCTACAACAGCAACCGCGACGCGCTGTCGGCGCTGGTCAAGGCGCACCTGCTGACCCACCACTTGCTGTTCGTCGGGTTCGGGCTTGCCGACGACCATTTCCATGAAATCGTCCACGACGTCAGGCGCGCGCTCCCGAACAACGCCTCCAAGAACCATCAGATGGGCACGGTACTCTCGCTCTTCTATGAACCGCTGCAGAAACTGGTCTGGGCAGGGAAATTGGACATCCTCCCCATGTCCGCCGCCCCCGCGTCATACGCCGCCCCGGTTGAGGTGCACACAGCCCTAGCGACTGCCGGACGGGAGCTCGAGATCTTCCTGGACATGATGGCCGCCTACGCGACCGACAATCACTCCTATTTGCTGGCCCCCGCCTACAACCAAGGGCTCGCCGACGACGAACTCGAATTGCGACAACAGCTCCTTGCCCTGGCCAGCCAAAAGCGATCAGCCGAGACAGCCGAAGTATGGGCCGTGCTCGACAAGGCCCTCCGAGAGCTGGGCTTAAGCGGCGTGTCTTAGCTTAGGGCCGACTGGGCTGCTCGGGACGTGGACGTCAGCGTCAACGACCGGCCCACTACGGCAGCGTGCTGCCGAATATCTCGAGCACCAGGGGATACAACCGGCCGTTGAGTTCGCGGTACTTGGAATGGAGGTTGATCAGCCGGCCGTCAATCTCCAACCAGCCAAAATTGTCCAGACGGGCTACTGTTTCGCCGTCACGAGTAAGCGCCCAGCGGGTGTCTTCCCACGACTGCAGTCGATCACGTGTGGCGGACGACTCCGGATCAAGCGGTCCACCCGTGAGTTCTTGAGTCGACCAGTCCGAACGATCCCCGAGGGTCAGCTCCAACACCGACGCCATCACGCGATAGCCGAGAGCCCTCGGAGTGGTCGTCGGCGACTTCTCAGGGCGGTGGATACCTTGAGATTTCTCGAGTGCAATAGCAATCGCCCTAGCACTTGGCATATTCAAGGCCCGGTCCCACGAAATTTGGAAGTCCCCACTGGAACCAGCAGTGAAACCCGAACCCCGCCGACGCGCCTGGTAGTCGGGCCCGCTCGCATTTGCCATCATCAACGAGTCAGCTTGACTCGCTGAACCGCCATCGCCGGTCAGGGCAATGTACAGACCCGGGTCCCGCCGACTCAGTTCACTTGCCACCCGCCAGGACAACGCGTTGATGTGACGATACAGAAGTGTCCTGTGCTGTACGTAAAACATGGCGCTCCCTTAAGGAATGTAGGTTTCCCGGTGCCGTCGTTGTTGAAATCATTCTTCATGCCGTGGCCCCGCGTAAGCCCGAGCGCCTCGCGGAGAGTCGTTACTCCCGTTGCCGCCTCCACAACCTTGACGGCCTCCCCCGCGTCCCATCGGACATTTGCCCCGTCCCCTTCAGCTGCGGCTCCATGAACCGCCGGAACGTGTCACGCATCAAACTCGACCCCGCCACCGCCTCATGCAAGTCCCGCAGCTCCTTCAACGTGAACGGTTCGTCCAGCAGCGCCCCAGGGTCCGGCGATTCCGTGTACGCGGCCCGCAGCCACTCCAGCGCCTTCGCCACGATTTCCGCGTGACCGTACGGCAGCCCGGCGATCAGGTCTGGCTCCCCCGCCACCGAAGCCAGCCGGACGTCGTCGGACTTCAACGCCTCCTCCAGCGCTGCCACCTGCACCACATCCACGTGCGCCACGGACAGCACCCAGCCGCGGTCGTCGCGCGCCGGGTCGTCGAAAACCTGCAGCTGGCGCGGCACACGCCCGGAGATCCCGGCCTTCTCCCGCAGGCAGCGCAGGACCGCGTCCGCCAGGGTCTCGCGCTCCCGCAGGAACGTGCCGGGCAGCGCCCACTTTCCGTGGTGGTGGTCCTGTGCGCGCCGCACCAACAGCACGCAGACGGAATCGTCCGCCACCGTCAGCACCGCCGTGTCCACCGCCACCGAGGGGCGCGGGTAGTCGAGCAGGGACGTTCCGGGGCCGTTCTGGGAATCCTTCACAGGATTATTTATTTCAGTATTGCGCTAAAGATGCAAGCCGTGCATACTGGAGTCAATTAGCGCAGAAATGATCTAAATCAACCGGAGGTTCCCCCTGAAAGTCCCCCAGCTCCACGTCGGCGCCAGCAGCCGGCTCGGCCCGCTCAGCATCTTCCCCGTCTGGACCTCCGGCGCTGGGAGCCTCGGCATCAGCACTGGCACCCACGCCGACGTCGCTGTCACCGAACTCGCCAGCGGCGCCCAGGTCGCCCGGCTCACCGTCACTAACAACGGCCCGCACCCGGCCCTGCTGCTGGAAGGCGAGCTGCTCGAGGGCGGACAGCAGCACCGGACCTGCGCCCGCGACGTCGTCCTGGGCCCCGGCGAAACCCGCGACATCGACACCTTCTGCGTCGAGGCCGGCCGCTGGGAAGTCGGAGAAGCCAACCACCGCCGGCAGGCACGGCGCGCCCCGCTGAACGTCTGGTCCGAGCTGGCCAACGGTTCGAACGATCTGCGAGGGACCAATCGGCAGGGCCGCATCTGGGACCGCGTCCGCCGCTTCGACGCCGCCCGCGGCGCCTCGGTGACCAGTTCACTCCTCGACCACATGGACCGGTTCAAGGAGGACGTGCACAGCCTCTTCGACGCCGCAGACGCACCGGCCGCGCTGGAAGGCCAGCGCGGCGTCGTGATCGGACTGGGCACGCAACCGCTGCTTCTGGAGGTCTTCGGCACCAGCACGCTGTTCCGGCGGCACTATCGCCAGCTGATCGACTCTGCACTACTGGACCTGGAGCTCCTCCCACCCCAGGCGCTGGCCTCCGGTCCCCTGCCGGGCCAGCGGGCCCGCGACTTCGCCGCCCACGTCCAGGCCATGGACTTCGGAACGTTCGACGGCGGCGCCGCGGCGGTCGAAATCCGGAGCCACGGCTCCCTGCGGAGCCGCAACCTCACCCGCGCCGCCGGCACGGTGTCCGCCGCCGGCATCGCCGTCGAACTCCCCGCCCGCCGCCCCCAGCTGGCCCACCTGACCGGCTGGAACACCAAGCACCCCCTGATGGAGATGGCATGAAACTGACACCCTTGCAGAATGACCGCGCGGCCGGAGTCCTCGTCGCCCTGGCCGCCGGCGACGCCCTCGGCGCCGGCTACGAATTCGGCGCGCCGTTGCCGGACGGCGCGGACGTCACCATGAAGGGCGGCGGACCGTTCGGGTTCGCGCCGGCCGAGTGGACCGACGACACGTCCATGGCCATCCCGATCGCCCAGGCCCTGCTGGACACTGCGTCCGACGCCGGATCCTCCTCCCCCGCGGCGCTCACCATGATCGTCCGGACTTGGACCGCGTGGGCCGCCGAGGCCAAGGACGTCGGCGCCCAGACGAGCTCCGTCATCGCGGCCGCCCGACGCCTTGCCTCCGAGGCGGGCCGGAGCAAGGTCCGGGCCGCCGACTTCAGCGCCGCGGCGGCGGACTTCCATGCCCGCACGGGCCGCAGCGCCGGCAACGGCTCGCTGATGCGCACCGCACCGCTCGCGCTGGCCTACCTGGACCGTGACCCGGCCTCCCTGATGGCCGCCGCCGGGGTGCTCAGCGCCCTGACCCACGCGGACCCGGACGCGCAGGAAGCCTGCGGCCTCTGGTGCGTGGCCATCCGCGAGGCGGTCCTGACCGGCATTCTCGATGTGCGGAGCGGGCTGCCGCTGCTGGCTCCCGAACGCGCTGCCCTGTGGCGGGAGCGGATCGAGGTGGCCGAGCGGTCCCGGCCGCGGGACTTCACCCGCAACGGCTGGGTGGTCGAGGCGTTCCAGGGTGCGTGGAGCGCTATCCACTTCACGTCCTCTTCCGCCACCGGTCCCGCCCATCTCGGGGCTGCATTGGAGGAGGCGGTGCGCGGCGGGCGGGACACAGATACGGTGGCCGCCATTGCGGGCGGACTGCTGGGCGCCGCGTACGGCTACACGGCGGTTCCCTTCGAGTGGCGGCGGCGCCTGCACGGCTGGCCCGGGCTGCGGGCCCGCGACCTCATGATGCTCGGCATGGAGCTGGGCCGCGGCGAGGGCCGTCGGTCCACGTCCTGGCCGCGGGCGGAGCGCCAGGACTACAGCATGTGGAGCCGCACCGATGCGCTGGCCCAGCACCCGCACGACGACGGCGTCTGGCTGGGCGGCGTCGGTTCGCTTGGGCGGGTGACCGAGCTGGGCATCGACGCCGTGGTGTCACTGTGCCGACTGGGGACTTCGGATGTACCGGGCGTGGCGCCGGAAGACCACGCCACTTTCTGGATCGTCGACTCCCCCGTCGACGACGACAACGCCCACGCGGCGTTCGTGCTGCAAGACGCGGCAGCCTCCGTCGAACACTTCCGCTCGGAGGGCAAGACGGTGCTCCTGCACTGTGTCCGGGCCGAGTCCCGGACGCCGACAGTGGCTGCGCTGTATGGAGCCCAGGTTGCCGGGATTACGCCGCTGGAAGCACTGGAGGACCTGCGGCGCGTGCTGCCCGGAGCGAACCCAAACCCGCTGTTTCTTCGGTCGCTCGGCGCGGTGCCGGCGAACCGAGTGAATAGTGTCACACCGGCAAAGTAGTCTGCTTTCACGAGCTTGAACTGTCCAAATGGGGGATGAATTGACGGACCTGATCCACAAGGTAATGAATGGGGACTTCGAGCCTGCTGCGGCTGCCTCTGTCCCCACTTCTTACGACTACGCCTTCTTGTACTCGTGGCAGCAGGAAGCGCTGAAGGCCTGGCACTCCAATGCCCGCCGTGGGGTCGTGGAAGCCGTCACCGGATCAGGCAAGACCCGCGTCGGCATCGCTGCTGCATTTGAAGCAGTCCGCCAAGGAATCAAGGTCTTGATTCTCGTCCCCACCGCGGAGCTTCAGCGCCAGTGGCTGTCCTCGATCCAGCGCGACCTCCCCCGGGTCCGCCGGGGCGCACTGGGCGATGGCCGCACAGATTCACTCGACCATGTGGACATCCTGGTGGCGATTGTCCACTCGGCGTCCAACCGGGAGACGCTGCGAAGCCACAAGGCCGGGCTGATCATCGCGGACGAATGCCACCGCTACGCCGCCCCCATGTTCACGGGGGCTCTTCAAGAGGGATTCGCCTGGCGACTCGGACTGACCGCCACCTACGAGCGGTCGGACGGAGAGCACGAGACGGTCTTGTCGCCATATTTCGGCGGAGTCGTCTACAAGCTCTGGTACGACCGGGCACTGAAAGACAGTGTCATTGCGCCGTTCGATATCGCCCTCGTCGGTGTTGAACTCACGCCCACCGAGAGGGTCAACTACGACGATCTCTCGAACACCATGCTGGAAGCGGCCCGCAACTTGGAGACCTACGCCGGAATCCCCCGGCGGCCATTCCACCAATTCATTGCGGCAGTCGCCTCGCTCGCTGGGTCAGATTCAATCACTCGGGAATCGACGATTGCTCGGAAGTATATGCGGGCCATGGCGTCCAGGCTCACGTTGCTGGCGGAGGCCCGGACCAAGTACCACGCGCTGGCCGCGATTAAGGAAACCGTGGACCAGTCCCGCGGCACGCTGGTGTTCACCCAGACCCAGGAATCTGCCCGGCGAGCCCAGGAGATGTACACGGCCATGGGTTCCAAGGCTTCCGCCATCTTCAGCGGCATGGCCAAGGATGAACGCCGGCAGGGCATGGAGGACTTCCGCAACGGCACGTCGCAGATTCTCGCCGCACCCAGACTGCTCGATGAAGGCATCGACGTGCCGGAAGCTGACCTCGGCATCATCGTTGCGGCCAATCGCAGCCAGCGACAGATGGTCCAGCGACTCGGACGCGTCATCCGCAAGAAGGCCGACGGACGGGTCGGGCGCCTCGTTGTCCTGTACTCGAAGGACACTGTAGAGGACCCCGATGTCCAAGGCGAAGAGTTTCTGGGCCGGGTACTTCCGTTCGCCCGCAAGGCTGAGTTCTTCGACATCAATACCGACTTGGACCGGCTGCAGACGTTCCTCCACCAAGTTGTGGCCGAGCCCAAACCTGAGCTTCCGCCGTCCGGCGAGGTGGAGCCCATCGCTGGTCCGGAGCAGCCTCCGGTGTTGCCCGAGCCGCCACTTGAAGGGCCCGAAGTTGATGCCGAGCCGGTCGGTTTCGATTTGGAAGACGACGAGTGGCTTGAACAGCTCGCCGGCAGCGAAAGCGTCACCGATGACGCCGTCGCGGACTACCTTTGGCGACTGGGCCGCTACGAATTGCTGACGGCTGAGCAGGAGGTGGAGCTGGCGCAGGAGATCGAAGCAGGCCTTTACGCGGAGCAGCTCTTGCGCGATAAGGAATCGAACCGTCCGCGGCGGGAAATCAGAGAACTTGAGTTCCTTGCTCTGCTCGGAAAGCGAGCCGCTGACACGCTGCTGAATGCCAATCTTCGGTTGGTCGTTTCGATAGCCAAGAGCCACGCAAATCGCGGGCTCGACTTCCTGGACCTCATTCAAGAGGGCAACCTGGGGCTGCATCGGGCCGTCTGCAAGTTCGATTTCACCTTGGGTTTCAAATTCTCAACCTACGCAACTTGGTGGATTCGTCAGGCTATAACTCGCGCTCTGGCCGACCAGGCACGTCTTATCCGTTTGCCTGTCCACATTGTGGAGCAAATTCAGAAGCTCCAGTCAGAGCAGCGTACTGCCGCAATGAACGGGTCCGCCTGCACAAGTGAAGATCTGGGCCGCCTCACGGACAACTCAGTCGAGAAAGTCGAATATCTTCTGACCTTGGATAAGGCGATTTACTCACTGGATATGCAAGTTCCCGATGGCCGAGGAGGAACCGAAGCCCTCGCCGAACAGCTGGCCGATCCGTTTGATCTGGATGTGACCGATCCGCTCTTTCAAGTAGCTATGCAAGAGCAGCTGCATTCCGTTCTGGACACACTCGAGGAACGCGAGGCCGGAATCATCGCCATGCGCTTCGGGATGACTGATGGCCAGGAAAAGACCTTGGACGCAATCGGCAAGGTTTATGGCGTCACCCGGGAAAGGATCCGGCAGATCGAAGTCAAGACAATGAAGAAGCTCTGCCATCCATCACGATCCTCGGTGTTGCGTCAATACATGTTTGACGGCTACGACCCGCTGCACCCCAAAGCACCCGTGGACGCGGCGGCCGCCGCCGCCAAGGGCGACTGAGCCGTGTCTTTCGACTGTCATGCCCGGGGCCACGTGGCCAACCATCACCACCTGCCGGGCAATGTCGGCCACTACTGGTAGGAATATGAGCATGACTACAGCTCCTGAACTCAGTCGGGAACAGCGTGACGCCGTCATGCGCAGTGAATCAGCGGGCGACGCGTACGCCGCCGGTGAACCTCTCCGCGCCATCGCCGCCGATTTGGGTTGCACGGTCGACGAACTCTGCAATTTTTTGGCCGCGCAACCAGCCAGCCACCTTGAGCTACACCGCGCGAGATCCGTCCGACGCCGGAGCTTGGCCATGGACGAGGTTCTCTACGAGAACCGCGTCCTGTTATATCGGCTGAACGGCGCCGGGATTGCCTGGTCTGATACGCCGAAGGTCCTGAAAGCGCTGCAGACGGCCATCGACGTGGAAGTCGCCGTCGAGCTCGTGCACATTCCCGGAGTCGCTTCCGAGCGGACGGCGAGGGTACTACCTCCACGGACCTTGGGCGACAAGCTCAGTCTTTTGTACGTGGCGGGCAAGCACCACGGAATCGAGCCGGACTGTCAACTGGCGCTCGGCACCATGCCGATCGAAGAGATGGCCGAGCTTCGGTCACTCATGCAGCCCAACTTTCCGCCGCGACGCCTGGCGGAGTTCGCCGCCGTGGCGGAAACTACCAAGCTCGCAATCCGCGCCAGGGAGGTGGAGACCATCTCCTATGCGGACTACACGAAGACAGCGGCGACGATTTCTTCGCGCCTGGGAAACACCAGAGTTGCCGCCGACGACCAATGGCCGGTGCCGGGATTCGTGCTGCTTCGCCGTTACGGTCATGGCTTCTGGGACGATGCACTGCGCGCGGCCGGCCTGCGCCTGCCAGGTTCCGAGTCCAGATTTACCGACGACGACTTCTTCGATGCGCTAGACGGTTTCACTGAGGAATGCATCGGTTTTGAGCATCCCATGAGCATTGCCATCTACGACCGGTGGGTCTTCTCCGAAGCGTCCATGCGGAACGACCGGCCTTCGGCGGTGGAACTCGTCCGCCGCTACGGCAGCTGGGCTTCTGCAATGGAGGTTATCCTCCCGCAAGAGGAGGACGAGGACGACGTGCTCGAAGATGATACCGAACAAGGCGCACTGGTGGTCGGCTTGCCATCCGCCGTCCGGCGCACGATCCACGCGCCGCAACAATCACTGGGGTTTTGAGCGTGAGGACACTTTCATCAGAGGCTGACGTTCCTCCGCGCGACGTGATTGGGCAGGTGACCAGATCCTTCCTGGCCGGGGATCCACTGCGGTGCATCGCGGACGCCGCGAAAATGAGTAGCTGGGAGCTTCTGGGCATCCTCGGTAACCGGGTCGCGGACCGGGGTGAGGAGCAGCGGTCCAGGGCCCTCCGGAATCGATGCAATGCCACCTTGGCAGCCCTTTACCAAGAGCGCGAACGCTTCGAACAACTCCACGGCGCCGGTATCGACTTCGTGGATATACCCAAGGTTCTCGCCGCGCTCGGAGCACCCGTCGACGTCGACATTGCCGAGGAAATGCTCCGGACTACGCACACGTTCAAGGAACTTGCGCACCGCGCCTACCAACTGCATAGGGGTGAGGTGGAGTTCGTTCCACCCATCGAGATGCTCAGCTTGCTCTACGTGACGGGCCGCCACCGAGGAGTCCAACCCGATTATGAAATGGCTCTGGGGATGATGCCGCTCTCATCGGTCGCCGAGATCCGGGACTTCCTGGGTCCGGGCAGCCCCAACGGCCAGTCAGCCGAAATCCTGGCGGTCATTGAAACAACAGCGCAGGCCATCCGCGCCGGCGATGACGCCGGAATCTCGTACTCAGACTACGAGGAGATAGCGGAGGCAATCTCGGCCGACCTTGGAGAAGAACTGCCCGGTCGCGTACACCGTTGGCCGGTTCCGGCATGCACCGTGCGGCGCCACTTGGGCCAAGGGTTCTGGGACACCGCGTTGGCTGCCGCCGGGCTGCAGCCAACGTTAGATCCGGATAGCTTCAGCGCGTCTGATTTTGTTGAGGCGGCCCGTAGATTTAGAGACGAGTACCGCTACTTCGGCTCCCCGAAAGACGTGGCTAGCTACGACAGTTGGACGACTGTCGAAATGGCCGCCGGCCGCCATCGCCCGTCCGTAGTCGCCATCCGAAGGCACTTCGGCGCTTGGGAGTCGGTGATCGGCGCCGTGATGCCGTCGGAGGTCAAGGATGAGTACGACGGTATGGTCACCCACATCAGAGCCGAGAACGACGTCCAGGAAGGCTGGGCGAAAGCGGGCGAACTGATCAGTGAGGTTCTCGCAAACATGCCGTGGAACTCGTTCCTCAGCATTCAATACGCCGAGGACACCGAAGGACTGACACCCTACGCCCAAGCAGTTCCCAGCGCCGATGGGGTCTGGTTCGAAATTGTGTCCGAGCAGTATTTGCCAGCCGACACGTGGCCCATAGATACCGGCTACCTGACCGGGAATGGCTGGTCTGCTCCGAATAACGATTTTCCGAACTGGTTCAAGGACGGTATCCCACACATTGAAGCGGGGCACCAGATACTCGACGGTTTCAGATATGGCCGGGGTTGCCACGACGCAAGCAAGCTTCAATGGCATACCGGCGGATTCCCCACCGGGCCCGGTCCGGACGGCGGCGTCACGCTTGCCGATGCTCTTGCCGGCGCAGTCCAGACACTTCAGAACGCGGCCTGAGCAATTCCGCAAAGCCATTGCTCGGCGACCTGCCGCATGCATCGAAAATTTTGACAACCATTGGGGATCACAGCATGACGACACAGCAATTTGCATCGACTCATTCCGCCCTCGCCGAATTGGAACGGCTGGTTCACGAGGCGAAAGCGGGAGACCCGTTCGCGCCGGTGACCGTGATCGTCCCCTCCCACGCCAGTGCACTCGATATTCCGCGCTATTTAGCGAGGAAGTCGGGCAGTGGTGTCGTCGGAGTCCGCGCATTCACGCTCATTGACTTGGCTATTGACCTCTTTGCACTGAGTCCGGAGGCCAGTGGCCGAGGTTTGTTGGACCCCATGATCAGGCAGGGCGCTCTGACGGCAAGTCTCACCCGCAATCCTGGCGTCTTTAAGGAGGTTGCAGACCAGCCCGGCACGGCCGCAGCCCTGACGAGGACTTCCTCGGCGCTGGACGGCGTCAACGTCGATACTGCGGCATCACTCCCTGAGCCTGTCCGGGACGTGCTCCGCCTGAACGACGCAGCCGTGGCCGCGCTCAAATCGGATTTCTTCACCGAGGCCGAGGCGCTCTCTGGAGCAGCGAAGCTCCTCAGCGAGCCGCGGGCTTTGGCCCAACTCGGCACAATCATCGGTTTTATGCTTCCCGCGGGCCAGGGGCCCAGTGCCGAGCACCTGCTCGGCACTCTGTCCGCTGCGGGCATGCAGTCGCTGGCAGCAGAGGGTTCAGTCCGCGGCTCTGACAACATTTACAGCGCTTCCGATTCCGACGATGAGTGCCGAGCCATCGTGCGCTCCGTTGCTGAGTTGCTCGGCTCCGGCGTCGCCGGGCATCGCATTGGGGTTTTCTACTCTGCGTCGGACCCGTATCGCTCCCTGCTGGCCCGCCGGCTGGATGAGGCCGGCATCGAGTTCAGCGGCCCCGCCGCTCAGCAACTTCGCGATTCGCCCCAGGCCCGCGGCTTGCTGAGACTGCTGCAAATGGATCCGAGCGCTTTGGACGTAAGGGCTGTTCTCAACACCATGGCTGAAGGCACTGTGCACTGGAGGAACAATGATCTTCCGTCCCCCGCTGCCTGTGAGCGCCTGTACCTTAACCCACCGCGAGATGAGGATGCACCGGAGAGCGACGCGGTGCTGGACGAGAAGTCGCTAGAGCGAAAAGCCCGGAGACTGGCCGAGTCGGCCCAGTTCGTCAGTTTCCGCAACGCTCTATCCGGCGGGTTGGCTCGCGTCGCGAAGGCTACCTCATGGGTTGGGGCGGCAGCGGAACTCCGAGATTTCATCCAGGAGTTCCTGGGCCCGCGCTCGGCTTCAGAGCATCCGCGGGTCAGCGCCGCCCGGGCTGAAGTCTTAGAAATAGCAGACAGCCTATCCCTGCTCGACGGTGTGGCGCCAGCGCCCGGCGGTGACGCATTGCGCATCGCGCTGGAACAGGGAATCAACCGCCGCTCCGGGCGGAGAGGAAAAATCGGCGTCGGGATCTCGGTTGGGACAATCGCCGACGGAGTTGGGCGGGACCTCGACGTCGTGATCCTGGCAGGAATGGCCGAGGGCCTCGCGCCCTCCAAAGTCCGAGAGGATCCGTTGCTCCCTGACCACATCAAGGTCGAACTGGGCACCGGCCTTCCAACGGCGGAGCAGAGAATTGCCCTGACACACCAGCAGTTTCTCGCGGCGCTGGCCAGCGGATCCCGGACACTATTGTTCTTCCCTCGCGGCAATCTTCGAGGCGGGGGATCCTACGAAGTGTCCCGGTGGATCTCCGCCGGCCTCGAAGATCCAAAGTCTGTGGTGGTGCTCAGGTCTTACGAGCACGGAATCCGGACGGGCGCCGGAACAACAAACGGCTTGGCCCCCACCGCACAGGAGTGGCGGCTCAGGTCCTGCCTGAGCGGCAAGCGCAATGAGCTTGCATCCGACGACAGCGTGCTCCACCGCGCCCTGGAAATCCGCCACGACCGCCACCACGGCGCGTTCTCGCGCTTCAACGGGGATCTGTCGCGTTTTGCTGGAAGCTTCTTCAATCCGGCCAAGGCCATCTCACCCACAAGCCTCGAGGACTGGGCGACCAACCCCTTCAGCTACTTCATGAAGCGGGTCCTGAAGGTCAGCGTGTTTGAGGACATTCAATTAGAGCTGCAGATCAGTCCGATACAGCGCGGAGAGCTCATTCACAAAGCCCTCGAAACGTTTGTGCTCGGAGCAACCGAAGGTGCGCAAGCATGCACTGAGCAGGACCTCACTTCGATAGGCGAAGTCCTCTTCCAGAAACCCGAAAACTCAGCGTGGCTCGGGCACCTCTGGGATCGGGATAGGAGCCGAATGCTCGCGGACCTGCGGCGGGTGTTCGCGGCGGACCAACGTGACGCTGCCAAGGGGTGGACCTATCAGCAACCGGAGGCAGGGTTCGGGCCGGCCGAATACGGCAAGCAGTATCAGCATGATCCGGTAAACCTGACGCTGCTCGACGGACAGGAGATTCAGTTCCTTGGCTTCGTTGACCGGATCGATCGGCACGAATCCGGGGCCGTTCGAGTCATCGACTACAAGACTGGTGGCACCAGCAGATTCAAGGGAATGTCTCAAACAGATCCTACGGCTGGCGGGAAGAAGTTTCAGCTGCCCGTCTATGGGCTCTTTGCGCGCAGCCTCCAGACCGACGCTGCGGTTCCGGTCCAGGCCCAGTACTGGTTTGTGTCACAGGATGCAGACCCGATTGGGTATGTGGTCGACGACGCGGTGCTCCATCGGTTGAGGACGGACGCCTCCCTGATCGTCTCCGCCCTGCATCGCGGCATCTTTCCGCACAAGCCGGAGGAGTCGAGCTTCTCCAACTTCACTAACCTGGCCGGCACCGCCGGCGCCAAACATACGTGGCAGGGGCTTTCGCAAACCTCAGAATTAGCCTCACTCACTATCCTGAAGGACGACAAATGAGCAACCCAACAGTTCTTCACCCGGCTCTGGAACTGCGCGATGAAAGCCACCGCGTTGTCGTGCGCACAATGCTGGACAAAACCGTTTTCGTCGAGGCGGGCGCCGGCAGCGGCAAGACCCGGGAACTTGTGGAACGCATCTGCGCCCTGGTGGATTCCGGCGTCGAGCTCCGTGGCATCGCGGCCATTACATTCACCGAGAAAGCAGCCGGCGAGCTGCGGGAGCGCGTCCGCAAGCGGCTCGCCGCAGCTGCTGAGTCCGACGAGGCCAGTGAAAACACCGAGGCCCTGCGGGTGGCGGCCCTCAACCAGCTGGACACGGCACCTATCGGGACCATCCACTCCTTTGCGGCCCGGCTGATTGGCGAGAACCCAGTGGCGGCGGGTGTCCCGCCGATGATCGACGTCGTCGACGAGCTGCGGTCCCAAATCGCTTTCAACAAGCGCTGGGAGACTGTGGTCGCCGCCCTGTTCAACGAGCCCCGCGCGGACAAGGCGCTGAGAGTGCTGCTGGCCGTCGGTGTCTCGCTGGACAGCCTCCGCGACCTCGGACGGGCCCTCGACTCAAACTGGGATCGTTTGAAGCGCAGCCCATCGGAGACCAGATACATTCCCGAGCTGAACGCCGGGCGGGTTATCCGGCAATGCTCTGGCGTCCTGGCCATGCGGGAGCATTGCACCAATCCGAACAACGTCCTGCTGGCAAAAGGCCTGAGCGGGCTTGGGGCCTGGCTAGTGCAACTCCAGGAGGCACAGTCCGCTGACGATCCGAACATGTTGATGAGTGTCCTTCGCAAAGTTCCGACTGCTCATCTCAAGGGCGGAGCCAAGGGCGACTGGCAGATCCCCGTCGACCAGGTGCGAAGTGCCGCACAGGATGTCGTGGCAAATGTCGCGGAGCTGATTGCGAGCATTGTGGGACCCTCGCTGGAAAACGTCACGGCCATCATGTCAGAGATCTTCCTGGACGAGGCGGGGAAACGTCAACGGCGGGGTGCGTTGGAGTACCACGACCTGCTGGTCCACGCCCGCAATCTGCTGGTTGGCGATGAGCGACGCGAGATCCATGCCGCCGTTCGCCGCCGCTACCACCACGTCATGCTCGACGAGTTCCAAGATACTGACCCTATCCAGGCTGAGATTGCCCTCCGGATCTGCTCCGACGAGGTGTGCGGTCCCAGCGGCTGGGAGAAGCTCCCGATTCCCGCCGGACGACTCTTCACCGTTGGTGATCCAAAGCAGTCCATTTATCGGTTCCGGCGGGCTGACATCGCCACATATATGACGGCCAGAGGGCGTGCCGAAGCGGATACGGCGGCGGAGGTAGCCCGGCTCAACACGAACTTCCGGTCCACTCCCGCCGTTCTTCGCTGGGTCAATCACACGTTCGCGCAATTGATCGAGGCCAACGGAAGCATCCAGGCCGGCTATCAACCACTCCATGCGGACCCGTTCAGGCCCGAGGTGGACGACTCCGCTGGTCCCGCCGTAGCCGTCATCGGACGCAGCGGAATGATGCCGGGCGCCGACGGAGAGAAGCCCAGCGCCCAGGCCCGGCATGCCCAAGAAGCCGCGGACGTGGCGGCAGCCATTGGTTTGGCCCTGGGTCACGGTGGTACGCCGTGGCAGAAGCAGTCCGGAGCACCCTCCTACGCGCTCTCCAACCTCGAGTCCCGGGACATCTGCATCCTCCTGCCCACCAGGACGTCCCTGTCTCACATCGAACACGCACTGGACTCGGCTGGCATCGAGTACCGGGCTGAAGCTTCCTCATTGGTCTACGGAACACAGGAGGTCCACGATCTACTCCTCCTGCTCCGGTCCCTCGCCAACTCGGCGGATCAGGCGTCCCTGGCGCTAGCGCTGCGGACGCCCTACCTCGGCTGCGGTGACGACGACTTGTACGAATGGCACTCGGGAGGCGGGTATTGGAGCATCCATGGAACGGCTCCAGAGGCTTTGACGCGGTCGCCTGTCTCCCGCGCGCTGAGCTATTTGAAAACGCTCTCTTGGGATCTTTCCTACAGTCCCCCGTCGGAGATCATGGAACGCATCCTGGCTGACCGCCGGGTGCTCGAGTCCGCGACGGACTCGCCACGCTACCGGGACGTCTGGCGCCGCTTGAGGTTTGTGGTCGATCAAGCGCGTGCGTGGTCCGAAGCGACCCACGGCAGCCTGCGCGACTACCTGCTCTGGGCCGCCGTTCAGCAAGAGGAGAACGCCAAAGTCAAAGAAGCCGTGGTCCCCGAAACAGACGCTCAAGCCGTCCGGATCATGACCATCCACGCCTCCAAGGGGCTCGAGTTTCCCATGGTGGTACTGGCTGGGGCGGGCAGCACGAGGGGTGGCTCGTCGGACAAGGCCCTCTGGGACGAGCTCGGTCAGTTGCAGGTGCACATCTCCGGCAACATCGAGTCGGCCGGCTATCCCGAGGCCAAGCAGGCTGAGGCCGAACTACTGGCCGCGGAGAAACGCCGACTGCTGTACGTGGCCTGCACACGGGCCACCAGCCACCTTGTCGTATCCCTCTACAGCGGGGGTCCTTCGAGCCTCAGTGGCATGCTGGCCTCAGTCGACGATCCGGAAACGGTGCAGGAACTGGAGTTCCCCGATGAGTTCCCTGCCCGCGTGAAATCCCAGCACGGAGTATCTCCTATAGCGGCGTTCGACGATTGGCAGGACATGAGAGCTCGGTGGGTCGCGCAGTCCGCAATTCCTGCCAGCACGTCTGTGACTGCACTGACCAAGGGTGGCTCTGTACCGGCCTTCGAAGCGGCGGGTGCGCAGGACGAACTGCTGCAGGAACTGAGCTTCGCCGACGACGCCGTCGCAGGTTCGCCCTTCTCAAGCGGCGCCGTCGGTACGCACGGAGCTGACTTCGGCACGGCACTGCACCGCCTCATGGAAGTGTCAGGTCTGCAGGCCGATGACTGCTTCGGAGGACTGGCCAGGACCGTGGCCCTGCAATTCGGGCTCGAGTCCGCGGCTGACCTTGAAGCCTGCGCCAGATCGGCGATGTCAGCTGTTCCCGTCCGAAGAGCAGCCGAGCGCCGGCATTGGAATGAGCTGCCCGTTGCAGTCGAACGCGACGGGGTAGTGATCGAGGGCATCATCGATCTGTTGTACCGGGAGGACGACGGCAGTCTGGTCATCATTGACTTCAAAACGGATGTGCAAATGTCGGAGGCGACTCAGTCCGCATACCGGAAACAGCTCAGCTTGTATGCCGAAATGCTCGCCGATACCACCGGCGAGCGAGTGAGCGAACTCGTATTGGTGCTGTGCAGACCCAATTTTGCTGACGTCCGCCGGCAGAAACTCGAGACTCTGGCAGTGCCGGTTTCCTGATGCGGCAGAGAGAGGTACAGCGATGAGATGCATTCCAGCCGAGCCCGAGTTCGGCGATGGCCAGTTGGCCGAGAAAGCCGTGTGGGAAGCACTGAAGGCCAGCCTGCCGGAGGAGGCAGTGCTGGCGCATTCTGTCCAGGTTCGGGACGGCAGGTCAGAGCACGAAATTGATCTGCTCGTCCTTTGGCCCGGCGTCGGTATGGCCGCCATTGAAGTCAAGGGCGGCCAGATCTCCGTTGACGATGCCCAGTGGTACCAGTCGGACAGGAGCGACAAGCGCAAAATTCAGAGCCCGGTTGCCCAGTCGCAGGGTTCCCAGCACGCCTTCAAGAACTGGGTCAGCGGCCAAACAGGGTCTCGTCTGACTAGTCGCTTCGCTTACCTCGTGGCCTTTCCATACACAAGAGTTCCTCAGACGTGGAACATGGCTGGTTGCCCGCGAGCCTTGGTCCTGGACCAGACGGATATACCCTCCGCCGCTGAACTTGTCCGTCGGGCAATCGAACAGGAAGGAGGTGGCGCTACTCCACTGGCAGCGGCTTTCACTGAGCGAATCGTTCGCCACCTAAGCGGAACTCTTGAGCCCGCCGGCGCCCACCGGGACCCTGCGCAAGACGAATACCTGCAGGACCATCTGACCGAAGGACAGGCAGTGCTACTCCGTGCAACGCGGTCACTGCGCCGTGTGCAGTTCACCGGGGGCGCCGGCAGCGGTAAGACATGGCTGGCTGTCGAAAAGGCAAAAGTGCTCGCCAAGTCCGGGAAACGGGTTGGCCTGTTCTGTTACAACAAGGGCCTCGGACAGTACCTTCAGGACCAGGTAGAGCCCTGGCGACAAGCCAAGCCGGTGTTTACCGGGGAGTTCCACGACTACGCCCGCGGGCTCGGCGTGCCGGACGGCGTCGGCCAGGCCTACTTCGATGAGGAAATGCCCCTGCAACTCAAATCGCTTGCTGCCACCATGGACGCGTCACTGAAGCTGGACGCCGTCGTCGTGGATGAAGCTCAGGATTTCGCGCCACTGTGGTGGGAAGCGCTGTTGGCTTGCACGAAAGACCCGGACACCAGCGAAGTCTTCGCGTTCCAGGATGATCATCAGGACGTCTACAGCCGTTGGACCGGTGCCTTGGGAGATTTCGGTCATCCGGCGGTTGGCCTGGTGCCCATCCACATAGACGACAATCTCAGGAACACCCGAAAGATCGCGGATACATTCAAGTCGTTCGCCGGCGAGCATTTCACTCCAAGAGGCAGCACGGGACTACCCGTCCGCCGAGTTGAATGTGCCACCGAGGACGCCCTGGACGCCGCTGAGGACTGTGTCGATGCCCTTATCGAGGAGGGGTGGGCGAACAACCAAATCGCCCTGCTGACGACCAAAGCACGGCATCCCATCCATCGAGAGTTCTTCGAGACTGGCACGACCGAGGACTATTGGCGCGAATTCCACGCGAACGAACGAGAATTCTACGGCCACGTCCTGGGCTTCAAGGGTCTGGAGCGCTCCGTCATAGTGTTGTGCGTGAACGGTTTCAAGGAGCCTAAGCGTGCGGCGGAGCAGCTTTATGTGGGGCTTTCGCGGGCACGAAGCCTCCTGGTCGTAGTCGGCGACTCCGAGTTGCTGGCTGAGGCGGGTGGTTCTGAACTGGGCAGGATTCTGTCGAGAGCCCAGATCTGGAGGCCCGCTGACGTATCGAGATGACTGGCCATAAATGCCCGTCCTGACCCGAACAATGTCCGACCCCTCACACACAATGTTGCGTATTCACGATGACAAGGGGGAAAGATGGCGGACGGCTACGAAATCTTTGATACTGGGCACGGATCGATGAAACGCACCCATTACCGGCTGAAGGCCAAGGAAATTGACCAGGTAATGCGCGCGGTGCGGGCGCTACGCCTAAGTAGCGCCGCCGAGGCGCGCCAGATGCTTCTGAAGGGGTCGGGGCGTGATGTCTAGACCGTCCCAGAACTCTACGACGTCGAACTCGGCAGGGTCCTCGACTACTTGGAGAGGCAAAGGCGCATCCGACGGGCAGCTGGCCAGCTCTGACGAGCAGGCTGCCGGCACTGATCTTCATCCGCCTCGACTCTTTTTGGGCGTGTCGAAGGCCTGATATGGGCCGGGAGTCACCACCACCGGTGCCGGCACTCCGGATTCTGGCACGACCATTTGGGCGTACCGATCTCCTTCTTACCGGTGGCTGGATACTCGCGGATTTCCATGTCGATGCAACATCCGGCGAACTCGGTCTTCGGCATCAACTGGCGGTCCGACGGTCCGATCATCCCGTAGGCAATCCGCCACGCCTCGTGGCCGCACACCGGGCACTTCCGCGAGACGGTGCGCTTCTTCTTCGGTTCCGGGCTTTGGGGCGTCTCGTCGGGAGTCATGGGAGCACTGTAGGCCCGAGCCCTGACAAAGAGCTCATCCTGGGCGGATTACAAAAACTTCTTAGGGCTAAGAAGTTTTTGTAACATAGCGCGGGTGCCGTTCGAGCGTGGCTTCGATCGTTCGTTGGGAGGGTCATGGGGTCGTCTGGAGCTGCTTTCAGCTTCTCCGTGAACATCTCATGAGGCGAGGACTGAGCGCTGCGGGAATCTACCCTGCGAACTCAAAGTCGAGGGTAACCTCGGGAGCGACGCTTTCGATAATCCCGGAGTAGTACGCCTTGGCCTGCTCTTTCAAGGCTTCTCCATTTTGAGAGATGTACTTCTGCTTATTTTCATTACTGAGAATGTTGTTGACCATCCGCGTTTGGACGGCTGGCTCGGCCAGCCAGCTAAGCGGGTTGCCGCTCTCGAGAGCATCCTCAAACTTGGGATTGTCAAAGCCGATGAACTTCGATTCAGGGATAGTCACGCGCAACGATTCTGGACCGGTGCGTTCGACCTTCACCTTCGAGCCGTCGACGCCCAATTTCGCGTCAAACTTGTACTGGAGCAGAGTGGTTTTTTCGCTCGCGGGGATGGCCACGCCGAAAATTTCCCTATTGCTTTCGTACCTATCGATGCCCTCGATGTGAAGGCTGAGCAAGGCGACCTCTTGCACTCGCGTAACGGCCTGAACCACCTGGGAATCACGTTCGCTGGAGCTGCTGCTGAAGAGGGACTTGAGGGCGAGTGCGTTAAGTCCGCCGGATGCGAACGCGGCGACCGCTCCCCCGCCCAGCAGCACCACGAGCAGCAAAGCCGGCCAGAGCAGAATCCGTGCCTTGAAGAATTTCATGACTGCTTTGAAAAAGATCACGACGATTCAGTCTCCAGTTTCGTTCGACGTCGATACCCTCGAAATTCCGCGGGGTTGGACAGCCACAGCGGATCGCCGTGTCAAGTCCCCTCGAACCATATATGGGGGCGAGGGGGCGGCCGACTACGGCACGCCCCACCGATCCTGGAAATTGCGGGGGGAGCTTATTCGCGCGCCCTCCACCCCGGGACGCTCCGCAGTCGCGAAACTTCCGGGTTACTTCTCGCCCGCGTCTTCACTGCCGGTCTCAGACCCGTCCGACGCCTGTTCGCCGCGCTTCTTCCGTTTGAACAAGCCTGCCACGCTCCCGCCGACGGTGCCTGCCGTACCGACGATGGCGCCGCCGGCACCCTTGACCGCGGTGAGCGCCTGGGGCTCATCTGGGATTCCATCCCCGTCGATGTCTACGCTCCGGAACGCGCGCGATACCGTGTCGGCCGCGGTTGCGACGCCGCCTCCAACTGTGCTGGCAGTGCCGGCAATCCAGGTGCCCGTCATTTTCGCGGCATCTTCCATAGCTGCAAGAGCTCGATTCTGGTCGGCGTCGCCGTCCTCTGCCTCAGGTTCGGCCGGAATGGCAAGATGTTCAGGGAACGTGTCCGGGGCTTCGGCGAACGCGGCCCGAGCCGCGTTTACGACTTCACGGCCAAACACGAAGCGCGTAACGCCGCCGGTGATGGCTCCGACCCCGTATTCGATCGTGGCCTGCTGCTTTCCGCTCAAATTTTGGCGGACGGTGTCCAGCTCACCGGTCTCAATGGTACGGACCAGACTCTGCGCGGCGCCGCCAGGAAGGCCATCGGCGAGCGTATTCGCCCAGTGCGACCAATCCGTTCGCCCTGCCGTGGCCGTGTTGCCACTCACGACGGCGCCTGCGGCCGACGCGCTCGATAGGTCCGTGGCCATCGTCGCGATCTGTTTCTGGCTGACGCGTTCATTTGAAAGCCCATAGACGAGGGCCAGGGCTTGATCTTTGTCGAGATCCATCCCGTGAATATCGGCGATAGCGAGCGCGAATACCGCCGTGATCTCAAATTGGAGTTGCTCATCGCCGGCTGGAAGTAAAGCCGCAGCGCGCTGTGCACCGTTCTTCGCAGTGCCCATCGCCATGTTCTTAGCGGCCTGTTTCGCAGCGCTCTTTGCGGCGAACTTAACGGCTTCTTTGCCAGTCTTCTTGGCGGCCTGTTGACCTGCACTCTTCATACCGGCCGCTGCGGCCCCCACCCCTGGGATCATGGCGATACCGATATCTGCGGCAATCGTACCGGCGCTGATGAGGGCACCAGCAGTGGTGATCGAGGTTGCGTAGTGTCGTTCCAGCATCTGGATGACCTCAGCGGGAGTCGCGTCCGGATGCCGCCGGCGGAGCCTCATGACGTACTTGCGAGCGATCGTATGACGGGCGCTGACCGCCTTCGCAATGTCACGCGTGGCCTCCTCTCCATCGAGCTCCGCCTCCAGCGTGATGCTCTCCATATCGGCCATCGCGTACTCCTCCGTGGTTACACCTCTCAAGGAGGTGGGATTGCGCAGGACAGGGGGCAGATGTCCCCCATGCTGCTCTGAATCTATGGTGATTGTATTCAAGGATTCAGGCCCAGATGGTCGCGGCGCGTGCAAACGCCTTAACCAACCGATTCCCTCTCACGAAATGGATTGGGCAGCTGACCCTATGTGCTGCGCGGCGGACACAGCCGTGGCAGAGTAGCCGCCATGACAGCTTTCGATCAGTCCGATGATCTCCGGGGCGCGACCTTCACCGAGGTGAACTTGCGGGGCGCCCGGTTCGTGCGGTCCGACCTCTCCGGCGCTGTCATGCGCGCCGTGGACGCAGCCGGGGCTGACATCGACGCGCCGTGGCTGTTCGAGGACGGCGGCACCCTGCTGGTCAACGGCGTCGACGTCGTCCCGTTCGTCGAGGCAGAGCTCAACCGCCGCTTCCCCGCCCGGGACGAGCGGCGCGCCCACGACCCGCAAGGCCTGCGGAATGCCTGGGCCGTTCTGGAGCAGGCCTGGCAGGCGGCGTTGGAGCGGGCCGCGGCAATGCCGCCCGGGACGGTCGATGTCTCCGTGGACGGCGAGTGGTCCTTCGCCCGGACCCTGCGCCACCTGGTGATGGCCACCGACACGTGGCTACGGAAAGCAATCCTGGAAATGGACCCGCCGTACCACCCGATCGGGCAACCCAACGCCGAATATGAAACCGACGGCTATGACCTGGCCGTCTTCTCGGAAGAGGCCCCGCCGTACGCCGACGTCCTGAAAGTGCGGGCCGGCCGGCAGGCGATGGTGCGCGACTTCCTCGCCACGGTCACCGAGACGGAGCTGCCCGCCGAGCGACGTAATCCTTGGGCGCCCGCAGTGCCGGTGACGGTCCGGTCCTGCCTGCACACCATCCTGACCGAGGACTGGGAGCACCTCCGTTATGCCCTGCGCGACCTGGACGCTATCGAGGCCGGCCCCGCAGACTAAAGCCGAGGAACCCCACACACGTTTGTTCACCCGGGGTCCAGCTCCCCGAACACGCGAGTCCACCTAACCTCCCTAAGGTTGACGGATTGCCGGCGCAGCGCCGGTGTCCGTAACCGTGAGGAAACATCACCATGCGCACAGTCCTGACTGCCGCGGCCGCCGCCGCACTCATCACGTCCCTGGCGGGCCCCGCCCTGGCCGCCCCGAACGCCGACGCCGGCAACGCGCAGTCGTCGGCCACTGCCGGCAGCACCGCGTCCGCGGTCAAAACCACTGAGCGCAACGGATCCTTCGACCTGCAAGCCCACCGCGGCGGCCGCGGCCAGTGGACCGAGGAGTCGCTGGCCGCGTTCGGCAACTCGCTGAAGCTGGGCGTGAGCACCCTGGAGCTGGACACGCACCTGACCACGGACGGGAAAATCATTGTCTGGCACGACGACACCATCCAGGCCGACAAATGCCAGGACACCGCGCCGGCCACGCCCGGCGACGCCGCCTACCCGTACGTCGGGGACCGGGTGGCCGACCTGTCGCTCGCCCAGATTAAGACGCTGGATTGCGGGTTCACCCAACTCAAGGGCTTCCCGGAACAGGAGGTTATCAAGGGCAACCGGATCGCCGAGCTCAAGGACGTGTTCCGGCTGGCGCGCGAGGCCAACGCCAAGAAGGTGCGCTTCAACATCGAGACCAAGGTGGAGGACGGGAAGGCCGGCGGCGAGGGCATGGTGGCCCTGACCAAGGCCGTGGTCGCGCAGATCCGCGGCTCGGGCATGGCGAACCGCAGCACCGTACAGTCGTTCGACTGGTCCTCGCTGAACCTGACCAAAAAACTCGCCCCGGAACTCCCGCTGGTGGCCCTGTCCAGCGGCGACGCCTGGCTCCAGGTCGGCCAGCCCGGCGCCAGCCCCAACCTCGGCGGCATCGACATCGACACCTACGGCGGATCGCTCGCCAAGGCCGCCGCAGCCCAGGGCTACGACGCCATCTCCCCCACGTTCCGCTCCGTCACCCCGGCCATGGTGGCCGACGCCCACCGCTAGGGCTTGCCCGTCATCCCGTGGACCGTCAACACCCCCGAGGACATAAACAAGCTCATGGACCTCGGCGTGGACGGCATCATCAGCGACTACCCCACCCGCCTGCGCGCGGTCATGGCCGACCGCGGCCTGAAGCTCCCGAAGGCTTACGCACCGAAGGCCTGAATCCTCCTGATAACGCGAACGACGACGACGGCGGCCGGCCCGGCCGCCGTCGCCGTTTCTGGAAGAATGGGCCCATGACCCTCACCACCTTCGCCCTCGTCCGCCATGGCCAGACCGACTGGAACGCGGAGCGCCGGCTCCAGGGATCGACGGACATTCCGTTGAACGACGTCGGCCGCGGCCAGGCGCGGGACGCCGTCGCCGCCCTGTCCGGGTACGAGTGGGACGCGGTGGTCTCCTCGCCTCTGGGCCGCGCGGCAGAGACGGCGAATATCATCGCCGCCGGGCTGGGGCTCCGCGTGGACCGGCGCATCGCCGAACTCACCGAACGCTCCTTCGGACCGGCCGAGGGCCTGCAGGCCGGCCCCGAACTCGAGGCCCTGCGCATCCCGGGCGGATTCCGCGGCGCCGAGAGCGACGACGACGCCGCCGCCCGCGGGCTCGCCGCGCTCGAAGCCCTGGCCGGGGAATTCAGCGGCCGCCGCGTCTTGGTCATCGCCCACGGCACCCTGATCCGGCTGAGCCTGAGCCGCGCGCTGGGCCGCACCATCCAGAGCATCGACAACGCCGTGCTGAACCTGGTCCACCACCACCCCGTGGACGGCTGGGAGCTCGAATACCTCAACGGCGAGCAGCTTACGGCCGACGCCGTCGCCTAGCGCCGGCTAGCGCCGCCCGCGAACGCCCGCGAGCGGCTAGCGCCGCCTAAACTGCCGGGCGCGAACGCACCAGCGGCGCGAAGAACGCGGCGAGTTCCGCCGTCGCCGTCAACGGCAGCACGGTGGCGACGTACTGGTCCGGGCGGACCACCACCACAACACCGCCGCGGTCCAGGCCGCGCAGTTCGAAAATGTCGGCCGTCGGATCCGTGCCGTAAACCTTCTCGAGGTAGTTCAGCTGGAACGGGCCCACGGCGGGCTTGAACACGGCCGGCACAGCGCTGATGTCCACCCCGGTGTGTTCCTGCTGGTAGATGACCTTGACGTCGAACCAGGCGTCACGGTCCAGGCCTACGGGTGTGGCGGCCAGTGGAGAGTCCGGCGAGTCGGCCAGCCAAGCCGCCAGGTCCGTGGTGGGCGACGCTGCACCGGCCACCGCGGGGTCGGCGAAGACATAGATCCGCCAGCGCCCGTCCGCCGTGGCCTGGTGCCCCAGGTGCAGCGGGTTGGTGTCGCAGACACGCACCACCGGCGCGGACTTGAACCGCTTGCCGATGGGGAACCCGGCGGCCAGCTCCTGGTGCTCCGGGCCGCCGATGATCATCGAGGGCTCGTACTGGGTCATAAAACCGGCCGGGAACTCCGCGGTGCTGACGTAGAAGTCCTCCAGCTGGGACGGGCTGTCGAACTCCTCCGGCTTCTTCGCCATCAGCGTTGACCATTCCTTGTCGAAGTCGATGAGGTTTTTCGCGACCACCTGCCGCTCGGCCGAGTAGGTGGCCAGCAGGGCCTCCGGGCTGCGGCCCTCCAGCACGTGCCCCAGTTTCCAGCCGATGTTGAACCCGTCCTGCATGGAGACGTTCATGCCTTGGCCGGCCTTGGCGCTGTGCGTGTGGCAGGCGTCGCCGGTGATGAAGACCCGCGGGGTGCGGGTGCCGCGCTCCTCGGGGACGACGTCGTCGAACCGGTCGGTGAGGCGGTGGCCTACCTCGTAGACGCTGTGCCAGGCGACGTTGCGGACATCGAGCGTGTAGGGGTGGAGGATGGCGTTGGCCTTGGCAATAATCTGTTCGATGCTGGTGCTGCGGACCGCGCCGGCGTCGCCGTGCGGGACCACGCCCAGGTCGACGTACATCCGGAACAGGTGGCCGCCCTCGCGCGGGATCAGCAGGATGCTGCCGCCCGTCCCGGAGGTGATGGCGCATTTGGTGCGGATGTCCGGGAAGTCGGTGTTGGCGAGCACGTCCATCACGCCCCAGGCGTGGTTGGCTTTGTCGCCGGCCATGGTGCAGCCGATCGCGTCGCGGACCTTGCTGCGGGCACCGTCGGCGCCCACCACGTACTTGGCCCGGACGGTGCGCTCGGTGCCGGCGTCGGGCCCGGCGGTGTGCGTGAGCGTCACGGTCACGGGGTACTCACCCTCGCCCACTTCCAGGGCTTTGAACTCGTAGCCGTAGTCCGGCGTCATCCGGGTGGGCGCGTGGGCCATCACCTCGGCGAAGTAGTCCAGGACGCGGGCCTGGTTGACGATCAGGTGCGGGAATTCGCTGATCCCGGCGGGGTCGTCCAGGGTGCGGGCGGCGCGGACAATCCGGGACGGATCGGCGGGGTCCGGCTTCCAGAACGCCATCTCGGTGATGCGGTAAGCCTCCGCGGTGATCCGCTCGGCAAAGCCGAAAGCCTGGAACGTCTCCACGCTGCGGGCCTGGATGCCGTCCGCCTGCCCGATGGCCAACCGGCCGTCCCGGCGCTCGACAATCCGGGTGGTCACGCCCGCGAACTGGGACAGCTGCGCGGCGGCCAGCATCCCGGCGGGGCCCGTGCCGACAATCAGGACGTCGACGGCGTCGGGCAGCCCGGCGGGCCGGTCCAGGCCGGTGCCGGCGGCCGGCTGGACCCGCGGGTCCCCCGATACGTAACCGTGGTGGTGGAAATGCACGGGGAACCTCACTTCGTTGTAGGGCCGGCTGACGCCGAAACGCCGCCTGTTCGATAATTGAACATGTTGTTCTAATATCGAATCGCTGCATTGACTATAGGCTCCGCGGGATCGGGCGGGCAACTTTATTGTGGCCCCGCCCACAGGGCGACACACCGGCGGAGGCACCGCCGTCGTACCTCCGGGGGGAGGGAACGCCTAGGCCGGCCGGCGCTCGCGCCACAGCAGCGATATCACCAGCACCACGGCGCCGAGTCCGAGCATCACCAGGACCATCAGTCCCCAGTTGGCCTGCGTGACCCCGGTGCCGTAGAAAATGCCGATCAGCACGGTGGCCGTGATCGCGCCGAGGTAGCGGCACGTCTGGAAGATCCCGGCCGCGACGCCGCGCTCCTCCAGCTTCGTGGACAGGTACATCCCCTGGCTCGAGGCGATGCTGACCACGCAGTACGGCACCCCCAGCAGCGCCGTCAGCACCAGCACCAGCGGGACGGCCAGGGACGCGGTCAGCAGCCACATGGTGGCCGAGGCCAGGATCAGGAGCACGACGCCGGCGATCAGCACCCGCCGGACACCGAACCGGTCGATCGCGCGGACCGCGGCCGGGGTTCCGACCACCGAGATGGCGGCGAGCGGCAGCATCAGCAGGCCCACGATTCCGGGGTCGTAGCCTCCGGCGGTCTGCAGCAGCTGCGGGAGGCCGAAGAACGCGAAGTAGTAGACGCCGCTGAAGAGCGCGAAGCCCAGGTAGACCAGGAGCAGCGGACGGTTCCGGCCCAGCAGCCGCAGGTCCAGGAACGGCGGGCTGAAGCGCAGCTCGCGCCACGCGAACAGCACGGCGAGGACCAGCCCGGCGCCGAGCAGCCACCACCGGTACCCGGGGAGCACGTTCAGCAGGGCCATCATCACCAGCACCAGCGCCCCGATGAACGCCCCGATGCCCGGCAGGTCCGAGTCGCCGAGAAGCTCCGACACCCGGCCGTGTTCCCGTGTCGCGTCGGCCGGGGCGAACCGCCGCACCACCACCATGGCCGCGAGCGCCAGCGGGACGTTGATCAGGAACAGCGCTTCCCAGCCCACCAGGCTCACCAGCAGCCCACCCACCACCGGCCCGATGGCGGCGGCCGAGGTGTTCGCCATCTGGATCCGGCCCAGCGGCCGGGTGGATTTCACGTTCGCCTCCCGAGCCAGCGCCGCGACCATCACCACGGCGCTGGGATACGCCGTCGCGGTCCCGAGGGCCATAAACGCCCGGGCCACGCAGAGCAGCGCGAAGTTCGGGGCGAACGGCGCCAGCGCACAGGTGGCGGCCACCAGCGCCATTCCCAGCAGGAACAGCCGGCGTGGGCCGAACCGGTCCGCGAGCCGTCCCATCAGCGGCTGCCCGGCCGCCGAGGTGAGGTAGAAGGAGGTGACCACCCAGGTGACCGTGGCGACGTCGAGCTTGAAGTCCGACTGCAGCACCACCAGCGCGACGGCGATCATCGAGGAGTTCAGCGGGTTCAACGACGTGCCGAGGCTGAGCCCGGCTATGGCGATACCGGTCCGGGGAGAGTTGCTCACGGCAACAGTCTGTCCTACGCCGGCGGCCGGGACCGAACCGGCGGCCCAGGGCCGGCGTAATCTCCGGGTCAGCCCTTGGTCTTGGCGACCGTCATCAGGATGGCCGAGTCTTCCTCCGCCACCAGGCTGTGCAGCCCGTCCGGGACGATCAGCAGGTCACCGCTCTTGCCTTGCCACGAGTCGCCGCCGGCCTGGAGCCGGACGCAGCCGCAAAGCACGTAGACGGTGGCCTCCCCCGGGTTCTGGTGCTCGCTGAGTTGGGTCCCGGCCTTGAACGCCATCACGGTCTGGCGGAGGACCCGCTCGTGGCCGCCGTAGACCGTGTCCGCGGCGCGTCCGCTGCCGGCCGCGAGCGCCGCGGCCACCTGTTGCCGGGCCAGGGCCTCGATCGATATCTTCTGCATGCCGCCACGCTACCCACCGCGGCGGCCGCTGCCGAGGGCCGTTCGTCCCGGCCCCCTTTACCGGGGTGTCAGTACACCACCCGGAAGTTGCTGTAGGCACCGGTGGCCCGGGTGATCCGCTCGTCCACGTGGTCCACCCGGCCGGGAGCCTCCGGCGAGCGCAGCCAGCTGCGGAACTCCAGCACCACGGACTGCGGTCCCTCGACGACGACGCCGACCGTCCCGTCGTCGTTGTTCCTGACAGTGCCGCGCAGGGCCAGCTCCTCGGCCTTGCGCACCGTAAAGTAGCGGAACCCGACCGCCTGCACCATGCCCTGCACACGGGCCGTGAGGCGTACGGCGGTACCGGTGTCCGCGGCCCCGGAGAGCTCTGCGTCGTCAGCCATAACTCCAATGTAGACCCGGCCCGGGACCGGGAGCATCCGGGACCTTTGCCCCTTTCGATCCCTCCGCCGCGCTCGGCAGGGTGGAAGGAGACCTTCGGCATTGTGCACACTGCGGACACCCCGCGTCGCCGCCCGGAGCGCCTGAAAGGACAGAGACAATGGCAGGACAATTCGAGATCTTCACCGACGCAGAATCGAACGTCCGGTTTCGTTTGTTGGGGGCTGACGGCACGATTCTCGCTGTCTCTAAAGCCTTCAAGGACAAGCGTTCCGCAGCGGACGGCATCATGGCGGTCCGCGAATGCGCCGGCACCGGGCTGATCCGGGAGTCGCACGCCACCCAGCGCGCCACGCAGTGGGCCGGCCAGGGCCGGACCGCAGCCGTGGGGGCCGTGGGGGCCGACCACCCGCACGCCCGTAACCGCCGCAGGCACCTGCCCGCGGTGTAGGCGTTGGTTGGAGTTTGGGGTTCGGGGCCGGCTCGTTAGTGCCGGGACGGCCTCTGATCCCGCAGGTCAGCCGGCCGCTTTCGCGGGCCGCAGGGATGTGATCATGGTCCGGATCGCCCGGTATTCCTCCGTCCCGGCATAGAGCTTGGCCTTCTCCAGGTACGGCAACGAGACCGCGCCCGGAGTGCTGTTGTTGGCGGGATCGTATGTGCTGCCGAACAGGGCCCCGCTCGGCGGCCAGAGAAACAGATGGAACATCGGGCACGCCAGCGCCCCGGTTTCCGCCGGGAGCATGGTGATCCCGTATGCGGCCGTGGTGGTCCGGGCGGCATCCACGCCTGTGCCGTCCCCACGGGATTCGAAGACGTAGCGCGGCACACCCCTGTCCGCGGCCCCCTGTTGCGCCAGGGCCGGCAGGTCCTGCGCGTCGTAGACCTGGTAGGGGTACTGCTCCACACACTCCGCGCCGGTGACGATGTTGGTGCGCAGCTCGGCCATCGGCTTGCCGGCGGCGTTGGTGACGTCCACGAATGCTCCTTCCAAATCGCCGCCGGGGTCCCGGGCGGTCCAGTCCGGCGGATAGTCGAAGGAGAGCCCGTCCGAGGTCGTGAAGGTCTTCCAGTCCGACGGGATCGTCGCCGGGACGCTCGCCGGGGGCGTGACCGTGCCCGTGGTTAGCGGGGACGCCGTCGTCGTCGCTGCCCCCGAGCCCGACGACGCCGACCCCGTTGCCGGGCTTCCCGCGCCGCCCCCTGGTGACGCCGGCGCCCCGCACCCGGCCAGCAGCAGGACGAGCCCCACTGCCGCCGTCCTGGACCGCGCCACGGCCGGGCTACTTCCCGGCCGGCCGCAGGGACAGGAGCGCCTGGCGGATGATCTTGTACTCGCCGGTGCTCATGTACACCTCCGGGGTGTCCACGTGCATGGGCTTGCCGGGGGTGGTGTCGAACGGGTCGTAGACGCCGCCGAACGAGGCCGTGCCGGGCGGCCAGGTGAAGGATTGCGCGAACGGGCACGCCGCGGCGCCGGTTGGCTTGGGAGCCGACGTAATCCCGTAGGCAAAGGTCTGCGCCTTGGCCGGGTCCGCCGCGCCGGGGTTGATCCGCGCCTCGTAGGCGAACCGCGGAACCACCCCGGACCGGGCCAATGCCGGGACGGTGGCGGAGTCGTAGGCCATAAACGGGACCTTGGTGGTGCAGGCCGGCGCCGGCCCCGCCTGGGTCCGCAGGGTGGCCATGGTCTTGCCGTAGTCGCTGACCAGGGCCGCGGCGCCCCCGGCCTCTTTCACCGTCCAGGTAGCCGGGTAGTCGAAGGTCAGGGTGCCGTCGGCGGTGGTGTGCGACTTCCAGCCGGGCGGGGGCGTCACCGTGGAGGCGGGGGCGGCCGACGGCGAGCCCTCCGTGGGCGGGGCGCCCGCGGTGCCGGCGGACGACGTCGTGCCTTGCGGGCTGCTGCTGGAGGGCGCATCGATGGTGGGCGGGTTGGTGGAGGGAGCGGACGCCGGGGCACCGCACCCGGACAACAGAACCGCCGCGCAGAACGCGGCGGATCCGATCGTGCCAAGTGATGCGCGATGACGCATGTCACCCTCCCCCTGAGCCGCAAGTGGTGGCACCATTCTCTGGCTTTGGGGCGCGGACTCTAGGGGCGAAGGTCCCGGATTCCGCGGCGGCGGGCGTACGGGTGGCCGGTCGCGGCGGGCGTGATCAGCCCCACCTTGACATCCAGCCGATTTCAAATGGCAACCGAAGCTTGCTAGAGCTTAAAAGATGCAAGAGTTTCTGAGTTCCGCCATGCCCTTCCTCGCCGCGGCCTTGGCCGTGGCCGCCGGGCTGATCGCCTCCTGGGTGGTGCGCCGCGTGATCCTGCGGCTCAACCGCAAGCAGGAAGCCCTCCGCGAGACGTCCCGGATGGCGCGGCTGCCGCTGCGTTTTGCGCTCTGCCTGATCGGGGTGCGGATTGCGCTGGCAACCACCACGGCCGACGCCGAGTGGCGCCGCAACGTGGACCACGGACTGGCCATCGCCCTGATCGGCTCCGTGGCGTGGCTGGCGATTGCCGTGCTGCTGATCATCGAGACGATGGTCCTGACCCGCTACCGGGTGGACGTGGCCGACAACCGGCGTGCCCGGCGGCTCCGCACCCAGGTGATCCTGGCCCGGCGGATCGGCGTCGCACTGATCGCCATTGTGGCCCTCGGCAGCATCATGCTGACCTTCCCCGCCATCCAGGCGCTCGGTGCCGGGCTGCTGGCCTCCGCCGGGGTGATCTCGATCGTCGCCGGCCTCGCCGCGCAGACCTCGCTGGTGAACGTCTTCGCCGGCATCCAGCTCGCCTTCACGGACGCCATACGCGTGGACGACGTGGTGGTGGTCCAGAAGGAATGGGGCCGGATCGAGGAAATCACCCTGACCTACGTGGTGGTGCACATCTGGGACGACCGCCGGCTGATCCTGCCCTCGACCTACTTCACCACCACCCCGTTCGAGAACTGGACCCGGCGCCAGTCCGAGGTGATGGGCACCGTGGAGTTCGACCTCGACTGGCGCGCCCCGGTGGAGGCTATGCGGGCCGAGCTGAAGAAGGTCCTCGCCTCCACCGACCTCTGGGACGAGCGGGTGGGCATCCTGCAGATCACCGATGCAACCGCTGGCTTTGTCCGGGTCCGGATCCTGGTCAGCGCCGGCGACAGCGCCTCGCTCTTTGACCTGCGCTGCCTGATCCGGGAGGAGCTGGTGCTCTTCCTGCAGCAGGAGCACCCGACGGCGCTGCCGCACGTCCGGCTCGAATCCCTGCCGTCCGCCGCGGCCTCCAGCCAGCCCGCACCCCGGCGTCCGGGCAAACTGGCCGCCGCCGACGAGACCGCCGCCCGGCTGCCCTCCGACCCGCACGACTCCCAGCTGTTCACCGGGTCCATTGAGGCCGTGCAGCGGTCCCGCGCGTTTGCCGGTCCCGGCGAGGACGTGTTCGAGGACCGGGACAAGTCGATCGCGGCGCAGAACTAGGGGCGCCGGCGGGCGGTGCTGCCACGCGGGGCCAACCGCCGTCGACGGAGGTCTGCCGGCCCTGCTCTGGTCTTCCCTCGCCGCGGTGACGGGTTGATAATCGGAGCCATGACGATTCCCCCGCACCCAGAGCCCGATCCGTTCCCGCCCGAGCCCGGCCCGGCCACGCCGGAACCGCAACCGGGCGACCCGTTCCCGCCGGATCCCGGGCCCACGCCGCCGACTCCCGAGCCCGCCCCGGGTCCCGGTCCGACGCCGTCCCCGGCGCCTGGCCCTGCCCCGACGCCCGGCCCGCTGCCGATCCCGGACCCCGGGCCGGTGGCACCGCCGTCGCCCGTTCCGCCGAGCCCGGACCCGTCCCGCTTCTAGGGCCGTCCGTGGTCCGGTTGGCGGTGGTTAGTCGATGACGATGTCGCGGGTCCGGTGGTCGTAGTGGATGACCAGCAGGCCGCCGCGGTGGTGGACCTCGTGGTTGGCGCCGTCGAAGTGGCCGAACGCGCCGTAGTTCTCGTCCCAGGACCGGTTGATGGCGATCTTGAAGCTGTAGGAGCCGGCCGGCAGTTCCGCCGCGAGCTTCCAGAGCTGGTCCACCTCGTCCAGCTGCATCTGCGACTCGTCATACTGCGGCGCCCAGTTGGCCGGCGCGCCCAGCAGGACATTGAAGTCGCCCGCCACGGCGACGGCGGCCGGCTGGACGATCGTTTCTGCCTGGGCTTCTGCCTGGGTCCCGGCTGCGGTGTCCGGGGCCTCGGCGGGAGATTTAGCGGCCGCTTTGCGCTTCCGGACGGCCTTCGCGACGGGGGCAACGGCTTCCTCCACCAGCTTGGCGGCGGTGTCGGCTACCTTCTCGGCGACCTTTTCAGCCACCTTGACCGTCTTCGGACCGGCCTTGGCGCCAGTCTTGGGTGCGGTGTGCCCGGCGGGGGCGGACGGCAGCGGGGTATCCGCCGGAACCGGGGTACCGGCGTCGAGCGCTGCAGTGAAGGCGGCGGGATCGGCGAAGGCGACCGTCGCGCGCTGGCCGTCCTCGGTGATGGTCCAGCCGGAGCGGCCCTTGACCAGCCAGCCGGCCTTTACCAGCTTGGCGGTCGCCGTGGTGAGCGCCTTGTGGCCGCGGGGAATGCCGCCGCTGAGCAGTTCGCGCTCGTGGTCGTTGAGCGGGACCCGCGCGATCGCCTCGCCGAGGACGACGCCGGCGTTCAGCTTCTCGCCGGACCAGACCCCTTCCGCCAGCACGTCAAGCACAGCCTTGAGCCGAAGGTTGGTGTTTTCCGCAGCGTTGGCGCCCATGGGTCTCCTTTAGAAGCAATTGATCCATCTGCATTTTGCCAAGGTTCGGCGGCTTCCGCGACTGGGCGGGGTTAACTTTGTGTGTCGTGACCCACTGTGACGGCGACGGGCCGCCGGTGGTACGGGTCAGCGTCCGCCCCCGGGAAACCCGTTGCCCGCGGCAAGCATGCTGACTAGAGTGGGCTGATCGCCGCCGTCCCCCGGGGCTGATCCGCGGCAATCCCCCACTGGTTCAGGAGATCCCCATGGAAACACGCACCCTCGGCTCCCTCACCGTCTCCGCCCTCGGCCTGGGCTGCATGGGAATGAGCGAGTTCTACGGCAAAGGCGACGAACAGGAGTCCACGGCCACGATCCATGCCTTCCTCGACGCCGGCGGCACCCTCCTGGACACCGCCGACATGTACGGCCCGTTCACCAACGAACAGCTGGTGGGCCGCGCGATCGCCGGGCGCCGCGACGACGTCGTGCTGGCCACCAAGTTCGGCAACGAACGCCGCGAGGACGGCTCTTGGGTGGGCATCAACGGTAAGCCCGAGTATGTCCGGGCAGCTTGTGACGCGAGCCTGCAGCGCCTCGGCGTGGACCACATCGACCTCTACTACCAGCACCGGGTGGACAAGACCGTGCCGATCGAGGAGACGGTCGGTGCCATGGCGGAGCTGGTCCAGGCCGGCAAGGTCAAACACCTGGGCCTCTCCGAAGCGAGCGCCGACACCGTCCGCCGTGCCCACGCCGTGCACCCCATCAGCGCCCTGCAGACCGAATACTCGCTGTGGGAACGCGAACCGGAAACCAAGATCTTCCCGGTCCTAGCCGAGCTCGGCATCGGATTCGTCCCTTACAGCCCACTGGGCCGCGGCTTCCTCACCGGGCAGCTGCGCAGCGAATCCGACTTCGCGGAGGACGACTTCCGCCGCCACTCACCCCGCTTCCAGGGCGAGAACTTCACCCGCAACCTCGAACTCGTGGACCGGGTGACCGAGCTCGCGGCGGAGAAGGGCAGCACTCCGGCCCAGCTGGCCCTCGCCTGGCTGCTGGCCCAGGGCGCGCACATCGTCCCGATCCCGGGGACCAAGAAGCGCGACCGGCTGCGCGAGAACCTGAGTGCGGTCGACGTCGAGCTCTCTGCCGAGGACCTGGCCCGGCTCGACGAGCTGGCCCCGGCCGGCGTCGCCGCGGGCGCCCGCTACCCGAACATGGGCACCATCGACGTCTGACCCCGCCGTTGCCCTATCACTTATGGTCCCTATCCGGCCGGTTTAGCCGCCATAAGTGATAGAGCAACCGGGATATAGGGGTTGCTCGGGGGTTCGGGTGGTTCGGGGTGACCGGGTTAGCGGCCCGAGGCGGCCAGTTCTCCCAGCAGCTCGGTCTTCCGATCCTCGCTCGCAAAGGAGGACCGGATGGAGTTGGCCGCGAGGCGGACACAGTCGAACTCGGAAAGCCCGATCACCGACTTGAGCTGCGCGAAGTTGTCATCCACGTAGCCGCCGAAGTAGGCGGGGTCGTCCGAGTTCACGCTGACGTTCAGCCCGGCCGCCAGCATGCCCGGCAGGGGGTGGTCCGCGAGGGTGTCGACGGCGCGGAGCCGGACGTTCGAGAGCGGGCAGACGGTCAGCGGCATGAGCTCCTGGACCAACCGCTCCACCAGTTCCGGGTCCTCCATACAGCGGATGCCGTGATCGATCCGCTCCACGTCCAGGGCGTCCAGCGCCTCGATGATGTACGACGGCGGGCCTTCCTCGCCGGCGTGCGCGATCCGGTGCAGCCCGGCGTCCTTGGCCCGGGCGAACAGGCGTTCAAACTTCGACGGCGGATTGTCCACCTCCGCCGAGTCCAGCCCGATGCCGGCGATCGGGGCATCCATGGCGAGCAGCTGCTCCAGCACCTCGAGCGCGGATTCCTCGGACAGGTCGCGGAGGAACGCGGCAATCAGCAGGGTGGAGATACCGAACTCCTCCTGCGAAGTGGCCAGCACCGAGGCCACCCCGTTCACGCAGGTAGCCAGGGACACTCCGCGGGTCAGGTGCGCCTGCGGGTCCAGCATGATCTCGGCATGCCGCACCCCGGCGGCGGCGGCCCGGGTCAGGTAGGCCCGGGTCATGTCTGCGAAGTCCTGCTCGGTCTGCAGTACGGCCATGTTCGCGTAGTAGAGGTCCAGGAACGACTGCAGGTCCGTGAACTCGTACCGCGCGCGCAGCTCATCCAGGTCCGCGTAGGGCAGCGTGATGCCATTGCGTTCGGCGAGCGCGAAGATCAGTTCCGGTTCGAGGGTGCCCTCGATGTGCAGGTGCAGTTCGGCCACCGGGAGTGCCGCGTGGACCCCGCCGGGGACCTCGGCGAACTCCGGAATCCCCTCGACCTGCGGCGCAGTCTCCTGCTCCGCGTCCTGCACTGCCTGCGGCGCTGCTCTCTGCTCTGCCTGCGGCGCTGGGGCGCCGCCGTCGTAAGTTTCCATTGGGTAAGGATATGCCCGCCGCTATGGATATACCGCCCGGGGCCGGGACGGATAGAGTCAAACAGATGCACAATAATCAGCAGGCTTCCGATTCCGCCGGCCTGGCGCCGGACCACCCCACGGACGGCTTCGTCCGGGTCCGCGGCGCCCGGGAAAACAACCTGCGCAACGTGGACGTGGACGTCCCGCGCGACGCGATCGTGGCCTTCACCGGGGTGTCCGGGTCCGGGAAGTCCTCCCTCGCGTTCGGCACCATCTACGCCGAGGCCCAGCGCCGCTACTTCGAATCCGTGGCGCCCTACGCCCGGCGGCTGATCCAGCAGGGCCACAACCCGAAGGTGGAGCTGATCACCGGCCTGCCGCCCGCCGTCGCCCTCCAGCAGCGGCGCGGCACCCCCAGCTCCCGCTCCACCGTCGGCACGGTCACCACCTTGTCCAACTCGCTGCGGATGCTCTTCTCCCGCGCCGGCAGCTACCCCGACGGCGCCGCGCCGCTGGACTCGGACGCCTTCTCCCCCAACACGGCGGCCGGCGCCTGCCCGGAGTGCCACGGCCTGGGCGTCGCTCACACCGTCACCGAATCCTCGCTGGTCCCGGACCCGGCCCTCAGCATCCGCGACGGCGCCATCGCCGCGTGGCCCGGAGCGTGGCAGGGCAAGAACCTGCGCGACATCCTCACCCACCTGGGCTACGACGTCGACACCCCGTGGCGGAAGCTGCCCAAAAAGGACCGCGACTGGATCCTCTTCACCGAGGAGCAGCCCGTCGTGGAGGTCACGCCGCAGCGGGACCGGGTGGCCAAGCCGTACAAGGGCCGCTTCTGGAGTGCCCGCAGCTACGTCCTGCACACCCTCGCCGATTCCAAGAGCAGCACCATGCGCGAGAAGGTGCTGCGCTACATGGAGACAGGCCCATGCCCGCGCTGCGGCGGCAGCGGCCTGCGCCCGGAAGCCCTGGCCGTGACGTTCGCCGGGAAAACCATCGCCGAACTCAACGGCGTCCCGATGACCGAGCTCGCCGCGGTCATCCGCCCCACCACGGAACTGACGACGGCGGGGACGGCCTCCCGTAAACAGTCCTCCGGCGAGTCCAACGAGGTGGCCGTCGCCATCACCCGTGACCTGCTCCAGCGGATCACGGTGCTGCTGGACCTTGGCCTGGGCTACCTCGCGCTGGGCCGGTCCACGCCGACGCTCTCCCCCGGCGAAATGCAGCGGCTCCGGATCGCCACCCAGCTGCGCTCGGGCCTCTTCGGCGTGATCTACGTGCTCGACGAACCCTCCGCCGGCCTGCACCCGGCCGACGCCGAACCCCTCCTAGCCGTCCTGGACCAGCTGAAGTCCTCCGGCAACTCAGTGTTTGTGGTGGAGCACAACATGGACGTGGTGCGCCGCGCCGACTGGCTGGTGGACGTGGGCCCGCGCGCCGGTGAGGGCGGTGGTGAGGTGCTCTACAGCGGTCCTGTGGCCGGCCTCGCGGCGGTGGACGCCTCGGTCACCCGGCCCTACCTGTTCCCGGCGGACGGGAGGCCGGCCGGCAGCAACGCGGCGCGGGACCGCCGCGAGGCCGCCGGCTGGCTCGAGCTGCAGGGCATCACCCGGCACAACCTGCAAGACCTCGACGCCACCTTCCCGCTGGGTGTCCTGACCGCCGTCACCGGGGTGTCCGGCTCCGGCAAATCAACACTGGTCAGCCAGGTCCTCGCCGAGGTCGCCAACGCCTGGCTGCACCCGGACGCCGACGCCGCGGCCACCGACGAGACGGAGGACGACGCCGGAGAGCCCGCCGCGCCGCTGAGCGTGGGCCCGGTGACCGGCCTGGAGCAGATCGACCGGCTGGTGAAAGTGGACCAGAAGCCGATCGGCCGCACCCCGCGGTCCAACCTGGCCACCTACACCGGGCTTTTCGACGCCGTGCGGAAGGAATTCGCGGCGACGGATGAGGCGAAGGCCCGCGGTTTCAGCGCCGGACGCTTCTCCTTCAACGTGGCCGGCGGCCGGTGCGAGACCTGCCAGGGTGAGGGCTTCGTGGCGGTGGAGCTGCTGTTCCTGCCCGGCAGCTACGGCCCGTGCCCGGAGTGCAACGGCTCGCGCTACAACCCGGAGACGCTGGAAGTCAGCTACCGCGGCAAGAATGTGGCCGAGGTGCTCGGCATGACGGTCAACGCCGCCGCGGAGTTCCTCACCGACGTCCCCGCCGCGGCCCGGGCGCTGCAGACCCTCCGCGAAGTGGGGCTGGGCTACCTCCGGCTGGGCCAGCCCGCCACCGAGCTCTCCGGCGGCGAGGCCCAGCGCATCAAACTCGCCACGGAGCTGCAGCGGGCCCAGCGCGGCCACTCGCTGTACCTGCTGGACGAGCCCACCACGGGACTGCACCCGGCCGACGTCGAACTCCTGATGGCCCAGCTCCACCGSCTGGTGGACGCCGGSAACACCGTSGTGGTGGTGGARCACGAGATGGACGTGGTGGCCGCCGCCGACTGGGTGATCGACCTGGGACCTGCCGGCGGCGACGCCGGCGGCAAGATCATCGCCGCCGGGGAGCCCGCCGTCGTCGCCCGCTCCAAAAAGAGCAGGACCGCCCCGTACCTCGGAGCGGTCCTGAAGGGCTGAGCCGGACGGCGGTCAGGCCGCCTTGGGAAGCTCGCGGACGATGCGGACCTTCCACGCGGCGTCGTCACTGGTGTCGAGCAGGGCCACCGTGCCCTGGGCCAGGTGCAGGGCAACGCGCTTGGCGGCCAGCAGCTCCAGGTAGAGCTGTTCGTTCATGCGCGCGGGGGTGTCGATGACGTACTTCACGGCGTCGCGGACCTTGCGGTAGTTGGCGCTGCGTTCGCGGTGCAGGTGGAGCTCGAGCAGGCGGCGCTGGCGCAGACGCGGCTCGTGCCGGTTCAGCCAAGACACGGCAGCGTGGACGGCCACCACCAGGGTCAGCGAGATCGCATAGATTTCCCAGCCGCTGGAGAGCAGGAAGAGCGGCAGGTTCGCGATGGCGACGACGGCGATCAGCAGCCGGAACGCGAGCAGCCGGCGCATGGTCAGGGCCACGGAGGCCAGGGCCGCGCGGAAGCCGGTTTGTTCCTTGCGGGCCTCGGCAGGGTCCAGCGTGAATTCTTCGAGAACCAGGATGCCGTTGGCTTCCGGGCCGAGCATTTGTCCGTATTTGGGCGCAAAGGGCGCCGCTGCTTCGAGGTTCATGGCAGGTCTTCCGTGCGGCTGGGGTGGTTGCCGTAAATAATAAATCTCCGGGCTGGGAGCTGTCTGTAAGTATCCGCGATGTGAACACGCTCACCCGGGACGCCCAGCAATTGGCGATGCGGGCCCGTGGCCCCAAACTGGAGAGATGCAGACTTTCCTCCCCTTCCCCGATTTCCAGCAGAGCGCCGCGGCCCTTGACCCCGCGCGGCTCGGCAAGCAGCGCGTCGAGGCGCTGCAGATGCTGCGCGCGCTGGTGATTCCCGAGTACGGCTGGCAGTCCCACCCGGCCGTCCGGATGTGGATGGGGCACGTCCCGGCCCTGACCATGTACGGCCTGGCCATGGTGGATGAGTGGACGGCGCGCGGCGGCGAGGACACCACCCGGGAACGGATCATGGAGTTCGCCCCGCAGGCAGCCCACCCGGACTACGCCGCCAAGATCCAGATGCCGTGGTGGCTGGGGAATCAGGACTTCCACCTGAGCCACCGGTCCCGGCTGCTGGCCAAGGACCACAAGTTCTACGCCTCGGTGTTCCCCGGCACGGACCCGGACCTGGAGTACGTGTGGCCCGAGCCCAAGCACGAGCTCATCCCCGAAGATCCTGCCGGTGACCGGATGTGGATCCTACGCCTCCCGCTGGGTGATACTGATCCGCAGCAGCTGGACACGGTGAGCCTGCCCCCGGTCCGGGGCAAGGGGTCCAGCGCTGCCTCCGGAGAGGACGACGAGTACCAGTTCGTTTACGCGGACAACGGCTCGCGCCGGCCGGACAAGAACGCCCGCAAGCGTCCGGCCAAGCCGCTGGTGAAGAAGCCCTCCCGCAAGCGCCAGGCCCAGGAAGAAGCCTTCGCGACGCTGCCCGGCAAGTCCGTCGTTGCGATCCCGTTCGACGGCGGCCGGTCCTTCGCCGTCGGAGAGGTCCAGGGCCGTCCCATCACCGTGGATGGCCGGTTCGCCCGCAACTTCGAGGTCACCGAAGTCCTGTCCCGCTCGGACTTCGACTACCCGGCGCTGCTGCAGGACCCGCGGGTCTTCTTCCCGATCGCCGCACGGTAGCCCGCGCCCCGCGCCGCCCTGAATTTACTGGCAGACTGGCCACTATGACTGTACTGCTGGCCGGTTGCGGCGATCTGGGGACCGAAGCCGGACTGCGCTTTGCCGCGGCCGGGCACAAGGTGGTGGGCTGGCGCCGCTCGCCGCACAAACTGCCAGCCGCAATCGAGGGTGTGGCCACAGACCTCAGTTCCGGCGAACTGCCGCCTGTCCCGGCGGACACCACCGCCGTCGTGGTTGCCATCGCGGCTGACTCCCCCACCGAGGAGGCGTATCGGTCGGCGTATGTGGACGGCCTGGCCCGGGTGCTCGACGCCGTCGCGGCGTCCGGGGCGCCGGTGCGGCGCGTGCTGTTCGTGTCCTCCACCGCGGTGTACGGCGACGCCGGCGGCGGCTGGGTGGACGAGGCCACGACGCCGAATCCCGGCGGGTTCTCCGGCCGTATCCTCTGTGAGGCCGAGGACCTGCTCAGCAGCCGCCTCGAGGGAACCGGGATCACACCGGTGGCGCTTCGGCTGGGCGGGATCTACGGTCCGGGCCGGACGCGCCTGATCGATCAGGTGCGCGGCGGGAACGCCACGGTGCCGGCCGGGCCCCGCCTGACCAACCGGATCCACCGCGACGACGCCGCCGCGGCTATCGTCCACCTGTGCAGCATGGCCGCGGAGCCGGCGCCCCTGTACCTGGGCGTGGACAACGAACCTGCCGAACTCGGCGAGGTGCTGCGGTTCCTGGCCGCCGAGCTCGGACTGCCGGAGCCGGCCGGTGCAGCCCCCGGGGATGACGGGTCGCGTGGCGGGGCTGGCGGCGGCGAGCCGTCGCGTGGCGGGAACAAGCGCGTCAGCAACGCCCTGCTCCGCGGCACCGGATTCACGTTTGAGTACCCTAGTTTCCGCGAGGGCTACCGCGCTGTCCTGGCCGGCGTCGGCGAACGGCATCCCTGACCCGACTCTGAGGCGCGCCGCCGTTCCACCACCAGACTTCACACCCAACTCCTCCAAGGGGCAGCATGGATTTTCAGCACATCATCGAGACGGTCGGCCGGTTCATGGACTTCGCCGGTGTCGCCATCATGGTGGTCGGCGCCGTGGTGTCGTTGCCCATGGCCCTGCGCGGCTTCCAGCCCAAGGAACTGCCTGCCGGCGCCGAGCCCCTCTCGATCTACCGGTCCTACCGGCAACTGCTGGGCCGCTCCATTCTGCTGGGCCTCGAGCTGCTGGTCGCGGCCGACATCATCCGCACCGTGGCCGTCACCCCGACCTTCGAGAGCGTGGGCGTGCTGGCTATCATCGTGCTGATCCGTACGTTCCTCAGCTTCTCCCTGGAGCTCGAGATCACCGGGCGCTGGCCGTGGCAGAAACAGCCCCCAACCAGCCCGGCGGCGACAACCGGCTGAGCCCGCCACAGGACGCGCCCGACGGAAAGCATCCGACGGCGGCGGCGCTGGCTAGCGCGGCCGGCGCTGGAACTCGGTCACCGAGGTCACGACGCCCGTCAACTGCCGCTTGGGTGCGTAGCCGATGACCTCCATGGCCCGCCGCGCGCCGGTCCTGCTGGTTAGCTCCACCACCCAGACCGTGTTGTATTTGAGGATGCGGTTTTTGGCGGTTTTGACGTCGTATCTCCGGTCGAAGATGCGTCCCCACTCCGCGGCCGTCCGCGCCATCGTGGGGTCATTGAGGCCCTCGAAGGCCTCCGGGTAGCCACGGAACGCCATGTCCCGGTCGTTTCCAATCACAAAGGCGTCCCCGGGGCGGGCCTCCCGGTGGATGGTGTCCGCGATGAAGCGGAAGTCATCACTCTGGATGCGCCCGTATTCCGTGCGCTGCCCAACGTAGGACGGCAGCGAGATCCCCAGCGCGGTCAGCAGCCCCACGGCAGTCGCCGCCATCCGAACCTTGCGGACGCGGCCGCCCTGCGGGTTGCCCGGTGGTTTCCCCTGCGGGCTGGCGAGCCGCCTGGCCAGGAGCGGAGCCGCCGCCAGCATCGGCAGGGCCGCCAGCTCAAACGAAACATACCGCGGCAGGTAGTAGCCGCGCCCCGTGATCACCGATCCCGCAATGACCGCAGCCAACGGAAGCACCAGCCACGGCACGGCCAGCTTGACGGCGAAGGTCTTCCGGGCCAGGATCGCGCCAATCAGCGCCGCGACCCAGACCAGGGCCGCCAGTCCGTACATCGAAAAGTCCTCGCCCGGCGTCGGCTGCGGGCTGGAAACGAAGTTTTCGGTCGAGTAGTAAGCGTCGCTGAAGAACTGGACGAAGGCGACCTCGTACGTCGTCGACGCCCCGATGGGCGGCACCCAGGCGATCTGGAACTGCTGCCCCGAGGCGACGGCCGCCACCACGCCCGCCGGGATGAGCCACCCCACCGAGGCCAGCGCGAGGGCACGCCAATGCCTGCGGAGGCGTTCGTCTGCCAGCAGCGTGACCGCGTGCGCCGCTATGAGGAGCACGGCATAGAAGGACAGGCTGACAGTGACCAGGCCGGTGAGGCCGTACCAGAGCCAACGCAGCCTGGACGGGGATTCGCGGATGACCACCAGGAGGTAGGTCGCCAGCACGGCGCCCAACACCGTCAGCGCGTAGGAGCGGGCGTCGGTGGCCACGTACTGCACCCGCGGGAGGATGACGAAGATCGCAGCGGCGGTGATCCCGTAGGCGGTCCCCCCGAGCCGGCGGCACAGGGCCATCAGCAGGCCGGCGGCGACAGCGACGGCGAGAAGGCTGGGCAGACGCATGGCCAACTCCGAGAAGCCGAATATTCTCGTCCAGCCATACATCAGGATGTAGTAGGCGCCGTGCACCGCGTCCACCGTTCCGAGCATGCTCCACAGCTCGGGGAACTCCCGGTTGACGGCGCTGACGGTGGCGGCCTCGTCCGTCCAAAAGCTGGGTACCGATACGCCGACCATGGTGTACAGGAAGGCCAGCACCCCCACGAGGATGGGGACGCGGCTGCTTCTCTTCACCCGACAATCTAAGCATGGATGCCGGGGCCGATCCGGCGCCCGCCGGGCCTACCGTCCCGCGGCGTACCCCTGGGCTCCCCGCGGGTTGGCCGCTGCCTGCAGCACTCCCGTCCCGGGGTCGCGGACGACGGCGGACAGGCGGCCCAGCGTCCACCCGCCGGCCACGGTCACCACGTGACCTCGGCGCTCCAGCCCGGCGATGACGTCAGCTCCCAGACGGTCCTCGACGACGGCGCCCCCGGGCTCCCAGGTGCGGGGCCAGAACGAGCCGGGCATCGACGTCGTATGGAACGTGGGTGCGTCGATGGCCTGCTGCGGCGAATAGCCGCCCACAATGGTCCGCAGCAGGTACGGGAGCTGCCACTGGTCCTGCTGGTCCCCGCCCGGTGAGCCCAGGGCGGTCACGGCGTGCCCGTCCCGGAATACCAAAGTAGGCGTCAGGGTGGTGCGGGGCCGTTTGCCCGGGGTGAGGGTGGACGGTGTGCCGGGTTCCAGCCAGGTCATCTGCAGGCGGGTCCCAAGGCAGAAACCGAGCTCCGGAATGGCGGGCGAGGATTGCAGCCAGCCGCCGGACGGTGTGGCCGAGACCATGTTGCCCCAGCGGTCGACGACGTCGATGTGGCATGTGTCGCCCCGGGTCTCCCCGGTCGGTGCCACGGTCGGCTCCCCCACGCCCAGGCCTGCGCGACCCGCGGCGCCGCTCCGCGCCAGCGCCGGCGGCGTGTACTCGGTCCGCAGCACGGGCACATACGCTTCGCGGCCCGGCACCTGCCCGGGCCGGTATTCGTGCGAGGCCCGGTCTGTGATCAGGGCCCGCCGGGCGGCGCAGTACTCCTCGGACAGCAGGTACTCCATCGGCACATCCGTGTCACCGTAGTACGCCTCACGGTCGGCCAGCGCCAGCTTCTGGGCCTCCAGGATGGTGTGCGCCCCGAGCTCGGTGGACGGGTCAAGGAAGCGGTCCTCGAAGCCCGAGAGAATGGCCAGGGTCTGCAGCAACGCCGGGCCCTGCCCCCAGGGACCGGTCTTGGCGATGGTGTGCCCGCGGAACTCAACGGTGGCAGCCGCCTCGTACCCCGCCTCGAACCCGGCCAGGTCCTCCAGCGCCAGGACACCGGCGTGGTCGGCGCCGGACGAGTGCCGGTGCGGCGTCTGCACCGACGCCGCCATGGCGCGGGCCACGAAGCCCCCGCGCCATTCCCGCCGGGCCGCATCGATCCGGGCCTCGCGCAACCCAGCCGTCCCTGCCGCCTGGCCGGCGTCGATCAGCCGTTCCAGCGTCCGTGCGTAGGCGGGGTTCCGGAAAAGTTCCCCGCCGGCGGGGATCCTGCCTTCGGGCATCCACAGTCCAGCGGAGGCGGGCCAGTGCTCCTGAAACAGCTCCGACACGGCGGCGATGGTGGTGGCGACCCGGCCCAGCAGCGGGTGGCCGTCCCGGGCGTAGCCAATCGCGAATTCCAGAACGTCCGCCAGCTCCCAGGTCCCGTGGTCGCGCAACAGGAGGAGCCAGGCGTCGACGGCGGCCGGGACCGCCGCGGCGAGGGCCCCCGAACCGGGGACCAGGTCCAGTCCTTCGGCCCGGTAGTGGTCCACCGTGGCGGCGGCGGGCGCAGGTCCCTGGCCCATGAGCACCACGGGTGTGCTTGGGTCAGAGGCCGTCGCGAAGACGCCGGTCATGTCCCCGCCGGGGCCGTTCAGGTGGGGCTCCACGACGTGCAGCACGAAGGCGCCGGCCGTGGCGGCGTCGAACGCGTTGCCGCCGCGTTCGAGCACTGCCTGGGCCGCCGCCGTCGCGAGCCAGTGCGTGGAGGCACTCATCCCGAAGGTACCCTGCAGGGTGGGGCGGGTGGTGAACTGTTCAGGCGCGGTGAAGGTCATGAATCAGCCGAAGAGCGCCGCCACGCGGGTCAGGGTCTCGTAGACCCCGTAGGCCAGGGGCACCCCGACCAGGGCCCAGGCTAGGGCGACTTTTCCGGTGGATGCGTTGACGGCCGTTTCCCGGGGGCCGGTGTTGGGTGCTGTGCTCATCTCAGGCCTCCATGGCGGGTTGGTGCGACTCTTTGTGGTCCGGGCGCCGCTCGTGGAACCGTGCGTCGACCGGTTTGACCAGCAGGTTGGCAACGAAGCCGATGACCAGCAGCGCCACCATGGTCAGCAGGGCCGGCTGGTAGGAGGCTGCGTTCAGCTGCCCGGGCTTGCCCTGGGCATCGAGGAACGCGTTCACGATCAGCGGTCCGGCGACGCCGGCGGCGGACCAGGCGGTCAGCAGCCGGCCGTGGATGGCCCCCACCTGGAAGGTGCCGAAGAGGTCGCGCAGGTAGGCCGGGGCGGTGGCGAAGCCGCCGCCGTAGAAGGAAATGATGAAGAACGCGAGCACCACGTAGAGGAGGGTGGTGGAGGAGCCGGCCAGGGCCAGGACCGTGTAGAGCACCGCGCCGACGCCCAGGTACACCATGTAGATCCGTTTGCGGCCGGTTACGTCGGAGGTGGCGGACCACGCGAAGCGGCCGGCCATGTTGCCGATGGAGAGCAGTCCCACGAACCCGGCGGCGACGCCGGCACTGACCAGGGACGCGCCGTCGGACTTCCGGAAGAAGTCCTGGATCATCGGGGCGGCCTGTTCCAGGATGCCGATGCCGGCGGTGACGTTGCAGAACAGGGCGATCCAGACCAGCCAGAACTGTTTGGTCTTGATGGCGTTCCGGGCCGAGACGTTATCCGTGGTGACCAGTTTGGAGGCCTTGACCTTGGCGGGATCGAAGCCCGCGGGCCTCCAGCCCTCTGCCGGCACCTTGATGGTGAAGGCGCCGAAGAGCATGTAGGCGAGGTACACGGCGGCGAGGGTCAGGAAGAGCTTCCCGACCGAATCGCCGCTGGCCACCCAGCCCTTGGCCCCGGAGTTGGGGTCGTACAGTTTCAGCAGGGCGGTGGACACCGGGCTAGCGATCAGCGCGCCGCCGCCGAAGCCCATGATGGCCATACCCGTGGCGAGGCCGGGGCGGTCCGGGAACCACTTGATCAGGGTCGATACCGGCGAGATGTAGCCGATGCCCAGGCCGATGCCGCCGACCACGCCGTAGCCGAGGTAGACCAGCCACAGTTGCTGGGTGAAGATTCCGAGCGAGCCGATCAGGAAGCCGCTGGCCCAGAACATGGCTGAGGTGAACATGGCCTTGCGCGGGCCGTTCTTGTCCACCCAGGTGCCCATGATCGCCGCGGAGAGGCCGAGCATCACGATAGCGATGGAGAAGATCACGCCGATTTCGGTCAGGCTGGCGCCGAAGTGCTTGACCAGCGCCGTCTTGTACACGCTGGTTGCGTAGGCCTGGCCGATGCAGAGGTGGACCGCGAGCGCCGCCGGCGGCACGAGCCACCGGTTGAATCCCGGCGGAGCGATAGTTCGTTCACGGTCCAGCCAGCCCATATGTGCTCCCCTTGCTCGTCGCGGACGTCGTCGTCCCTCTGCCTAGAGGCTAAAGCCCCAGAAGTGGCTCAGTTGCCTCCGGCAATCATGAGGCAGATCATCAGCAAACGTAGCACTTCTGCGCCGAGCGGTAGCCAATCCGCGACGAACGGCGGTTCTACCTCCCGAGACCGGCCTTCCGCAGGGCTTCAGCCATCGCGGTGTCCGCCGGAGCGGCTTTCGGCGCGGCCTTGGGCCTCATGCCGGGTGTGGATCTGTGGGCGCCCTTGGGGGCTGCCTTTTGTGCGCCCTGCGGGGCTTGCTTCTGTGCGACCCGGGGTGCGGCCTGCTGTCGGGACGCGGCGCCGGACGGTTCGTCGTCGAGCCGCAGGGTCAGCGAAATGCGCTTCCGTTCCGGGTCGGCTTCGAGCACCTTGACCCGGACCACCTGCCCGGACTTGACCACCTCGCGGGGGTCCGCGACGAAGCGGTTGGCGAGCGCGGAGACGTGGACCAGCCCGTCCTGGTGCACGCCGATGTCCACGAACGCCCCGAAGGCCGCCACGTTGGTGACGGTGCCCTCCAGCACCATGCCGGGTTTGAGGTCGGAGATCTTCTCGACCCCCTCCAGGAACGTGGCGGCGGCGAACGCAGGCCGCGGGTCCCGGCCGGGTTTCTCCAGCTCGGCAATGATGTCCCGGACGGTGGGCAGCCCGAACGAGCCGTCCACAAAGTCCTGCGGGTCCAGCGCGGACAGGTTCCCGCCCGCTGCGGCCCCGTCCCTGGCCCCGGCTCCTGTTCCTGCCGCGGCCCGGATCTTCCGGGCCAGCGGGTACGCCTCGGGATGGACGCTGGAGGCGTCAAGCGGCTCGGCTCCCCCGGTGATCCGCAGGAAGCCGGCGCACTGTTCGAAGGCCTTCGCGCCCAGCCGGGGTACCTTCTTCAGCTCGCTGCGTTTGGCGAAGGGGCCGTGTTCGTTCCGGTACGCCACAATGTTTTCGCTCAGCAGCGGCCCGACGCCGGCCACCCGGCTCAGCAGCGCCGGTGAGGCGGTGTTGAGGTCCACGCCCACAGCGTTTACGCAGTCCTCGATGACGGCGTCGAGGCTGCGGTCCAGCTTGGCCGCGGTGACGTCGTGCTGGTACTGCCCGACGCCGATGGACTTCGGCTCGATCTTCACCAGTTCGGCCAGCGGATCCTGCAGCCGCCGGGCGATCGAGACAGCCCCGCGCAGGGACACGTCCATCCCGGGCAGTTCCGCGGCGGCGAGCGCCGAGGCCGAGTACACGGAGGCGCCGGCCTCGGAGACCACGAGTTTCTGCGGCGCCGTGCCGGGCCCCGAACCCAGCTGCCTGATGAGCTCGGCCGCGAGTTTGTCCGTTTCCCGGGAGGCAGTGCCGTTGCCGATCGCCACCAGCTCCACGCCGTGTTTCCGGGCCAGGGCCAGTAGCGTGCGGAGCGCCTCGTCCCACTTCCGGGCGGGGGCGTGCGGGTACACGGTGTCCGTCGCGACCACCTTGCCGGTTCCGTCCACCACCGCCACTTTCACGCCGGTCCGGAGGCCCGGGTCGAGGCCCAGGGTGGCGCGGTTGCCGGCCGGGGCGGCGAGCAGCACGTCCCGCAAGTTGGCGGCGAACACCCGCACGGCCTCGTCCTCGGCGGCGGCGAACATCCGGCTGCGCAGGTCGCCGCTGAGGCGGCTGAGCACGCGGGAGCGCCAGGCCTGCTGCGCTGTCTGCACGAGCCAGGCGTCGGCGGGCCGGCCACGGTCGGCGACCCCGAGGAACCTGGCCACGGCGCTTTCATACCGTCCGCGGGCGGCGGTGAGAGCGGCGTCGTCGTCCGGGTCCGCCTCGCTGAGATCCAGTTCCAGGATTCCGTCCTTTTCGCCGCGCAGCAGCGCCAGCACCCGGTGCGACGGCATCCCGGCGGGCGCCTGGGAGAACGCGAAATAGTCCTTGAACTTCTGTCCCTCGGCCTCTTTGCCTTTCTTGACGCGCGACACCATCCGGCCCTGCGTCCAGAGCCGGTCGCGAAGGGTGGCGGCCAGGTCGGGGTCCTGGGCAACGCGCTCAATGAGGATGGAGCGGGCTCCGGCGAGCGCCGCGGCGGCATCGCCGATGGAGTGTTCGGCGTTCAGGTAACGGGCCGCTTCGCGTTCGGGATCCAGATCCGGACGCTTCAGCAGCGCGTCCGCGAGCGGCTCCAGGCCGGCTTCCCGGGCGATCTGGGCCTTGGTGCGCCGCTTGGACTTGAACGGCAGGTAGATGTCCTCGAGCCGCGACTTGGTGTCGGCACCGGCGACGGCGGCCTGCAGGTCCGGGGTCAGGGCGCCCTGGGCGGCGATCGCTTCCAGGATGGTCCGACGGCGGTCTTCGAGCTCGCGCAGGTAACGCAGCCGTTCCTCCAGGGTGCGCAGCTGGGTGTCGTCCAGGGTGCCGGTGGCTTCCTTGCGGTACCGGGCAATGAACGGCACCGTCGATCCGGCGTCGAGCAACTCCACGGCCGCTGTCACCTGCCACGGCTTGACGCCGAGTTCGGCGGCGATCTGGGTCTCAATCGGGGCGGTCTTGGCAGGGCGCTGCGGGGTTTGGCTCACCCGTCTATTTTGCCTTACCCGGCCGGGGCGCCCTCCGTTCCCGCCGGCGCCACGGTCTCCTGCACGTCCTGGACTACCTCGTTATGGCGCAGGAACCAGGGCTTGAACGGCGGGTCGAAGCGGGCAAACCGCGGCGGCCCCACGGCCGTCAGCCCCGCAAGCGTCAGCGCCGCCTGTAGCCCGTCGTTGCGCTGCGCGAACGCGGACCGGGTGCCGCGCCCGGTGAAGCGAAGGGCAGCGGACAGGGCTCCGGGCACGGCGCGGATCCGGACGCCCGGGCTGGTGGGCACCGGAGCAGTCTCGGCAGTCAGGCCCGCGGGAAGGACAAACGCAACCACGAAGTCCGCCGGCGCATCATCGCCCGCCAGCGGGCCGCTTTGGAGCACCGGGGCGGTCATCGCCAGCTTTCGGGCGGCACCGGGTCCGGGAGTTACTCCCGGCCCGCCGGCACTTTCCGCCTGGACCACCGGGGCGGTCATGGCGAGCTTCTGCGAGGCGGTGTTGCTGCCGCTGATGTAATTGAACAAGTGCCGGAAGGCCGCGTTCCCGGCACGGTCGAAGCTCGCGGTCACCCGGATCTCCGCCACAACATAGGCGGGATACCGGCGCAGTTCGAAGTGCGGGTAGCGGTGGACCAGGTCATAGGGCTGCTGTTCGGTCATGGTCTTCCCGACCCTACGCCGGTCCTCCGACAGCGGCCAGAGTGATTTTGCCCGGCCGCCGGTTTCCTGTCGGAGGGCTTTGATAGCTTGGCAGCAGGGATACTCGACCAGCGGCCAAACGGGGGCACAGTGTTTTTTCTTGAACCGGAAACAGCCGGCGCGGCATCGGACCTGGTCTACTCCGCGAGCGACCTTGTGGTGGCTGTGGACTGTGAATACCAGCTGCTGCGCAAACTGGACGAGAAACTGGGCCGCACCGCCAAGGCCGACTTCGGCACTGACGAGATGCTTGAGCACGCTGCCCAGCTGGGCGATGTCCACGAGCGCAACGTCCTGGACGGGTTCATCGACGAATTCGGGACGTGGGACCCGGCCCGGGGGCACGGCGTGTACGACGTCGTTCCCGCCGGGGCGATGGACCGCGCCAGCCTGGCGGCCAAGCACCGGGAGTCGATCGAGGCACTGCGTGCGGGAGCCGACGTCGTGTTCCAGGCCGCCTTCTTTGACGGGCAGTTCCATGGCCGCTCCGATTTCCTGGTCCGGCAGCCTGACGGCAGTTACGCCGTGTTCGACACCAAACTGGCCCGCCACGCCAAGGTGACCGCCCTGCTCCAGCTCGCCGCCTACGGCGAGCAGCTGCTCAGGGCCGGAATCCCTGTGGACCCGGCGGTGACCCTGGTCCTCGGCGCCACCGTGCAGTTGCCCGGCGGCGGATACGACTACGTCCGGAGCCACCACAAACTCGCCGAAATCCTGCCCGTTTTCCGGGAACGCCGTGACCGTTTCCTTGCCCTGACGGCCGCGCACATCGCGCAGTCCGCCCCCGTCCGGTGGGGCGAACACGCGATCACTGCCTGCGGCCGCTGCGACTACTGCCAGGAGCAGGTCAAGGCCACCGACGATCTGCTCCTCGTGGCCCGGATGAACGCCCAGCAGCGCAAGCACCTCCACAACGCCGGCGTCTACACCGTCACGGAGCTGGCCCGGGCGACGCTGACGAACCCCACACCCACGCTCCAGCGGCTGCAGGAACAGGCCCGGATGCAGAGCGGAGTTGGTCCCGCCGAGGGGGAGGTCCGGTACACCAAAGACGGTGCGGAGCACACGCTGCGCTACGGCGTCCTGGCCGAGAACACCCTGGCCGAACTGCCGCCGCCCAGCCCCGGCGACATCTTCTTCGATTTCGAGGGTGATCCGCTGTGGCAGGAAAGCGCCACCGGCGTGTGGGGCCTCGAATACCTGTTCGGCGTGATTGAGGCGCCGGTCGGACCCGGGGCGCCGGGGGTTTTCCGGCCGTTCTGGGCTCACGACCGGGCTGCGGAGAAGCAGGCGTTCCTGGACTTCCTGGACTACGTGGAGAAGCGGCGGCGGGACCACCCCGGGATGCATGTCTACCACTACGCCCCGTACGAAAAGACGGCGCTCCGGAAACTGTCCGTGCAGCACGTCGCGGGCGAGGACATTGTGGACGAATGGCTCCGTGCGGGACTGCTGGTGGACCTGTACCAGACGGTCCGGAACAGCATCCGCATCTCCGAGAATTCCTACAGCATCAAGAAACTCGAGCCGCTCTACATGGGCAGCAATCTCCGGTCCGGGGAGGTGAAGGACGCGGGCGCGTCGGTGGTGGCCTACGCCCGCTATTGCGAAGCCCGCGACGCCGGCCGGGCCGGGGACGCGGCGGTGATCCTTGACGGCATCTCCGACTACAACGAATACGACTGCCTCTCAACCCTGGAGCTGCGGAACTGGCTGCTGCAGCGCGCCCGGGAACGCGGGATCGAGCCGGCCGGCCCGGGTCCGGTGCCCGCCCCGCGCGGCAGCTCGGAGGACGACGGCGGTTCCCCGGACAGCGGGCCGGCCCTCGGCCCGTCCGAGGCGGCGTTGCTGGCCTACTCGGAGCCCGGACGCGGCCTGCCGGAGGAGGACCGTAAGGCCGTCGCCATGCTGGCGGCGGCGGTGAGCTATCACCGGAGGGAGCGGAAATCGTTCTGGTGGGCGCACTTCGACCGGTGCGAGCAGGGTCCGGACACCCACGACCGGGACCGGAACGTGTTCCTGGTCGAGTCGGCGGAGATCCTCGACGACTGGCATCAGGTGGGACGGAAGCTCCCGGAGCGGCGGGTGAAACTGACCGGCACCGTGAGTCCAGGCTCGGACTTGCGCGAAGGCAGCAAGTGGTTCCGCATGTACGGCCGGCCGCTTCCCGCCGGCCTGGAGGGCACCGGCAAAGACAGGACCGGCCGGAACGGCTGGTTCGGCACAGAAGTCCTGGAGCTGGGGCATGAGGACGGCAAGGACACCGTCGTCGTCCGGGACCGACTGCACAAGAACGTGCCGCCCCACGATGAGCTGCCCATCGCCCTGACCGAGGACCAGCCCCTCGCCACGCAGAGCCTGGAACAGGCGCTGGAATCCCTTGCGGACTCGGTGGCCGCCGGGCTGGGCGCCGGTTCGATCCCCCGCCATCCGGGCCTCGATCTGATCCGCCGGTTGCCGCCGCGGCTGGGCGGAGGCGCGCCGCTGCCGCAGCCCGGCGACGGACCCGACCGCTTCATTGACGCCATCACCGACGCGGTCCTTGGACTGGATCACTCCTACCTCGCCGTCCAGGGTCCCCCCGGCACTGGGAAGACCCATGTGGGCTCCCACGTCATTGCCCGGCTGGTCGCCCGGGGCTGGAAGGTCGGTGTGGTCGGCCAGTCCCACGCGGTGGTCGAGAACCTGCTGAGGACGGCTGTCACCAAAGCCGGCGTCAGCCCGGCCCTGGTGGCCAAGGATGTAAAACACGACGGCCCGCTCCCCTGGCAATCGCGCACCGCCAAGGAGGTGGCGGCGCTGCTGGCTTCCCCCGGCGGGGCCCTGATCGGCGGCACGGCCTGGACCATGACCGGGTCCACGGTCCCGGCAGGGTCGCTGGATCTGCTGGTGATTGACGAGGCCGGCCAGTTCTCGCTGGCCAACACCCTGGCCGTGGCCCAGGCGAGCAGCCGGCTTCTGCTGCTCGGCGACCCGCAGCAGCTCCCGCAGGTCAGCCAGGGCAGGCATCCCGAGCCGGTCGATGAGTCGGCCCTGGGCTGGATCTCCGCCGGGCACGCCACCCTTCCGCCCGAACTCGGATATTTTCTCGCCGATTCCTGGCGGATGAACTCGGAGCTTTGCCGGGCCGTCTCGGCGTTGTCCTACGACGGGCGGCTGACTTCCGCCGCCGCCGCGGACCTGCGGCGCCTGGACGGCGTGCCCGCCGGGATAGAAACGGTAATGCTGCCCCATACCGGCAACACCACGTCCTCGCCGGAGGAAGCCGCCGCGGTGGTGGAGCAGGCGCGGCGGCATCTGGGGCTGACGTGGCACACGGCCGAGGGCTCTCGCCCCCTCGAACCCGCGGACATCCTGGTGGTGGCGGCCTACAACGCCCAGGTGAATCTGGTCCGCGACGCCCTGGACCAAGCGGGCCTGTCCGGAGTCCGGGTGGGCACGGTGGACAAGTTCCAGGGACAGGAGGCCGCGGTGGTGATCGTCTCCCTGGCATGCTCCGCCGTGGCCGAGGCTCCCCGGGGCATGGAGTTCCTGCTCTCCCGCAACCGCATCAACGTGGCGGTGTCCCGCGGGCAATGGCGGGCGGTCATAGTCCGGGCGCCGGAGCTGACCAACTTCCTGCCGGCCCACCCGGACGGCCTGGAGCAACTGGGAGCCTTCATCGGCCTCTGCGAGCGATCGGTTCCCCCGGGCCTCTAGGGGACATGCCCAATTTCCCCGACCACCAATGGACATGCTCGTCCCCCGCACCTACCAATGGACATGCCCGTTCCGGGCCAACGTCACCAACGGTCATGCCCAATCCCTGCACCACCCCCATGGACATGCCCGTTCTCCGCACCCACCAATGGACATGCCCGTTCCGGGCCAACGTGGCGGCCGGACATGTCCATCCCTAAACGCGAACAGTGGACAGAACATGAATCTGTCCACTGTTCGAGGCCCCCAATGGGCATGTCGGTCTCTAACCAAGGTCACCGCCGGACACGGCCAACCCCTGCACCAACTCGATGGACATGCCCAGTTTCCGCACCCACCAATGGACATGCTCGTTCCTGGCCAACCTGGCGGACGGACATGTCCATCTTTGAACGCGAACAGTGGACAGAATATGAATCTGTCCACTGTTCGAGGCCCCCTATGGGCATGTCCATCCCGGACTAGGCCGGGACGGCGAGCCTAGTTCTGGTAGGCCGGGTAGTCCGTGTAACCCTCGGCGCCGTCGGAGTAGAACGTCGCCGGGTTGGGTTCATTGACGGGAAGCCCTTCACGCCAGCGGCGCACGAGGTCCGGATTCGCGATGGCCGGGCGACCCACGACGACGGCGTCAGCGTGGCCGTCGGAAATCAACGACGTTGCCTCTTCGCGAGTTGTCACAACCCCGAAGCCGGTGTTCAGCAGGAACGTTCCGTTGAAGCGGGAGCGCAGGTCCTGAACGAGTTCGCTCGTCGGTTCCTTGTGAAGGACACTGAGGTACGCCAGCTTCATTGGGGCCAGGGCGTCAACGAGGATGCCGTAGGTGGCGCGTACATCGGCGGCGTCTTCTTCCACAGCACCTTGGACATTGTGCTCCGGCGAGATACGGATGCCCACACGGTCAGCGCCCACGGCGTCGACGACGGCCTGGGTTACCTCAATGACGAAGCGGGCGCGGTTTTCGGGCGAACCGCCGTACACATCGTCGCGCTGGTTCGCGGCCGGCGTCAGGAATTCGTGAAGCAGGTAGCCGTTCGCGGAGTGAAGTTCGACGCCGTCGAACCCTGCGTCGATTGCATTGCGTGAAGCCTGAACGAACTCCTCCCGGATGCCAGCCAGCTCTTCCGTCGCCAGCGCACGCGGAACCGGGAAGGACTGCTTGCCCTCGTAGGTGCGGGTCTGGCCTTCGATGGCGATGGCACTCGGGGCGACCACTTCGTGGCCACCCGTGGTGTCCTCGTGGGTGACGCGGCCCGCGTGCATCACTTGGGCGAAGATCCTGCCGCCTTCGGCGTGGACCGCAGCGGTTACCTCGGCCCAACCCTTGAGCTGTTCTTCAGTGACCAGACCAGGCTGGCCCGGGAAGCCACGGCCGGCCGGGCTGGGATAGGTCCCTTCGCTGACGATGAGGCCGAGCGAGGCGCGCTGCCTGTAGTGCTCGACGACGAGCGGCCCGGGGATGCCCTCTTTGCCCGACCTGACTCGGGTGAGCGGAGCCATCACGAGTCGGTTGGGTACTTCCAGCTGGCCGATGGTCATGGGGGAAAACAGCATGCGCAATTCCTTTCGGAGTGGATTGGGTCCACTGGAGGGAACTCCGCGGCGTCTGCAACTATTCCAGCTGAGACTCGGATCACTGCATCATCAACGGGACGACGGCGGGGCGCCGGGACACCCTTGGCCCTGCGGATTTCGGAGGCAGTCGTCGGCGTAGTTGCGGGTGATCGACCGCCACACGCTGACCTGCTGCGGCGGCGAGTTGAACTGCCCTTGGCCCGGGATGGGCAGCGGCGGGCCGCCGTTGACGGAGTACGTACCCTGGAAAAATGTTGTCAGGACCACCGCGAAGTCACCGGTCCGGGCGTAGACGTGACTGGTGGACGTCTTTTCGCCCCATCGATCCTGCGGCAGCGGACCACCGGCCGAACTCTGGGGACCGAACGAAGTACCGTCGCCGTAACTCCACGTGTATTGGACAGGTTTGGCGTCGACGTGCACGTCCTGCGCCAGAATTTTGATGTCGAACTGCTGTTCTGCGGCCTCGCCGTAGAAGTTCGTCTCGGCACCTCGAAGCGTATGCGGGCTGGGCTGAGCGGTTACACGGCCGGCGGCGATCGGAAGTTTTTGGAACTCGGTTTGAATCATCGCGGCGATGCGGGGCAACAGCTCTTCGGGGCGGGCGTCGAAGAGACACGTTGGGCCCGAGTGATAGCTCCAGACCGGGTTAGGCACCCCAGCGGGCGCTTTCAGCCAAATGACAGGAATCCCATCCTTACCACCCGGACCGTTCTTGCACTCGACCACAGTCTTCAGGCAGTCGGCATCAAAATCGCCGCCACCGAGATGGCACTGGAGCTCGTATTTGTATTGGAACGGATCAGACGAGGGAGTTCCAGGTTCAGTGGGAACGAACTTTCCGGTAGCCGGATCCATCCTCCAGCCGCCGACGTTGACACCTTGGTTCCCAAAGCCCGCATCGACTCCCTCATCGGCGACTGCAGAAATCGAAGTGACGCTGGTCAGGGCCAAGGCAAGGACCAGTGATGCCAAGATCGCGAACCGGAACCTGAAGATGTTCATCGGATCGGGTGCAGACCTGTAACCTGCCACGCTCCATTGCGAAACGCTGACAGCATGATATTCCCGGTATCTGAAGGCGGCGTCGGGGCGCGGAATTGAGATCGGTCGGGGGCGAAATAAGAAATCTTCGATTGCTGGACCTGCACTACTACCTGATAATTTCCATCAGTCCCAGCATCAAATTTCGTACTAATGGCCGCTGCAGCAATTTTGCCTCCGACTAGCCAGCGATCTCCCTGGTAGTTATGCTTGACGGCCCCTACGAGATTGGAACAGAGTTCGCAGGTCTGTGCCGTAGTCGCCGACAGCTCATTCGTTTTGCCTGTCTCGTAGGCATAGTTCAGTTGTTCGAACCAATACCGTGCGAAGGCCTCCAGCCCTTCCTTCGTCTTCGCCTTCGCGGCCGCCGGCATGACGGGGACTGGGACGTTCTGCGCACGGCCCTTGGCGTCGGCGGGCCTGTAGCTGGCGGTCGGCGTCGGTGTGGCGCTGGGCGTCTCACTGGGACCGGCGGAAGCGGTTTCTGCGGCCGAACCGCTCGCTGAAGCGGAACTGGGTGGCGGCTGCGCCGTGCAGGCCGTTCCCAAGAGGGTGGTCGCTGTGAGCAGTGCAACGGCGGCGGCAAGCTTGCGGCCGGTGGTTGGAATGCGAGTTGTCATGTTCAGCTATTCCCCCGATAGAAATCAAGACGCCTGAATCCAAACAATGCCTAAGGGTAACTGAGATCACATTCCCGAGGTAAGGGTTATCCACAGCCCACTCGCGGCGCTCCCGCCGTTCCGCCGGAACCCAGCCCCGACCAACGCCCCACCGCCCCACCACCACCAACCCGGGACCACCGACTCTGGAAATTCTCTACAGCGGACAGAACAATGGGCGCATGATGTTCGAACACACAGACGGCAACCCCATCCTGACCCTGACTGATGACCAGATCTGGAAACTCATCGAGGGAACACAGCACGGCCGGCTGGTGGTGACAGTGGGCGGCGAGCCGGATATCTTCCCGGTGAATTACGCGACGACCAACCGCAAGCTCTACCTCCGCACCGCACCGGGCAACAAGCTGGCCGAGCTAGCCATCAACTCCAAGGTCCTCTTTGAGACGGATGGCATCATGTCCGAAGAGGCATGGTCCGTGGTGCTTCGGGGCACGGCGCGGGTCCTGGAGAACTCAGCCGACATCGCTGCGGCCGAAGCCCTCGGACTCAAACCGTGGGTGCCAACGCTGAAAGACTTTTACGTCGAAATCGAACCGACGACGGCGAGTGGCTGGCATTTCCAGTTCGGCGAGCACCCCGAACGCGAGATCTAGGCGGCAACGTTCATATGCCTGCCGCCTAGACTTGAACCATGGCGGACAAGCTGACCCCTGAGCGGCGCAGCTGGAACATGTCCCGGATCCGCGGCAAGAACACCAAGCCCGAACTCCTGGTCCGCCGGATGTTGCACGCCAAGGGCTACCGGTACCGGCTGCACGGCACAGCGAGCGGTGGCAGGCTCCCCGGAAACCCGGACCTCGTCTTCGCCGGCCGCCGGAAGGTTATTTTCGTCAACGGCTGCTTCTGGCATTTCCACGACTGCCGGGTGGGCCAGCACGCACCAAAATCCAACGCCGAGTTTTGGGATACCAAACGCACCCGCACCAGGAACCGCGACGCCGAACAGCGCCGCCTGCTCGAAGGCGCCGGGTGGCAGGTGCTCACCGTGTGGGAGTGCGAGCTGAAGGACCTCTCGGCCCTCGAGCACCAGCTCGACGGCTTCCTCATCCGCTGACACCGGCTGGCGCTAACGCCGCCACCCGCTAACGCCGGTGATGGGCGATCAGCCACTCGGCCATATGCCGGGCACGCCCGGCCGCGGCCCGGTCTCCGCCCGCGGCAGCAACGATCGCGCCCTTCATCAGGATGTACCAGGACCGGGCGAAGCCATCCGGGTCGTTGAGCTCAGCCTCTTCGGCGAGTTCCTGCACGTGGCCCCTGATCTTGTCGAGGTAGTCGATGCTGGCCCGGCCCAGGGGGTGGGTGGGGCCCATCTCCAGCAGGATGTTGACGAACGAGCACGCCTCGAAGTCCTCCCGTGCGAACCAGTCGGCGAAGACGTCGAAGATGGCCAGCAGCCGGCCCTCCGGGGTGAGGCCCCGCCGTCGGGCCTCCGAAATGATGGTGGCGACCGTCCATTGCCGGTCGCGGCGCTCCAGGAAGGCGAGTACCAGCTCGTCCTTGGATGCGAAGTGGCGGTAGAAGCTGGCTTTCGCCACACCGGAGCGGCTAATCAGCTCGTTGATGCCGACGTCCCGCACGCCACGACGCGAAAATAATTCGTAGGCAACATCCAGAATGCGCTCACGGATCCCGGTAGTCTCGGCACCACCGGCGGCGGTGCCGCTGCCGGACGCAGGAGCATGGCCTCCGCCCGCGCGTTGGGGCGGTGGTGATGCGGCCTGGGAATTGGTTGAAAGAGACATCGAAAATATCGTACCGCTACACGAGACAGACTGGTCTACCTGAGCTAAGATCGAAGCTCGGGGACTAGCACTTATTGGTCAGTACGTGGGGATACTACAAACTCCGCAGGAGAATGCACCATGCCACACCTGTTGTTGTCTACCGAGACCCGCACGCGGCACGCTGCCCGGACCCCTGAAACTCAGGAGGATCTGGAGCCCCTGCGCCGCCAGGTTTCCGCCATCATCGAGGCAATTCTCGAGGAGACCAAGCCCGATGAGGCTTTGGTTCGCGAGCAGCTACGCTGGCACGTCGCAAACAATCCCGGAGAGCCGGAAAAGGCACTCCTGAATCACCTGCTGTCCGTCTCCACGGCGGCGCAGGACAATATCGCCTAGCGCGGAAGAACGCTCAGCGGCTGATGGTCGCCTGGCGGACAACTTCGCCCCAGGACTGCTGCGCGAGGTCGGCCACTGAGGCCAGGATCTCCTTCGGCGGCAGGGACAGGTCCAGCGGGAACTCCACCACGTCGATGTCCGTGTTGAGGATCCGCCGCAGCTTGATCTCGCCCGCGCCGGCGTAAACAAGCCAGGCCGTCGGAACCCGCAGCGAGGTGCAGTACGCCAGCATCCGGTAGTGGTCGGCGGAGAGCGAGGCGCCGACGTCGGACGCCGCCTTGTACTTCGCGTCGTACACCATCACCGGCCGCCCGCCGAGCAAATGCACCGCGCCCGGCTGCACCATGATCCGGTCGGTGTCGCGCACGGCCTCGTTCAGCATCGAGTTGTACCGCAGCCGCATTTCGCCCGGGAACGCGCCCATCGCCTCGCGCAGGGCGGTGCCGACGAAGTCCTCGAAGACTTTGGCCATGTCCACCACAAACGACGCCGACTGCTGCTTGCCGTCGCCGGCTTCGGCCGAGGCGTTCCGTAGGATGACCTCGGCGAGCCGCAGCGCCGGATGGTACCGGGTGTTCATCCGGCTGGCCCGCCAGGGCGGCAGGGGCGCGCCCGACTGAAGGCGGGTCACGGCGTCGAGCTTTCCCTTCAGCCGCCGCAGCCGGCTGAGCACGTCGGCCCGGACGCCGGGGACCTGGGACATGCGTTCCAGGGCGGCCCGCAGGATCCGGTTCTCCGGGATGTCCTCGGTGAATTCGTCGTAGGAGACCTCCAGGGGCACCAGCATGCCGGGGCGGCGCGAGATCTGGTCCGACATCCGGATCCGGCCCTTTACGGTGCGCAGCGACTCGTCGACGTTCAGGTACCCCTGCAGCACCCCGCGGCTCAGGGCCCGGTCCGCGAGCTGGGCCAGCGACTCGGCCAGGGCGCTCCACAGGTCCGCGTCCTCGACGGCGGCCACGGCGTCATCGCGGAAGCCCTGGTTTTCGGTGTAGCCGAGCAGGAACAGCAGCCGCCCGAGGCCGAGCCGCTCCTTGGGCCGCACTTCGAGCTGCACCGACGGGGTGCGCACCGATCCGACCTTCCCGACGGGTTCAATCCGGAACAGGCCCATGCCCAGCGGCGAGGCCTTGGCCAGTCCGCTGCCGTTGATGTACGCGGCGCTGCCGGCATCGATCCGCTCCACCACTCCCCCGGACAACTCGTCCAGCACCACGTGCTGGACGGAGCCCTGAAGGGCCGGACTAGACGCGCGCAAGCCGGCCCAGCAGTTGTTCCAGGCCGAACCGTTCTTCCAGCTGGGCGCGGTTGAGCTGGCCGTGGTAGTGCTCCTCCAGCAGCGGCATGAGCTCGTACTTCCAGATCCGGCGCAGGCCCGTGGGGGTCTGGGCGGCCTTCTTCATGAAGTAGGACGGCCCGATCATGAGGTCTCGGTCCCATTCGTCGATGGCGTTGTTCAGCTCATCGAGCAGCAGCGCCGGGGTGATGTCCAGGTCGCGGGCCTGCAGGAAGCGCAGCAGCGAGCCCTTCACCGGTTCCGTCTTGGGGTGCAGCTCGATGAAGGAGAACCGGCGTCGGATGGCGGCGTCCATCATCGCGATGGACCGATCGGCGGTGTTCATGGTGCCGATGATGTACAGGTTGTCCGGCAGCGAGAACGGCTCCGTGGGGCTGTACTGCAGGTAGATGCGGTCGTCGCGGTATTCCAGCAGGAAGTACAGCTCGCCGAAGACCTTCGCCAGGTTGGCGCGGTTCATCTCATCAATGATCAGGAAGTAGGGCTTGCTCTCGTTGCCCGGTTTCGCGGCTTCCTCGGCCAGCCGGCGCAGCGGTCCGGCGACCAGCTTGAAGGACACCTGGCCTTCGTCGGTCTTGTCCGGGCGGTACCCCTCGAAGAAGTCCTCGTAGGCGTAGGAGGGGTGGAACTGGACGAGTTTGACCCGTTCCTCACCGGTATCGCCGGCCAGCTCGGCCGCGAGGTGCTTGGCCAGGTAGGTCTTTCCGGTGCCGGGAGGGCCATAGAGCACCAGCTGGCGGTTTTCCTCCAGCAGTTCGGCGATTTCCTGAAGGGGTTCGAGGTCCATGTGCAGGGACGCGGCGAATTCGGCCGTCAGCGGGCGGAAGCCCTCGCAGGGAGGTTCGACGACGGCGTCCGGCTCGGCGCCGTCGTCCGGCTCTGCCTCGGCTTCGGCGGGCAGAAGGGTATCGAGCGCCTGGATGACCCGGGTGACGTCCACGATCAGCCCCGAGCTGGCCAGCTGACGCTGTACGTGGCGTGGCAGTTCTGCCGTCGAGTGGACCTCATCGAACCAGCGGACCTTGCGGCGCAGCCGCCGGTTGTCTTCGTAGTGCTCGGGCTCGCCGAGGACCACGCCCACCCGGACGGTGCCGGAGTGCTGGTATAGCGTGAGATCGCCCGGTTTCATGACGGTCAGGAAGGCGAAGACGGCCGTTTTGGTGTCTTCGCGCTCCACGTAGCTGAGGTGCTTGTAGTCCTCGTCCACGGCGTGCTGGACCACGCCCGCGGTCACCCCGGGATCGAGCAGGCGGAGGTGTTCGACGTCGAGCGTCACCGCCTCCTCTTCCTGCCAGGTGGCGAGCAGTTCGGCGTTGTCGTGGTGGCTGCGCAGCAGCCAGGCCCGGCGGCCGGGGTCGCCCACCTTGCGCCACTGGCTGACCAGCTGCCGGGAGTACCAGTCGATCCGCTGGCCGGCCTGCTCGTCCAGGTGCAGCCGGATCCGGTGGATGTCGGCCGAAACTTCCTCGTCCGTGTCCCCCTTGGCGCCGCCCACCAGGGACGCGAACGCGTCGCGGATTTCCTGGCGTTCGACGTCGGCGACTACGGGTTCGAAGTATGCGGGCCAGACCAGGAATTCAATGCTGCGCCGGATCGCGGGCTGGTCTTCGGGAGTGCCGGCGGTGAGTTCGTGGAAGGCCAGGGGGTCTGCGACGGCGGCCTGGACGACGGCGGTGGGCTGGGCGTCGACGTGGGCCACGAAGCGGCAGAGCCACTTCAGGTGGTCCCAGATGGTCCAGTTGAACTCCGCCGTGCGGTCCCGGATGACCCCGTGGTCCGTCATGCCGGCGTAGAGTTCCTCGGGCAGTTCCAGGGGCGGCTCCAGCCAGGACGCGGCCTCCGCGACCCGGGCCCTTTTGACCTTCAGCGACTTCACCTCGTGCGCCAGCGGCAGGGACTGCAGGAAGAGCAGTTCCACGGCCAGCTGCTTCGCCCCGCGGGACGCGCCCTCCAGGTTCTGCCGGAGGTTGGTCATCATGGGAGCCTTCGGGTCCGTGGCGCCGCTGTCCAGGCGTTCGAGCAACTCGGCGGCGGCCTCGGCCGTCCACGTCATGGTGCGCCCGTCCAGGGCAGAGGGCTGGCCGTTCAGGCCGGCGCCGAGTACAAACCAGGCCGCGTCCTCGATCTCCTTGGAGATGCCGAGGGCGCGGTGCATGGCGGTCTTTGGCGATGGGGTCATGTCTTCAATTTACAGGCTAAAGCTGAACGAAGGCATAAAAGGGCGGCACTAGTTACCCTGCAGTAGGACCGCCGCCTTGGGGCTGACGGGCCGTGCGGACCCCTATTTGGCGGCCGGGCTGCGCTTGACGCCGAAGGTGAAATACGTGCCCGGGCCCACAAAGTTCACCAGGGTCGCGGCCCGCCACAGCGCCTTGCTGCCGCGGATCTCGGCCGCGGGGCGGCGGGAGATATCCCGCTGGGCGGCAATCAGCAGGGAAATCTGGACCACGGCGGCCGTGATGGTGCCGATCTTGGCCATCGGCGAGAGTTCTTTCCAGGTCTTCTTCCGCGGCTTGCTTCGCTTGGCCATCATTGCTGCTCCTCGCTCTCGACGCTCCGGAGTCCCCCGGGCCCGTTCAGTCTAGGACCGATCCCGGGGGCGAGGTAGAGGCTAGTGGGCCGGGTGGGCGGCCATAAACGGGGCGAGCTTGGCCTTCTGTTCCGGGGTCAGGCGCAGGACGCGCCCCGTGGCCTCGTCCACGAAGGCCAGGTGGCTGCTGGCCTTGACGCAGTCCTCGCCGGTGACGGGGTCCTGGACGAGGTAGTGGATGTCGAAGCTGGCGCCCTTGACCGCGCCGACCCAGAGCTGGACCACGGCCGGGATGTTGCGGTACTCCAGGGTCCGGACGTACCGGATCCGGTGCTCGACCACCAGCGCCAGCGTCCCCTCCGGCACATCGTTGAAGAGCGACACCTCGGGTTCGATCCCGGGCAGGCCAGCCCCGCGGGGCGGCCCGAAGGCGGCGATGCGCGCCTCCTCCAGGATCCGGACGAGCTGCACGTTGTTGATGTGCCCGTACGCGTCCATATCGCCCCAGCGCATCGGCACCTTCACCTCGAGGCGGCGCGGCCCGTCCGCCCCGGCCACGGCGGCGCTCAGCTGTGGACCGCCGTCGGGTCCTCCAGGACGGACGCCTCGGCGTCCTCCCCGGCGAACTGGGACATGTACAGCCGGTAGTAGGCACCCTGCAGCTCGAGCAGCTGTGCGTGGCCGCCCTGCTCCACGATGCGCCCGGACTCCATCACCAGGATGGTGTCGGCGTCGCGGATGGTGGAGAGGCGGTGGGCGATCACGAAGCTGGTCCGCTCGGTGCGCAGCGCGGCCATGGCCTTCTGGACCAGGACCTCGGTGCGGGTGTCGACCGAGCTGGTGGCCTCATCCAGGATCAGCAGCGAGGGGTTGGCCACGAACGCCCGGGCAATGGTGATCAGCTGCTTCTCACCGGCGCTGACGTTGTTGCCTTCCTCGTCGATGACCGTGTTGTAGCCCTCCGGCAGGGCCCGGACGAAGCGGTCCACGAAGGTGGCCTTCGCTGCGGCCATGATCTGGTCCTCGGTGGCGTCCAGCTTGCCGTAGCGGATGTTCTCGTAAATGGTGCCGCCGAACAGCCACGCATCCTGCAGGACCATACCGACTTTGGAACGCAGTTCGGAGCGGCTGAGCCTGGTGATGTCGACGCCGTCGAGGGTGATGCTGCCTGCGTTGAGCTCGTAGAAGCGCATCACCAGGTTCACCAGGGTGGTCTTGCCGGCCCCGGTGGGACCGACGATCGCGACGGTGTGGCCCGGTTCGGCGGTGAAGGAGAGGTCCTCGATCAGCGGCTTGTCCGGGGTGTAGCTGAAGGTGACGTTCCGGAACTCGACGTGCCCGTCGGTTTTGGCCGGCAGGTGTTCGGTGGCCGTTTCGGCGTCCTGTTCGTCGGCGTCGAGGAATTCGAAGACCCGCTCGGCCGAGGCCACGCCGGACTGCAGCATGTTGGCCATACCGGCCATCTGTCCCAGGGGCTGGGTGAATTCGCGGGAGTACTGGATGAACGCGGTCGCATCGCCCAGGCTCATGCCGCCCGAGGCCACCCGCAGGCCGCCGACCACGGCGATGCCCACGTAGCTGAGGTAGGAGACGAACTGCATGACCGGCATGATCATGCCGGAGACGAACTGGGCACCGAAGCTGGCCTTGTAGAGTTCCTCGTTGCGCTCGTCGAAACGGGCCAGCATGTCGGCGTCGCGGCCGAACACCCGGACGAGGTCGTGGCCGGAGAACGATTCCTCGATCTGGCCGTTCAGTTCGCCGGTGTTCTTCCACTGCGCGGCGAAGAGCTTCTGGCTGCGGGCGCCGATGATGCCTGCCGCGACGCCCGAGAGCGGGAGCGCGATCAGGGCGATCAGGGCCAGCTGCCAGGACACGATGAACATCATGATCACGATGCCGAGCACGGTCAGGGCCGAGTTCACCAGCTGCGCGAACGCCTGCTGCAGGGCCTGCTGGATGTTATCGACGTCGTTGGTGACGCGGGAAAGGATGTCCCCGCGCTGGCGGGTGTCGAAGTAGTTCAGCGGGAGCTTGTTGAGCTTCTTCTCGGTGTCATCGCGCAGCCTGCGGACCACACGCATCACGAGCACGTTCAGGACGTAGCCCTGCAGCCAGAGGAAGATGTTGGCGACGAAATACATCACCAGGACCACGCTGATCAGGAACGCGAGCTTCTGGAAGTCGATGCCGACGCCGGGAACGACGTCCATCCGGGACAGCATGTCCGCGAAGTTGTCCTGGCCCTGGGTACGCAGCCCGGCGATGAACTGGTCCTTGGTGACGCCGGCCGGGAGCTGTTTGCCCACCACGCCGCCGAAGATCACGTCCATGGCCTGGCCGAGGATGCGCGGGGCGATGACGTTGAGGACGACGGCGACGGTGACCATGGCCAGGACGGTGACGATGCCGGCGCGCTCGGGCTTCAGCAGGCCCATCAGCCGTTTCGCCGACGGCCAGAAGTGCTGGGCCTTCTTGGCGGGCACACCGAACATCCCGCCGTCGGCCTCGCCGGGGGTGAATTCCTCTTCGTAGAAGTCGTCGTCGGACGCGTCGTCGGGCGCCGCGGCGGCGTCGTGCGGGGTCTTGGCAGCCAGTTCGGGGCTGAGCTTTTCGTTGGTGCTCACGCGATGGCCTCCGCGGTCAGCTGGGATTCGACGATTTCCTGATAGGTGCTGGAGCTCTCCAGGAGCTCCTCGTGGGTTCCGCGGTCCACGATCCGGCCCTTGTCCAGGACCAGGATCTGGTCCGCGTCCGCAATCGTGGAGACGCGCTGGCCCACGATGATGACGGTGGCGTCCGCGGTTTTGGCTTTGAGCGCCCGACGGAGCCGGGCGTCGGTGGCGACGTCCAGGGCCGAGAAGGAGTCGTCGAACAGGAAGACCTTGGGTTCGGTGACGAGGGCGCGGGCGATGCACAGGCGCTGGCGCTGCCCGCCGGAGACGTTGGTGCCGCCCTGCGCGATCCGGGACTCGAGCCCGTTCTTCTTTTCACGGACGAAGTCCGCGGCCTGGGCGACCGTGAGGGCGGCCCAGAGGTCCTGGTCGGTGGCTTCGGGCTTGCCGAACCGCAGGTTGTGCTCGATGGTGCCGGAGAACAGGTAGGGCCGCTGCGGAACCATCGCCACGCGTCCGGTGATCTCGGCGCGGTCGAGCCGGGTCACCGGGACGCCGTCGAGCAGGACCTCGCCGGAGGCGGCGTCGAAGAGCCGGGGCAGGAGCGCCAGCAGGGTGGTTTTGCCGGCGCCGGTGGACCCGATGATCGCCACGGTCTGGCCGGGTTCGGCGGTGAAGCTGATGTCGCTGAGGACCGGCGCCTCGGCACCGGGGTAGGCAAAGGAGACGTTGCGGAACTCCACCCGGCCGGTCTTGGCGGCGGGCGCCTCGGGGCTGAGCGGTTCGTGGATGGAGGGTTCGACGTCGAGCACCTCGCCGATGCGGTCCGCGCATACCGAGGCACGCGGGATCATCATGGCCATAAACGTCCCCATCATCACGGCCATCAGGATCTGCAGCAGGTACTGCAGGAACGCGGTCAGGGACCCCACCTGCATCTCCCCGGCGTCCACCCGCTGGCCACCGAACCAGAGGACCGCGGCGGTGGAAACGTGCAGGATCATGCCGATCGCCGGGAACATCAGCACAAACAGGGAGCCGATTTTCAGCGACACGTCGGTGAGTTCCTTGTTGGCGCCGCCGAAACGGTCCGCCTCGTGGGGTTCGCGCACGAAGGCACGGACCACGCGGATGCCGATGATCTGTTCGCGCAGGATGCCGTTGAGCCGGTCGATCTTGGCCTGCATGGAACGGAAGAGCGGCATCAGGCGGACCACGAGGTAACCGACCACCACCACCAGGAGCGGCACGGAGACCCAGACCAGCCAGGACAGGTTGAGGTCCTCGCGGAGGGCCATCACGATGCCGCCGATGCACATGATGGGGGTGGCCACCATGAAGTTCAGCCCCATGAGCATCAGCATCTGGACCTGCTGGACGTCGTTGGTGCCGCGGGTGATCAGGGTGGGTGCGCCGAAGACGTTCACGTCGCGGGCGGAGAAGCTGCTGACCTTGCGGAACACCCCGCGGCGCAGGTCCCGGCCGAAGGCCATCGCGGCCTTGGACCCGAAGTAGACACCGGCGATCGCCGTGACAACCTGGACCAGCGCCACCGCGAGCATCAGCCCGCCGGTCCGCCAGATGTAGTCAGTGTCGCCGCGGGAGACGCCCTCGTCGATGATCTGGGCGTTCAGGCTTGGCAGGTAGAGGGCCGCAATGGTGGAGGCCAGTTGGAAGACGACAACGGCCGCAATATACGGCAGGTACGGCTTGGAATAGCGCCGTATAAGGGTGACAAGCATGCCCGCGGGTCCTTCGGAAGGGTTTGTGTAGCGCAGAAGAGAAAAATGGCAGGAGAGGAACAAGGAAAGTATTAGCAGGAGGGGCCGACAGCGTCGGCTGTCCTACTCTACGAAATCCGCCGCCGGGGCGGAACCTCCGGGAACGAATGTCATCCAATCGTTTTAGGAGGTGGCCGCTGCGGCTCTGGAAAGAGTGCCCGAAGCGGGCCCTGGCGGCAGACAGCGGCCCCGCGGCCCCCTTGGATCGGGAGCTGCGGGGCCGCTGGTGGTGGTGTGCCTGCCTACTCGCCGCGGTGGCGGGCGTGGGTGGCGATGTAGTCGGCCGCGGCACGCTGCAGTTTGCGCTCCTTGGCGAGCTGGCGGCGCAGCCTGGTGAGTTCATCGCTGACCCGGGCCTGCTCGGCGGCGATGGCCCGCTGCTCGGCAGCCTGCTCGTGGACGGCGCGGAGCGCCTCGGCGAGCTGGAGCTGCTGCTCGGCGAGCAGCCGCTGGGTCTGGACCAGCAGGGGCACGATGTCAGCGTCGTCGGCGCGGGCCTCGGCCACCAGGGTCCGGGCCCGGAGCCGGGCACCTTCGCGCTCGTTCCTGGCCTCCCCTTCAGCGGACGGACGGTGGTCCTGGCCGAGTCGGGCGGCGTCCGGGAAGCGTGATTCGGCGGTCCGCTGCCGGCTGAGGACCTCGATGAACTCACGGTCCAGGTCGACGATGCCGGTGGCCGGCTCGTCCGTGGCGGAGCCCGCGTCCCGGCCGGCGACGACGGCGTGGGCTGCTGCCCCGGCGTCGACGTCGGCGCCCGAACCGGTGACGGACGCGGAGGCCGCGGCGGCCGCCGACGACTCCGGCTGGAGATCCACCGTGCGGCGCAGCGGCTTCTCTTTGATGAACAGCACGGCGATCAGGGCGACCACACCGATGATGGCCGAGATCAGGAAGATCTCCGCGGTGGCGTCACCGTAGGCGGCGCGCATGATGTCGCGGATCCGCGGCGGCAGGTCCTTGAGGTCCATGCTGGCCCCGGCCGAGCCGCCCTTGACCGGAATCCCGGCGGCGGCCAGGCCCTCGGTGGCGAGGGTTTTGACGCGGTTGCCCAGGACGGCGCCGAGCACCGAGACACCCGCGGCGCCGCCGACCGAGCGGAAGAACGCAACCGAGGCGCTGGCGGTACCGATGTCGGTGGCCCGGACGGTGTTCTGCACGGCCAGCACGAGGTTCTGCATCAGCAGGCCCAGGCCAAGGCCCAGCACGGCGGTGTAGATGCCGGTCAGCCAGAGCTCGGTGGTGTGGTCGATGGTGCCGGCGAGGCCGAGGCCGCCGATCAGCAGGATGGAGCCGGCGATCAGGTAGCGCTTCCACTTGCCGGTGCGGCTGATCAGCTGGCCGGAGAGCACTGAGCCGATGAGGTTGCCGGCGATCATGGGAAGGGTCAGCAGGCCGGCCTCGGTGGGGCTGGCGCCGCGGGCCACCTGGAAGTACTGGCCGAGGAATGCGGAGGAGCCGAACATGGCGACGCCCACGGCCACGGAGGCCAGGATGGAGAGCGCGGTGGTGCGCTCGGAGATGATCTTGAGCGGGATGATGGGCTGCGCCACACGGGACTCGACCAGGACCAGCAGGCCAAGGAGGACGATGCCGCCGCCCACCATCGCGGCGGTCTGCCAGGACCACCAGTCGTAGTAGTCCGGGTTGCCGGCGAAGGATACCCAGATCAGCAGGAGGCTGACGCCGGAGGTCAGCAGGATGGAGCCGAGCCAGTCGATCTTGGCCGGGCGCTTGACGTGCGGCAGCTTCAGGGTGATCTGGAGCAGGATCAGGGCGATGACGGCCAGGGGCACGCAGACGAAGAACGTCCAGCGCCAGCCGAGCGGGCTGTCCACGATGAACCCGCCAAGGAGCGGGCCGCCGGCGGTGCCGACCGCCATGACGGCGCCCATGTAGCCGGAGTACTTGCCGCGGTCGCGGGGCGGAATCATCGATCCCATGATCGCCTGGGCCAGAGCCGTGAGGCCGCCCATCGCGACGCCCTGGATGACGCGGGCCGTCAGCAGCAGCGGAATGGTCTCCGAAAGACCGGCCATGACCGAGCCGGCCACGAAAATCACGATGCTCAGCTGGACCAGGAACTTCTTGTCGAAGAGGTCCGCCAGCTTGCCCCAGATGGGGGTGGTGGCGGCGTTGGCCAGGAGCGCGGCGGTGATGACCCAGGCGAAGTCGGTCTGGGTGCCCTTGAGCTCGGACATGATGGTGGGCAGCGCGTTGGCGACGATGGTGCTGCTGATGATGGCGGTGAAGAACGCCGCGAGCAGGCCGGTCAGGGCTTCCATGATCTGCCGGTGGCTCATGGCCACCTGGGGTGCCGGGTGCGGGTTCGGGGTGGGTGCCGGGGGAATTCCGGCGGCGGCAGCGTGGCTGGCCATTGATTTACTCCTCAACAAAGGTGGTCGTGTCGGTGGATCCGGCCGTCTTTGCCCGGGCTGAACTCCGTAGGGATTCAGCTAGTTTTTTCAGGGTGCGTGCGGTCTCTTCGACGTCGTCCTCGCTCCAGTCCTGCAGGAAGACCTGCAGGGCGGCTGCACGCTGCGCCTCGATGGAACGGAGTTTCTCGATCCCGGACGGCGAGAGCGCGATCAGCTGCGCCCGGCCGTCCTCGGGGTCGGGCCGTCGGACCACGTAGCCGTGGTCGACCAGTTCGGCGAGGTGCCGGCTGAGCACGGGAGCGCTGACGCCGAGCCGCTCCGCAAGCTGCGTGGCCCGGGTTTCGCCCTCCCCCACAAAGCGCAGGACGCCTTGGAGCGCGACGCCGGTTTCGTCGCCGCGGAGGTTCGCCGCAGCAACGCACCGGACGGCGCGTTGGAGGTCAAAGATGTGGTGGACCAGATTGGCCGCAGTAGTCGACGCGACTGACATATGTGGGTACGCCCCCTTATTTGCTTGCCCGAAGCAACAATACCTTAAATTGATTGCTTTGGGAAACTAAGAAGCGGGCAGGAGAGGGTCCGGAAACGCCTCAGGCCCCGAATCCGGGCGGATTCGGGGCCTGAGGCGGACGGGGTGCTGGTGCCTACACGTCCAGGTGGGTGGGCGCGAACATCTTCAGGAGGGTTTCGACGACGACGACGTTGGGGCCGTCAGCAGCGAACCCGGCCGCCAAGGCACCCCCGACATCCTCCGGGGCCACCCGCACGGCCGGGACCCCGAAGGCCTCGGCCAGTTTCACGAAGTCCGGGCGGGCGAGTTCGGTGGCGGTGGCCTTGCCGAAGGCGCCCACCATGTATTCGCGCAGGATGCCATACCCGCCGTCGTCGACGATCAGCCAGGTGACCGGGACGTTGTGCTGCTTGGCGGTGGCCAGCTCGGAGATGGAGTACATGGCCGAGCCGTCGCCGGAGACGGCGAGGACCCGGGCGGACCCGCCGGAGGTGGCCGTGGTCTCCAGGCCTACGGCCCCGCCGATGGCGGCCGGGAAGCCGAAGCCCAGGCCGCCGGCGCCCTGGGCGGAGTGGAACTGGCCCTCGCGGGCGTCCCAGCAGGACCAGCCCCAGTAGGCGGAAATGGTCATGTCCCAGAAGGTCTGCATGTGGGCAGGGACGGCCTCGCGGATGTCGGCCATGAACTTCAGCTCTTTGCCGAGGTCCTGGGATTCCAGGCGTGCCGTGACCTTGCCCAGGGTGTCCTTGACCAGGTCCTCGGGGGTGCTGCCGTGCCAGTCCGCGCGCTCGCCGTGCGGTTCCGTCAGGGCCGCGTCGAGGGCTGCCAGCGCCTGGCCCGCGTCGGCGCGGATACCCAGGCCCGGCCGGTTGGATTCGAGCACCCGGGGTTCGGCGTCGATCTGGATGATCCGGCCGCGCGGTTCGAAGGTGAAGTAGTTGGAGGTGACTTCGCCCAGCGAGGATCCGATGACGATCAGCACGTCCGCGTCCTCGAGCAGCTCGGTCATGTACTGGTCCTCGATCCAGGACTGGAGCGAGAGGTCATGGTTCCAGGGGAAGGCGCCGTTGCCGCCGGGCGTGCAGATCACCGGGGCGCGGAGCTTTTCGGCGATGGACAGCAGGGACTTCTCGGCCCGGCCGCGGCGGGTGCCGCCGCCGGCGATGATGGCCGGGCGCTTGGCCTCCGAGAGCCAGGTGACGGCTTCGCGGACGAGCTCCACGCGGGGCGGGTTGTCTGCGGCTTCGGCGAGCGCGTCCTCCACCGGCGGGACCATGATCGGATCCAGCAGGACGTTCTGCGGGATCTCGAGCCAGACGGGGCCCTGCGGCGAGGAGATGGCCTCGGTCCAGGCGTCCTGGATGGCCGAGGGGATCCCGGAGGCGTGCTGGATCAGCCGCTGGCTCTTGGTGACGTTGGCGGCCGAGGCCTTCTGGTCATCGAGCTGGTGCAGCATGCCCTTGCGCCGCGCGCCCAGGCCTTCGAGCGGAATCTGGCTGGCCACCACCACCATGGGCACCCCGGTGGCGTAGGCCTCCTGCAGTCCGGCCAGGGAGGTCAGGGCGCCGGGGCCGGTGGAGAGGAAGAGGACCCCCACCTCGCCTGTGGCGCGGGAGTAGCCGTCTGCTGCGAAAGCTGAGTTGTTTTCCACCCGCGAGGAGACGAAGTGCAGGTTCCCGCGGCCCATCGCATCGAACAGGCCCAGCGCGTGCTGGCCCGGGATGCCGAAGACGGTTTTGGCGCCGAGCGCCTCGAGGGTCTCGACGACGAGGTCGCCGCCGTTGCGCACGCCGCTCACTGGGCGACTCCGGCTTCGACGGGACGGGCAGCGGGCGCGCTGAAACCTGCCGGACGGCGGGTCTCGCGGCCGAGGGCCTGGGCGGCATAGCCGTTCGGCGCACCGGTCCGGTCGCCGTCGACGGCGTTGTCAGCCATCAGGGTGACCAGTTCGTAGGCGACATGGCTGGCGGCCACCCCAGTGATTTCCGCGTGGTCGTACGCCGGAGCGACCTCGACGACGTCGGCCCCCACCAGGTTCATCCCGCGGAAGCCGCGGATGATCTCCAGCAGCTCGCGGCTGGTGAGGCCGCCGGCTTCCGGGGTTCCGGTGCCCGGGGCGTGGGCGGGGTCGAGGACGTCGATGTCCACGGAGATGTACAGCGGGCGGTTGCCGATCCGGTCGCGGACCTTGGCCACGGTTTCCAGGACGCCCTGGTAGTAGACGTCGGCGGAGGTGACGATCCCGAAGCCGAAACGGTGGTCGTCGTCGAGGTCCTTCTTGCCGTACAGCGGGCCGCGGGTGCCGATGTGGCTGATCGCCTCGGTGTCCAGGATGCCTTCCTCGACGGCACGCCGGAACGGGGTGCCGTGGGTGTATTCGGCGCCGAAGTACGTGTCCCAGGTGTCCAGGTGGGCGTCGAAGTGGAGCATGGCCACGGGGGCGCCGGCACGTTCGGCGGCGGCGCGCAGCAGCGGCAGGGCGATGGTGTGGTCCCCGCCCAGGGTCAGCAGCTTGCTGCCGGCGGCGGTGAGGTCCAGGGCGTTCTGCTGGATGGTCTCGATGGCCTCGTTGATGTTGAACGGGTTGACGGCCATGTCCCCGGCGTCGGCAACCTGGATGTTCTCGAACGGGCTGACGTCCCAGGCCGGGTTGTAGGGCCGGAGCAGACGGCTGGCCTCACGGACGTGGTTGGCGCCGAAACGCGCGCCGGGACGGTAGGAGACCCCCGAGTCGAACGGGACGCCGACCACCGTGACGTCGGCCTTTGCCACCTGGTCCAGGCGCGGCAGGCGGGCGTAGGTGGCGGCGCCGGCGTAGCGCGGGATGCGGGAGGAATCGATGGGGCCAAGGTTGCCGTTGGCTTCGATGCGCAGCTCTTCCAAGAGGGCGTCTCCTTCGAGGGTTGTCCGACTGGTGTGACTGTCATCATACACTCGAAGTTGCCCGTCGCGCATCAAATGTTTACCTTCTGGCGGCCGGCCCCTACTGGCTGGCGGCGGGGACCAGCACCCAAAGCACCTCGACCGGCTCGTTAGTGGGATTGATCCACGTGTGCGGCTCCCGGCCCGGGAAAGTGACCGTATCGCCGGTTTCCAGCTCGAACTCCTCATTGGTCAGGATCAGCCGGATACTGCCCTTGACCACATGAAGGACGTCGACATCGCAGTCGACGGCGTAGAGCTCGGACTCGCCGCGGCCCTGCGGCTCGATGACGGCCTGGATAATCTGGACCCGGCGCTCGGAGCGCGCAGTGAGGAGCCGTTCGACGATCCCCTCGCCGCCAAGCGAGATCCGGGGACCGTCGCCCTTTTTGGTCAGGTGGGTTTCCGGGGCGGCAAAGAGGTCCCCGATCGAGATGGAGAGCACCTGGCAGAGGGTGACCAGCGAACTCACCGACGGGGAGGTGAGGTCCCGTTCGACCCTGCTGAGGAATCCCTTGGTCAGCCCGGTGGCGTCCGCGACCTGTTCGATGGTGAGCCGCTGCGACTGCCGGGCGGCGCGGATCCTGGAACCGATGGCAACGGGCGCATTGCTCGGTTCTACGGGTAGAGCCTTCATGAGGGAAACCTTTCACGGCCGGCCGCGCGGCCCCAGCGTTGGAGCCAATCCTAACTGGAGACACGCGCTGGAGCGGCAGGCCGGACACGCCGTCGTAACACCTTGACTGTTACCGACGTCACACCCTACTGTTTGGCAACAAGTGTTGCCTATTAGGCAATGAACCGGGTGTTCCCCTCCGGAGCCCTCCGGCACTCTACCGTCAAGCAGCCACGGCGGCCCGCAACGTTGCGGCCCGGCCGGCAGCGCTGCTTCCGAACCGCTCCAAGGAGCCCTCAATGGACGCAAGTTTCGTCAACATCGCCATCGTGGTGGTGTATCTCGTTGCCATGCTGGCCTTCGGCTGGTGGGGCAAGTCCCGCACCAAGAACAACAGCGACTTCCTGGTGGCCGGCCGCCGGCTCGGCCCCTTCCTCTACACGGGCACCATGGCCGCCGTGGTCCTCGGCGGCGCGTCCACGGTTGGCGGTGTGGGGCTGGGCTACAAGTTCGGCATCTCCGGGATGTGGCTGGTGGTCGCGATCGGCGCCGGCGTGCTGCTGCTGAGCCTGCTCTTCGCGGGCACCATCCAGAAGCTGAAGATCTACACCGTGTCCCAGATGCTGAGCCTGCGCTACGGCAGCCGGGCCACACAGACCTCGGGCATCGTGATGCTCGCCTACACGCTGATGCTCTGCGCCACCTCCACCGGCGCCTACGCCACGATCTTCGTGGTCCTCTTCGGCTGGGACCGTTCCCTCGCCATCGCCATCGGCGGCGCGATCGTCCTTGTGTACTCCACCATCGGCGGCATGTGGTCCATCACCCTGGCCGACCAGGTCCAGTTCGTGATCAAGACCGTCGGCATCTTCCTGCTGATGCTCCCCTTCACACTCAACGCCGCCGGCGGCCTCGACGGCATCCGCAGCCGCGTTGACGCCAGCTTCTTCCAGATGGACGGCATCGGCGTCCAGACGATCATCACCTACTTCGTTGTGTACACGCTGGGCCTGCTGATCGGCCAGGACATCTGGCAGCGCGTGTTCACCGCCAAGACGCCGTCGGTCGCCCGCTGGGGCGGCGCCACCGCCGGCGTCTACTGCATCCTCTACGGTGCGGCCGGCGCGCTGATCGGCCTGGGCGCCCGCGTGGCCCTGCCGGCCATCGACGTCAAGGCCCTCGGCAAGGACGTCGTCTACGCCGAGGTCGCGACCAACCTGCTGCCGGTCGGCATCGGCGGCCTGGTGCTGGCCGCGGCCGTGGCCGCCATGATGTCCACCGCTTCCGGCGCCCTGATCGCCGCCGCCACCGTGGCCCGCGCCGACGTCCTGCCATTCGTGGCCGGCTGGTTCGGCAAGAACGTCAACACCGACGACTCGGACAACCCGGAGCACGACGTCAAGGCCAACCGGATCTGGGTCCTGGGACTGGGCGTGGTGGCTATTGTCATCGCCATCATCACCAAGGACGTGGTGGCGGCGCTCACCATCGCCTACGACATCCTGGTCGGCGGCCTGCTGGTCGCCATCCTGGGCGGCCTGCTCTGGAAGCGCGGCACCGGCGCCGGCGCGGCTGCCTCGATGGCCGTCGGCTCGGTGATCACCCTCGGCACCATGATCGTGCTGGAGATCAACGCGGAGGTCCCGCTGGACGGTATTTACGCCAACGAACCGATCTACTACGGCCTGCTGGCCTCCGCGGTGGTCTACGTCGCCGTGTCGCTGCTGACCAGGCCGACCGACGCCGCCGTGATGGCGCACTGGCGGGACCGGGTCGCCGGCGGCGCAACGCCGGAAGAGGACAAGGTTCCGGCCCTGAACCACTAGCAGGGTCCGGCAGCGGCCGGTTTCAGGTTTCGAAGGACGCACGACGGCGGCGCCTCCCCACCGGGGATGCGCCGCCGTCGTGTTCCCTGCCGTCGTGCCACTCGGGGCGGGACCCCGGACAGGGCTACTCCTCCCCCGCGTCCCTGAACTCGTCAGCGTCGACCGGCGGGGTCGGCTGGTCGTCGCCGAGGAAATCGTCCGCGTCCAAGGGGACGAGCCGGTCGGCTTCCTCCAGTAGTTCCTCGTCGTCGGGCTCCGCGGCGCCGACGGGGGCGTCTTCGGCGTAGTCGTAGGCGGGGTCGGATTCGATGGAGTCCCTGGCCGGCTGTGCGGCGTGTGGTCCGGTGCTGTCCATGGTGCAACCTCCGTGGGTCGGGCGGCGGCAGTGCGAGTCGGGCCGCCCGGAGCCTTGCACCGGTCCCGGACAACCACCCGGGCGGGCCCGCCGGAGAACCCGCCCTGGCCTCCATTCGAGCACCGGGGACGGTGGGGGTCAAGGGCCGCCGGGCCCCCGGTAGGCGGTGCTGTGCGGGAGCTGTTTTTACGGGCCGCCGAAACTTTCCGCTGAGGATTGCCAGCCGAAAACCCCCGGAATTACGGGGTACGCTGGAGTCGCAATGGGGCCGCATCATGCCCCATCGAGCCCAGGAGTTTACGTGTCCCAACACGCCCCTTTTGACCAAAACCACGCTACCGCCGCCACCCCGGCGGACATCAAGCGCTGGCGGCAGTACCTTGCCGACGAACGCGCCGAGGCCGCGGTGTACCGCGATCTCGCGCAGAACCGCAGCGGCGAGGAACGCGCCATCCTGCTGGCGCTGGCCGAAGCCGAAGGCCGGCACGAGGCGCACTGGCTGAATCTGCTCGGCGAGCACGCCGGCCGCACCCGTCCCGCCTCGCTCCGCAGCCAGTTCCTTGGTTTCCTGGCCCGGCACTTCGGGTCCGTTTTTGTCCTGGCCCTGGCCCAGCGCGCCGAAAGCCGCTCGCCTTACGCCAACGATCCCTCGGCCACCCCGGCCATGGTCGCGGATGAGCAGATCCATGAGGAAGTGGTCCGCGGCCTGGCCACGCGCGGCCGCAACCGCCTCGCCGGCAGTTTCCGCGCCGCGGTCTTCGGCGCCAACGACGGGCTGGTCAGCAACCTCTCCCTCGTGATGGGTATGGCCGCCTCCGGCGTGGGCAGCTCCGTGGTCCTGCTCAGCGGCGTGGCGGGCCTGCTGGCCGGCGCGCTGTCGATGGGTGCCGGCGAGTTCATCTCCGTGCGCTCCCAGCGTGAGCTGCTGGCCGCGACCCGGCCCACCCAGGTCACCCTGGCCGCCGCGCCGCTGCTGGACCTCGAGCACAACGAACTTGTGCTGGTCTACCTGGCCCGCGGCATGTCCCGGGAGGCAGCGGAGCACCGCGTGGCCGAGCGGATGGGCCTGCTCGACTGCGACTGCGATCCCAGCCTGTCCCTGCGGCCCGAACTCCCGGAGACCGAGGACCAGCACGAGGCCGTCGGCACGGCGTGGAACGCTGCGGCGTCGAGCTTCTGCTTCTTCGCCTCCGGCGCCATCATTCCGATCATTCCGTTCCTGCTGGGCATGACCGGCATCGCCGCCCTGGTGGTCTCCGCCGCCCTGGTGGGCGTCGCGCTGCTGCTCACCGGCGGCGTCGTCGGCCTCCTGTCCGGCACCTCCCCCACCAGCCGGGCGTTCCGCCAGCTCGCCATCGGCCTCGGCGCGGCCGCGGTGACCTACCTGCTTGGCCTGGTGTTCGGCGCGGTGGTCGGCTAGTGGACGACCCCGGGTTGCCGGACTCCGGGTTGCGGGACCGGGGGCCGCGGCACGGCCGCGCCCGCGGTGCCGCCCGCGTGGTCCGGAACCTGGCCGCCGTGGTCCTGATCGCCGGAGCCGCCTTCCTGACGGCAGGGCTGGCGTACGGGGATCCGCGGTTCGTGGGACTGTTCGAGTTCAACGGCGGAGCCGACCACCAGCAGGCCCGTCCCCTGGCGGGCCACCCGACCGCCAGTCAGGCCGGCCGCCACGCCGGCGTCCCTGCCGGCGGGGAACAAATGGCGGTGCCGCCGCCGGGCTTCGAGGAACAAAACCAGCCCCTGGGCCAGCCGCAAACGCCGCCGGTGGACAGCAAGTCCTACAAATTCCTGGCCACCAACGCCGACGGGAGCCCCGTGGGCTACTCCCCCTGCCGGCCCCTGCATTATGTGGTGAACGCCGCCCTGGCCCCCAAGGGCGCCGGCAAACTGGTGGAGAACGCGATCCGGACGGTATCCGAGGCGACCGGGATCAGGTTCATCGACGACGGCGCCACCACCGAGCTGCCGTCGCAGACGCGGGCGCCGTACCAGAAGGAACGGTACGGCGAGCGCTGGGCTCCGCTGCTGATCGCGTGGACCACCCCCGAGCAGGCGCCGCAGCTTAAGGGCACCGTGATCGGAACGGGCGGCAGCACCCATTTCAGCTACGGCGACGGACCCAAGAGCTACGTGACCGGCAGCCTGGAGCTGGACGCGCCGCAGATCGGCGAGGACCTGGGCCGGGCGGACGGCGCGGCCTATGCCACGGCGGTGATCCTGCACGAACTGGGCCATGTCATGGGCCTGGAGCACGTCAGCGACCCCAAGCAGCTCATGTACCCGGAGATCGGTACTCCCGACGGCCTGGCCGCCGGTGACCTGAACGGCCTCTACGCGCTGGGCCACGCCCAGTGCCGCAAGGACCTCTAGGGTTCCAGGACGGCCACTGCCTCCTGGACCGAGTCCACCAGGAAGATCCTGTCCTCCATTCCCCGGCCCGCGGCGAGGCTCTGCAGCAGCGGCCACGCCGGGAATCGCCGCAGCCAGTGCTCCCGCCCCACCAGCACCATGGGCGTGATGGTTTCGGGGGCGGCGTAGTAGTTCTCGCAGGCGTCCTGGAAGATCTCCTGGATGGTCCCGCCGGAGCCGGGCAGGAAGATGATCCCGCCGTTGCAGAGTTCCAGCAGGATCGCCTCCCGGATGGCGTTCGCGAAGTATTTGGCGATGTGCGTGGCGAAGAAGTTGGGTGGTTCGTGCCCGTAGAACCAGGTGGGGATGCCCAGGGACGGAGTGCCGTCCGGATGGCGTTCGACGACGGCGGCCGCCGCCCGCGCCCAGGCGGACACCGAAGGCCGGAAGCCGGGCACGGCGGCGAGGTCCGCCAGGGCCCGCTCGAAGACGGTGTCATCCGCCGCGCTGAGGTACGCGCCGAGGTTTGCGGCTTCCATGGTGCCCGGGCCCCCGCCGGTGGCGACCACCCGGCCGTTCCTGGCCAGGAGCCGGCCGAGCTGCGCCGCCTCGGCGAAGCTGGCCGAGCCGCGGGCCTCGGCGTGGCCGCCCATCACGCCCACCAGGGACCGGCCCCGGCACAGCTCGGAGCGGGTCAGTTCGTCCAGGGCGTCGCCGATCGAATGGTCGTGCAGCGCCGCGGCCAGGGTCGCGTCCAGCCGGTGCCGCTGGCCGGGCCGGATGCTCCACTGGTAGACGCGGGCGTCGAGGGTGTCCTCATACCGGGAGTCGGCGATGCCCGCATAGAGCTCCTGCGGGGTGTACAGCTGGCCGCGGTAGGGGTTGAACGGCACCTCGTCCAGCTTGGGGAAGATCAGCGCGCCGCGGGCGCGCAGGGACTGCTCCACGCCGTCGTCAAAGGTGCAGCCCAGGAAGATCGCTCCCTGCGCTGCCAGGGATTCGAGGGTTGACCGCCGCCCGCGGAGGTCCAGCGATTGCAGATGCCAGCCGTGCATGGTGCGCGCGCCGTCCCGGACCATCCGGTCGAAGGTGTCGAGGCTTTCCACCTCGAGGGTGCGCGGGCTCGGGTGCAGGCTGCGGGCAGCGCTCATCCGGCGCCTCTAGCCCCGGCGGCCGGCGGTGCCGGCGGCGCCGGCGGCGCCAAGGTGGGCGTCGAGCTTGGCCAGGGTCTGTTCCAAGTTGGCGGGGTGGCGGCGGAGGTAGCCGGCCAGGCGGAGGAAGAACTTGCCGCGCACCCCGCGGGCGTCCCACTGCTCGGTGACGGTGGTGCCGGGGATGCCGGCGGCGTCGGTGCCGGGTTCCAGCAGGTACCGCCAGATGTGCCCGTAGAAGTGGCGCCAGGCGATGCGGCGGCCTTCCTCGAATTCGCAGACGGTGTTGAGGATCTTGTAGTCCACGCCGATCTTCATGTCCATCCCGAACTTCGCACCGGGACCCAGCCGCTGCGGGCCCCTGGGCTGGGCGCCCTTGACGGTGTCGGAGCCGTCGATCACGCTGTGCAGGGCGGGGGTGGCGAGCACCTCGAAGATGGCTTCCGGGCTGGCGGCGATGAAGCGGCTGCGGGACACGAGATACCTGTTGTTCATCCGGCAATCCTAGCCCTGCGGAAAATCCGCAGTTGTGATGCAAAATGAGTCATGCAGAATCCAGCACGGCCCGCTGCCGGCCGCCCCCGTATCGGTATCCCGGTGCGCCTGACGAGTTCCTCGAACCCGGATCCGCGGGTGGCCGAGGCCAACGCTCTGTTCGATTACATCGTTGACCTGGTCCGCGACGGCGGCGGCGAGCCCGTGCTGCTCACCGCGGCGGAGGGAACGGAAGGGCTCGACGGCGTGGTGCTCCCCGGCGGCGGCGACCTCGCCCCGGAGCTGTACGGCGAGGAGGCCGGCGGCGCCTGTTACGACGTCAACCCCGGGCAGGATGCCCTGGACATCGCCGTGGCCCGGCAGTCGATCGACGCCGGGCTGCCGGTGCTGGGCATCTGCCGCGGCCACCAGCTGCTGAACGTGCTGTATGGCGGCAGCCTGATCCAGGACATGGACCCGGGGTCCGTGGCGCACCGCGAACCTGCCCCGGCCCACGATGCCGGACCCTGGGCGTGGCACGAGGTCGGGATCGCCGCCGGATCGAAGGTAGCCGGGCTGTACGCGGCCGAACAGGACACCGGAGAACAGCGCCCCGGAGTTCAGGGCACCGGAGTTCAGGGCAGCGGAGCGCCGGCGCTGACCGTCAAGATCGCCTCCGGACACCACCAGGCAGTGGCCCGGGTGGCCAACGGCCTCGTGGTGACGGCCGTGGCGGACGACGGCACCGTGGAGGCGCTCGAGGACCCGGCGCGCTGGGTGGCCTCGGTCCAGTGGCACCCGGAGGCGCGGGAGCTTCCGGCCGGGGAACGGCTGGCGCCGTTCCGGGCCTTTGTGGAGGTCTGCCGGAGCAGCCCCGCGCGTCCGCAGCCGAACTAGAGCCGCTGCAGTTCGGCGTCGTCGTCCCGGACCGCCGTCTCCGGCGCATTGGGGACGGCCGTCTCCGGGGTGCGCGGTGCCTTGCGCGCGGCGGCGGCTGCGAAGGCCATCACGGCCAGGCCCAGCAGGGTGATGCCCGCGCCGGCCCAGATCGGCGAGGTGTAGCCGAGGCCGGCGGTGATGGTCACGCCGCCCATCCAGGCGCCCAGCGCGTTGCCCACGTTGAAGGCGCCGATGTTGGCGCCGGACGCGAGCGTGGGGGCGGTCTCGGCGTACTTCATCACCCGCATCTGCAGGCCGGGCACGGTGGCGAAGCCGAAGCCGCCCAGCAGCACCATGGACGCAATGGTGATCGGCTGGCTGGTCGAGGTCAGCGCGAACACAACCAGCACCACCACCATGGCCGCCAGCACCACCAGCAGGGTGCGGTCCACGTTCCGGTCCGCGGCCCGGCCGCCGACGGTGTTGCCGATGAACAGCCCCACCCCGAAGAGGATCAGCAGCCACGGCACGGTGGAGGCGGCGAAGCCGGTGACCTCGGTGAGGGTGAACGCGATGTAGGTAAACGCCCCGAACATGCCGCCGTAGCCGAGGATGGTCACGGCAATGGAAAGCCAGACCTGGCCGGACCGGAAGGCGCGGAGTTCGCCCCGCAGACCGCCGGCGGCACCGGGCGCCCCCGCCCCGGTCTTGGGCACCAGGGCCAGGATCCCCGCCAAAGCGAGCACCCCAATGCCGGTGATGGCCCAGAACGTGGAGCGCCAGCCGGCGGCCTGGCCGAGCATGGTGCCGAACGGCACGCCCAGCACGTTGGCGGCCGTCAGTCCGGTGAACATAATCGCGATGGCGCCGGCTTTTTTGGAGGGGGCGACCATGCCGGCGGCCACCACCGCGCCGATTCCGAAGAAGGCGCCGTGGGCCAGGGCCGCGATAATCCGGCCCACCATCATCAGCGCATAGTCCGGGGCGAGCGCGGAGACGAGGTTGCCGGCAATGAAGAGGATCATCAGGACCGCGAGCACGGGCTTGCGTTCGAACCGGGTCACGGCGGCGGTCAGGAGCAGCGCCCCGACGACGACGGCGAGCGCGTAGCCGGAGATCAGCCAGCCGGCGACGGCCTCGCTGACGTGGAAGTCCGCCGCCACTTGCGGCAGCAGGCCCATAATGACGAACTCGGTGAGTCCGATTCCGAACCCGCCGAGGGCGAGGGCTATCAGGCCGATGGGCATGGCGATGCTCCTTCAAAACTGTACGGGGGTGTGTGCGAGGCGTAAGCTAGTAGTTGCAGACGCGTTATTTATTGTTGCACACGCAACTATAGCGCGCAAGCAACTATATTTGGCACCCCGCGTCCGCGCCGGACAGCAGGAGCCCGACCTGGAAGGGAGCACAACTGATGGGCATCAAGGACGACGCCGTCGAGGTCCGGGCGCAAGGCTGGCGGACCCTCGCGGCACTGCACGGACTGATCGAGGCGGAGCTGGAGCGCTCCCTGCAGGCCGAGGCGCAGCTCTCCGTGGTTGAATACACGGTCCTGGACGCGCTCAGCCGGCAGGACGGCTGGCATATGCGGATGCAGCAGCTGGCCCGGGCGTCCGCCCTGAGCGCCAGTGCCACCACGCGGCTGGTCAACCGGCTGGAGGAGCGCGGGCTGCTGACCCGGATCCTGTGCGCGGACGACCGCCGCGGGATCTACACCGAGCTCACCCCGAGCGGCATCGCCCTGCTGGACCAGGCCCGGCCGGCCCACGACGCCACGCTGGAGCGCGCACTCGCCCAGGCCCAGGAGGTCCCGGAGCTCGCCGCGCTGGTGGACGCACTCCCCCGGCTGCACGCGCGGGTCTAGCCGGGTCTAACCGGGGGGCAGCAGCCGCCAACCCCTTGGCAAGCGGCACCGGCGGGGGTACGGTTAAACAACCAGAAGGTTGATCAACACATCAGTTGATTACGGAGCTGGTGACCGTGTAGCACGAGAGCGTGACGCCATGGCTGACGACGACGGACTCCTCGACACCGCTTTCCTGGCGCTCGCCGACCCCATCCGCCGCAGCATCATCGCCCGGCTTAGCCGCGGCCCGGCCACGGTCAACGAATTGGCGGAACCCTTCGCGATCACCAAGCAGGCGGTCTCGAAGCACATCCAGGTGCTTGAGCAGGCGGACCTCGTCACGCGCACGCGCGACGCCCAGCGCCGGCCCGTCCACCTGAACCCCGCACGGCTGGAGGCACTCACCGCGTGGATCGACCGGTACCGGCTGGTCCGCGAGGGGCAGTTCCGCAGCCTCGATGCCGTGCTCCAATCCCAGGCTGCCGAACGCGGCACCCAGGCAAAGGACTCATCATGAGCAACGTACTGAAACTCACGGTTCCGGAAGACCTGCCCTTCATCGACTTCGAGCGGGAGTTCGACTTTGCAGTGGCCGACGTCTTCCGCGCCCACAAGGAACCCGAACTCGTCGCCCAGTGGCTCGGCCCACGGCGGCTCACCATGGACGTAGACCACTACGACTTCCGCACCGGCGGGACCTACCGCTACACCCATACCGGGCCCGACGGCGTCGCCCGCCAGTTCAACGGGGTCTTCCACACCGTGCGGGAGAACGACTTCGCCGTCCAGACCTTCGAGTACGGCGGCTACCCGGACGTGGTCAGCATCGAGTTCATGACCTTCGAGGACCTCGGCGGCGGCCGCACGAGGCTGAGGGCCCACGCCGTCTACCCGAGCATGGAGGCCCGGAACGGTATGGCGGAATCCGGGATGGGCGACGGGCTCTCCGAGGCCTACGAACGGCTCGAGGAACTGCTGGCCGGCGCCAAGGTCTGACGCGCCAGGGCCTCGTCCAGCACCAGGCCGAGGTTGGACGCGTCGTGGGCAAACCGGCCCAGGAAGAGTCCGTCCGCCGCCAGTTGCGGCAGCAGCCCGGGTCCGGCGCTGCCGCCGTAGATGATGGGGCACCGGCCGTCCAGCCCGTCGCGGATCAGTCCCACCACGGCGTTGACGTACGACGGCGGGGCCGGCCGGTCCGCGCCGATCGCCCAGACCGGCTCGTAGGCGAGGACTAGTCCCGCGCCCAGTTCCGCGTCCCCGGCGGCAGCGGACCGGACCTGGCCCAGGCAGAACTCCGCGGCTTCCTCCGGCGCCGTCTCCGCCGGCTCGCCGACGCACAGCAGCGACGTCAGCCCGGCGTCGGCGGCGGCCCGCACCTTGCGGGCCACCACGCCGTCGTCCTCGCCGAACTGGGCCCGGCGTTCGGCGTGGCCGATCTCCACCAGCGTGACGCCGAGTTCGGCCAGCAGGCCCGGGCTGACTTCGCCGGTGAGCGGCCCGTCCCCCCAGGCGCAGTTCTGCGCGCCGAGAAGTATCGGTGAGCCGGCCAGGAGCGTCCTGGCCTCGGCCAGGACCGGGAACGAGGGGATCACAAAGACCACCACGTCCCGGCCAGCGGCCAGGGCGGGGCGTTGGTCCACCACGGCCCGCACCTCCGACAGCCAGCGCAGACTTTCCTGGTAGCCCAGGTACATCTTGGTGCTGACACCGACGTACAGCGGGCGTTCGGTGTCACTGGTGCCGGAGGTGCGGGTCATGGGTTTCCTTAGGTGGTGCGGTGGGCCGGACGTCAGTCCAGGAGCTCGTCCGCCTTGTTGCTGAACCGTTTGGTGGCAAACATCATGGCCGCCGCCACGAACGGCAGGACCCCGAGGGCGTAGACCCCCATCGACCCCGTGGGCGAGTGCGTGGCCTCGTTGACCGCCGTCCGCAGGATCGGAGCGACGAACCCGCCGAGGTTGCCCAGGGAGTTGATCAGGCCGATCCCGGCTGCCGCGGCGGACCCGGCGAGGAACGCCGTCGGGTAGGACCACACCACCGGGCCGACGGCCAGGAAGCTGCACACCGCCAGGGTGATAAAGACCATGCCGAGCACGGGCTGGTGGTTGGTGCCGGCCCACGCCGACCCGAAGATGCACAGGCCCGTGGAGAGGAACAGGATGGTGCCGAACTTCCGCCGCTTGGCCACCGTGTTGGCCGCCCGGCCGATGAAGTAGCAGGCGAAGATGCCGAAGAACCAAGGGACGGCGATCAGGAGGCCGACGGCGAGGCCCACCTTCTGCCCGGTCAGCGAGGACACCTGCTGCGGCAGGAAGAACGTCACGCCGTAGACCGCGATCTGAAGGCAGAAATAGATCGCCGTGAAGTACCAGACCCGGCCGTTGCGCATCGCGGCGAGGATGCCGCGGGGGCCGTGCTCGTCCTTGATGTTGTCCTCAAGGGCCATCACTTCCTTCAGCGCATACTTTTCGTCGCTGCTGAGGAACTTCGCCTTGTCCGGGCCGTTGATGAGGAAGAAGAAGGCGGCGATGCCGGCCACGACGGCGAGCAGGCCTTCGACGAAGAACATCACCTGCCAGCCGCGCACGCCCGGCACCTGGTCGCCGATGTTGATCAGCCAGCCGGACAGCGGATTGCCGATCATCTGGGAGAACGGCTGCGCCAGGTAGAAGATCGCGAACATCTGCACGCGCACCTTGTTCGGGAACCACTCGGCGAGGTACATGATGACGCCCGGGAACAGGCCGGCCTCGGTCACACCGAGGAGGAACCGCAGGATCACGAACGAGGTTTCGCCCTGCACAAACGCGAAGCAGGCGGACACAATGCCCCAGGTGATCGCGATGCGGGCCAGCCAGACTTTGGCGCCGACCTTTTTCAGCAGCAGGTTGCTGGGGATCTCAAAGATCGCGTAGCCGATGAAGAAGATGCCGGCGCCGAGGGCGAAGGCCCCCGCCGACACCCCCTTGTCCGCACCCAGGGCCGCTTCGGCGAAGCCGACATTGGTCCGGTCCAAAAATGAAACGACGTACAGAATGACCAGCATCGGCATCAGCCGGCGGGCCGCCTTGGAAATCGCGGACTTCAGGACCGGTCGGGCCAAAAGCTCCTTGGATGTAGCGGTGGATACGGACACAGCACTCTCCTTCGAGTGATGAGGTGGGGTGGTTCGCCCGCGGGCCGGCGGCCCGCGGTTCCCTGCTGGTTTCCGGGTTCCGGAAACCGTCAGTGCATATACAGGCCGCCGTCGACGTTGAGCGTCTGGCCGGAAATGTAGCCTGCGTCCTCGCCGATCAGGAAGTGGATCGCGGCCGCGACATCGCGGGTGTTGCCGACGCGGTTCACCACCAGGTCCTTGACGAGTTCATCCTTGCGTTCCTCGCTGAGGGTGCCGCCCATAATGTCCGTGTCGATCGGACCCGGGGAGATGGCATTGACAGTGATGTCGTACTCGCCCAGCTCCCGGGCCGTGGCCCGGGTCAGGCCGATGACGCCGGCCTTCGCCACCGAGTAGGGGGTCTTGCTGAAGGTGCCGCCGCCGCGTTGGGCGGAGACCGAGGAGATGTTCACGATCCGGCCGAGCCGGTTCCGGGCCATCGATTCGGCGGCCCGCCGGGTGGCGTAGTGGACACCGTTCATGTTGATGTTCAGCACGCGGTCCCACTCTGCGGCGTCGAGTTCGAGGTAGGGCACCGGGGAGCTGACGCCGGCGATGTTGGCCAGGGCCACGAGCTGCGGCAGTTCAGCCTCGATCTCGTCGACGGCAGCGCGGACCGAGGCCTCGTCGCCGATGTTGGCACCGGCGCCGTGGGCTTTGACGCCGTGCTTGGCGGCGAGCTCCTTGGCCAGAGCCTTGCTGGCGGCGTCGTCGAGGTCGATGACGCCGATGTTCCAGCCGCGCTCGGCGAGGTAGTCTGCGGTGGCCCGGCCGATGCCGCGCTCGGAGACGGCGCCGGTCACGATCGCGGTGCGCTCTGCGGGGAAGGTGGTCATGGGTTCTCCTAGGGCTGGGGTGGGTGGGGCTAGCCCAGGGGTGCGGGGCCGAGGTCCTCGATGAGTTTCTGCATGGCGACGTAGGCCTTGTTCCGGTAAGCGACCAGGGCGGCGGTCCGTTCGGCCGGGACGTTGAGGAAGCCGGAGCCGGTCTTGGTGCCCAGCTTGCCGGCGTCGACCTTTTCCTGCAGGATCTGCGGGGTGGCGAACCGTTCCGGGAAGCCGGTCTGCAGGGATTTGTAGCAGAAGGCGTAGACGTCGAGACCGGCCATGTCCGCGATGGCGAACGGCCCGAAGAACGGCAGCCGGAAGCCGAAGGTGGTGCGGACCATAGTGTCCACATCTTCGGCCGTCGCGATGCCCTCCTCGACCACCTGCGCGGCCTCGTGGAACAGGGCGTACTGCAGGCGGTTGAGGACGAAGCCGGTGACGTCCTTGACGGTGGCCGTTTCCTTGCCGGTTTCGCCCACAATCGTGCGGGCCGTCTCGATGGTAGCCGCCGAGGTGCCGGCGTGCGGGATGACCTCGACGCCGGGAATGAAGGGCGCGGGGTTGGAGAAGTGGACCCCGAGGAAACGCTCCGGGTTCGCCACTACCTCGGCGAGTTTGGCGATGGAGATGGTGGAGGTGTTGGACCCGATGATGGCGTCCGGGCGTGCGGCGGCGCTGATGCGGCTGAGGGTGCCGTGCTTGATTTCGAGAACTTCGGGCACGGCCTCTTCAATGTATTCGGCGTCCGCGACGGCCTCTTCGATGTCCTTGGCCGCCCAGAGGTTTTCCTTGAGCCGCTCGGTGGAGCCGGCCGGGAACAGCCCGGCGGCAACGAATTCGTCGGATTCCTTGAGGAGCCGCTCGTAGTTGCTCTGGGCGACTTCGGCGGAGACGTCGGCGAGGGCGACGCGGGCTCCGGCGAGGGCCAGGACCTGGGCGATCCCGCCGCCCATGTAGCCCGAACCGACGACGGCTATGTTACGTGCGCTCATGCGTTTTCAATTCCTTCCGAAGCTCCCTCGTAGGAGTGGATAGCGTCCACCTTGGCCGCGGACGCGGAGGTGTCATCAAAGCGGTGGCCCAGCCATTCGCCGACCAGTTTCTTGGCCAGTTCCAGTCCGATCACGCGCTGGCCGAGGGTCAGCACCTGGGCGTTGTTGGACAGGACGGAGCGCTCCACGGAGTAGCTGTCGTGGGCGGTGACGGCGCGGATGCCGGGGACCTTGTTGGCCGAGATGGCCACCCCCAGGCCCGTGCCGCAGATCAGCAGGGCCCGGTCGGCCTCGCCGGCGGCCACCTTGCGGGCGGCGGCGACGGCCAGGTGCGGGTAGGCGGTGCTGTCGTTGGCGCCGACCCCGACGTCCTCGACGGACGCGACCCGGGGGTCGGCCTCGAGGAGTTCGCGCAGGGCGTTTTTGTATTCGACGCCGGCTTCGTCGTTGCCGACGACGATCCGCCAGCCGGCGGGGGCCGTCTCGGTGGCGGTGGGATCTGTGGTGTTGGTCAAGGGAATACTCCTTCAGCTGCGTTCAATGGAGGCGGCGTAGTCGGCGACCCGGCCGGCGATCAGGCCGAACGACACAGCGCCGGGGTCGGGGTGGCCCAGGCTCTTCTCCGCCAGCGGACGGGCCCGGCCTTTCTTGGGGCTGAGGGACGCGGTGGCCTCGGCGGCCTCGGCGGCCGCGTCGGCCGCGGTCCGCAGGCTGCTGGCCAGCCCGGCGCCGTCGTCGATGGCCTGGTGGAAGACGTCGGCGAACGGCAGCAGCGCGTCCACCATGGTTTTGTCCCCGGCTTCGGCCTTGCCGAGGGTGAGGATGGCGTCGCGGAGGGCGGCGACGGCGGCTGCCGCGTCCGCCGGCGTGTAGGCGTCCTTGCTGCCCAGGGCCCGGCCGGCGGCGGCTACGGCGGCGCCCCACAGGGCTCCGGAGGTGCCTCCGGCGCGCTCGGCCCACTGCTCCCCGGCGGCGGTGAGGACTTCCTCCAGCCCGGCGCCGGCGGCGTGCGATTGTTCGGCGGCGGCGACGGCCGCGTCCACGCCCCGGCGCATGCCGATGCCGTGGTCCCCGTCGCCGGCGATGGCGTCGAGTTTCCCGAGGGCTTCCTCGTGTTCGATGACCACCGACTGGGCGACTTTCAGCACTCCCACGGCCGTGGCGGCGAGGGTGGCCGACGCCGGGGTGGCGGCCAGCGCCGGGACGGCGTCGGCGTCGGCCGCGGCGGCCACAGTCCGGTGGGCCCGCGGGGCCAGGTTGCCTTTGCGGAACGCGGGGGTGTCGGCCGGGGCGGACCAGAAGGCCTCCAGCTCGGGATCCAGCCAGAACAGGGTCAGGGACAGGCCCGACATGTCCAGGCTGGTGACCAGTTCACCGCACTCCGGTTCCACGGTCTCCAGGCCGGCGGCGCTCAGGAGGGCCTCGATCTTGCCGAAGAGCACAAACAGTTCGTCGTATTTGACGGTGCCGAGGCCGTTGAGGATCGGCACCACGCGCCGGCCGGCCGTGTCGGGTTTGTCTTTCAGCAGCCCGTCCACCAGCAGGGCGGCCAGTTCGCTGGCCGTGGGCAGCGGCTGTTCGGAGATTCCGGGTTCGCCGTGGATGCCCAGGCCCACGGACATCATGCCCTCGGGCACCGTGAACAGGGGCTCCGCGGCGCCGGGCAGGGTGCAGCCGGCAAAAGCGACGCCGAGTGACCGGGTGTGGTGGTTGGCTTTGACCGCCAGCCGCTCCACCTCGTCCAGGTCCAGCCCGGCTTCGGCGGCGGCACCCGCGACTTTGAAGACGGTGAGGTCCCCGGCGATGCCGCGGCGCTTCTCGATCTCGGCGAGCGGGGCGCTGGCAATGTCGTCGGTGACCAGCACGGTGCGGGTCGGGATGCCTTCGGCGTTCAGCTTTTCCTGGGCCTGGCCGAAGTGCAGCACGTCCCCGGCGTAGTTGCCGTAGCTGAGCAGGACGCCGCCGCCGGTTTGGGCGGCTTTGGCCACGCGGTAGACCTGGCCCGCGGAGGGCGAGGCGAACATGTTGCCGCAGGCGCTGCCGGCGGCCAGGCCGGCGCCGACCAGTCCGGCGAAGGCCGGGTAGTGCCCCGAACCGCCGCCGATCACCAGGGCGACCCGGTTGGCGGGGGTTTCGGTGGAGCGCACCACACCCCCGTCCACCCGGGCCACGTACTGGCGGTGCACGGCGGCGAAGCCGTCGAGGGCGTCTTCTGCGAAGCGTGCGGGATCGTCAAATATCTTGGTCATGATTCCTCGTCGAACCGGTGGGACAGGTGGAACGGGCGGTGGCCCGGAGGCGCCGTCGGCCTAGTGCGCGGCTACGGCGGCGGGCTGCTGCCGGCCCTGGGCGACCAGGCTGGTGCCGAGGCTGTACCCGTCGCGCTTGGGCAGGACCTGGCGGCGCAGGTAGTCCTGGTTGGCGGCGGTGACGCTCAGTCCGTCGCCGCCGTAGTGCTCGGTGCAGATGATGCCCTGGAAGCCGACGGAGATGGCGAACTGGAAGGCCTCGCGGTAGCTGATGAGGCCGGATTCCATCGGGGCGGGCATGGCCACGTACTGGTCCTTGGCCCGGTTTTCGTCCCGGATGTAGTTCTTGACGTGCCAATAGTTCGAGTACGGCAGCGTCTTCTGGACCATCTCCCGCCAGTCCTCAATGGGCCGGTGCAGCCGGATCAGGTTGCCGATGTCCGGGTTGAGTCCGACGTTGGGCAGGTCGATGTCCTGGACCAGCTGCACGGAGGAATCAGCGGTGCCGAGGTAGGTGTCTTCGTACATTTCGAGGGAGACGAGGAGGCCGAGTTCGGCAGCGTGCCGTCCGACGTCGCGGATCCGGGTGACCGCCTTGTTCCAGGTCTCCTTGTCCCCCGCCGGATCCTTGTGGCCCTCGACGGTCCAGAACCAGAGCTGTTCGCGCTGGGCCGGGGTGAGCGCCTGGTGCAGGCCGATGGAGACGACTTCGCAGCCTAGCTGCGCGGCGGCGTCGAGGGTGCGGTGGGTATACGCAAGGTTGTCTTCCCAGTTCGCCTCGTCGATGACGCTGCGGCGGATGGCCGAGATGGCGGGCAGGCCGATTCCGGCTTGCCGTGCTGCGGCCGCGAGTTCGTCGAGGCGGGCCGGCGAGAGGTCTCCCGGGCGGACCCAGCTGTCGGTGAGGTCGGCGTTGGCGAAGCCTGCGTCGGCCACCTCTTCGAAGACGCGCTGCCAGTCGCTGGCGGGAGCGTCCTGGACCGGGGTCCCGTCGGCGCGGATGCCCGGGAACTGCAGCAGGGCCGCGGTGATAGGCCAGTTTTCGGCGGTGTACGACATTGTCACTCCAACTCTTGAATCACATTTCCTATAGGATTTATCAACGAGGAAAGCTTTGTCAAGGGTTAGTTGTGGGGTGGAACGCCGTTCGGCTAGCTGCGGACTTCGCTGTCGTGCTGTGAGCGCTGCTTGACGCCCTCGATGTGCTCGATCATTTTGAGGCGCGCGAGCTCGGCGTCCCCGGCCTCGAAGGCGCGCAGGACTTCGGTGTGTTCGGCGATCGCGAAGTCGGCATCGGTGACACCGAGGCCGCCGAAGAAGCGGAACCGCTGGACCTGCCCGCCCAGGGCATTGTAGGCCGAAAGCAGGAACTGGTTCTCGGCGTGCTCGGCGATGAGGCGGTGGAAGCGCTCGTCGGCTTCCCAATAGGAGCGGAACTCGGAGAAGGACGGTCCCCGCGGCGCGGCTTTGAGGTCTTCGATGGCCTGCGCCAGTTGCGCGGTCAGCCCGGCGTCGGCCTGGCTGCAGGCCATAAAGGCGTTGGCGGGTTCGATCACGAGGCGGGCGTCCATGAGGTCCGCCAGCTCGTCCGCCGTGAACAGCGGCGCCACCCGGTACCCGCGTAGGGCGGTCCGGCGCACCATGCCGGTGGATTCGAGCCGGGCGAGGGCTTCCCGGACGGGGGTGGGAGAGACGTCCAGCTCCCGTGCCATCCCGTCGATGCTGACCGGAGTGCCGGCTTCGAGCCTGCCGTCCATCAGCGCGGCAAGAAGCGCCTCGTAGACGTGGTCGGCGAGGACCTGCCTGCTGATGCCGCGGGAGGCCGGTTCCTTGAGTGCCATAGTGAAATCCTATAGCCGCCGCGCCGTGCCCTGCGCCCCGCTCCCCCGCCGTTACGGGCGGGGGCGGGGCGAGGGATGGGCGTCAGTGGCCCCGCAGGACCTCGATCACCGTGGAGTCGTCGCGTCGGCCAAGACCCGCACGGCGGCCGCTGAGGTACAGCTGCTCGGCGGCAGAGGCCAGGGGCGCCGGGTAGGTGCTTTCGCGCGCCGCGTCGACCACCAGCCCCATGTCCTTGACGAAGATGTCCAGGGCGCTGCGGACTTCAGTGTTGTCCGGGTCCACCATCCTGGAGCCGCGGTCATCGAACATAAAGGATGCCGCCGCGCCGGAGCGCAGCACCTCCCAGGTCTGCTTGGGGTCCAGGCCGAGGGCTTCGGCGAAGGCCAGGGCCTCCCCCGCGGCAGCGATGTGCACGCCGCAGAGCAGCTGGTTGACGAGCTTGACCTTCTGCCCGTCCCCCACCGCCGCGCCGACCACGGGGGCCGAGCTTGCCATGGCATCCAGCAGCGGCCGGACAGCGGCGAGCGCACGGTCGGATCCGCTGACCATCATCAGCAGCTCGCCGGTGGCGGCGCGTTTGGTGCCGCCGGAGACGGGCGCATCAACCAGGTCAACATCGAACGGCGCCAGCCGCTCGGCCAGGGACACGACGGCGGCCGGGCCGACGGTGGCCATCAGCAGGACCACTGTGCCGGGGCGCAGCGCCTCGGCCAGGCGGTCGGGGCCGAACAGCACGGCGTCGGCCTGGGCGGGGGTGGCCACCATCAGGGCGACGACGTCGGCCTGCGCCACGGCGTCCCTGGCGGTCGCGGCCGGGGTGAGGCCGGGAACGGCGAGGCTCTGCGCGCGCCCGTCGGCGACGTCGAAGGCCGCGACTTCGTGCCCGGCGTTGGCGAGGACCACGGCCATCGGGCCGCCCATGGCGCCCAGTCCGATCCATCCGACCTTGCTCATGGGGTTACGTCCTTTCCTGGGGCCGCGGACGGGGTGCCGCGGAAGAGTTCAATAGTGTTGGCGAGTGCGTTTTCGTCGCCGACGTTGCCTGCAAAGACGACGTACGGCATGCCCTGCACGCCCGGGGCGGCGTCGTCGGGCCGGAGCACGGAGACCATCCCGGGGAACAGCTGGCCCAGCACGGTGGCGCGCCGGATGCCGAGGCCGCGGACAGCCACGTCGTGCGAGGTGATGCCGCCCTTGGCAATAACCCAGGCGGGGCGTGCGGTGAGTGCGGCCTGAACCACGTCAATCACTGCGGCCGACACGCTGCGGGCGATTTCCAGGCTCGCGACGGCGTCCGCGCCCTTCAGCAGCGAACGCGAGGTGTAGAGCAGGACGTCAGAGTCGGCGAGTGCACTGACCACCTTGGCGGCGGTGGCCGCGATGTGGTCCCCGCGTGCGGCCGGGTCGACGAGGTCCGCGACGGACAGTTCGATCTCGGTCACCCCGCCGCGGGCCTGCGCCACGGCGACCTGCCGGGCGGTCTGTCCCACGTGGGAGCCGACGACGGCGAGGCCGTGGCCGGCGGGACGGCCGGCCGGCCAGATGTCCTCAGCCTGCAGGGTGGGTTTGGGGTCCAGCCCGGCCAGCGCGCGGACGAAGGATGGCCCGGTGCGGTGCAGGAACGTTTTGCCTTCGCGCTGGACCTGCTGCAGGCCCAGGACCACGATTTCCAGGTCCGCGAAGTCGGTGGCGTTGACGACAATAACCTGCAGGTCGGCGGCAGTGCGCAGGATCTCCGCGACCCGGTCCTCGCCGCCGTTGCGGATGTCCTCAAGGCTGATGCTGAGCACCTGCCCGGCCGCTACGGAGCCGCTGCTCTTCTCCGCGACGAAGTCCTTCAGGTCGGAGGAGCGGTAGCCGAAGGTGGCATCCTTGGCGAACTCGGTTTCCCCGGCGGGCACGGGCTCGCCGCCCACCACGGCCCAGTGCACGTCGCCGGCTGTGAACCGTCCGGCTTCGAAGTAGGACGGGGCCAGCAGGACGCCGTCGAAGCCGTGTCCGGTGACCTCGCGCCGGACAGCGTCGAGGGTGCGGATTTCTGCCATCACGTGGCCGCGGAGTGTCGAGTCGCTGCGGCTGACCACGTCCAGCGGGGCACCGAGCCGCTGCTCGAGTTCGAACAGGGCACGGCCGGCGTCCTGGTTGAGCGCGACGGCGTCCGCCTCGTCGAGGCTGCGGGTGTTCGTGAGGATAAAGCAGGTGGATTCCGGCGCGGCGAGGGCCGCCGCGTACTCCGATGCTTCGAGCACGGTGACCACGGAGACGCCGTGGACGGACTGCGAGCCGGTCGGGTCGTCGTCGAGCACGGCGGTCCGGCGGCCGGTGGCGGCGCGGTCCGCGCGGATCCGTTGCCGGGCGTCCGCGAGGCGGACGGGGGCGGGAGCGTCCGGCGGGCCGGGATGGCCGGGGTGGGTTTCGTTTGTCATGCTGTGGTCCTTTCGGGTGCCGTGCGGCCTGGGCCGCACGGCACGTCGAGAGGCGCCTGGGGTCAGGAGACCTGCAGGCCGCCGTTGATGTCGTAGGTGGCGGCCGTGATGTAGCCGGCGTCTTCGCTGAGCAGGAAGGACATGAGCGCTGCGACCTCGTCGCGGGTGCCGACGCGGCCCATCATGATGCCCTCGGACATGGCGGCCTTGCGTTCATCGGTCAGGGTGCCGCCCATGATGTCGGTGTCGATCGGGCCGGGAGCCACCGCGTTCACGGTGATCCCGAATTCGCCGACTTCGCGGGCCAGTGCACGGGTGAAGCCAAGGATTCCGGCCTTGGACGCGCTGTAGGCGACCTTGGAGAAGGTGCCGCCGCCGCGCTGCGCGGAGATCGAGGAGACGCTGACGATCCGGCCGACCCGGCGTTCAATCATGCCCTTCAGGACCCGCTGCGAGACGATGAACGTGCCGCGCATGTTGATGGCGAACACCTTGTCCCATTCGGCCACGGACGTCTCCATAAACGGCGTCGGCGAGCTGATGCCGGCCAGGTTGGCCAGTCCGACGATCGGCGGAAGCGCCTCCTCGATCTCGGTGATGGCACGGTCCACGGAGGCCTCGTCCGAGACGTCGGCGCCGACGCCGATCGCCTTGACGGCACGGTTGGACCCGATCTCCGCCGCGGCCGCCTTGGCGTCCTCGGCGTTGATGTCCAGGATTGCGATCGACCAGCCGTCACGGGCCAGCCGGTCCGCCGTGGCGCGGCCGATGCCGCGGGCCGATGCGGCGCCGGTCAGGACGACGGTTCGTTCGGCGGGGAATGTGCTGTTTGCTGTCATCGGTGGTTCCTAGTGGCTGTCGGTGGCGGAGACGGTGGCCGCGGGAGCGGAGACACCTTCGGGCCGGTTACGGGCGTAGAGGTAGGTGGCGACGGCGGTGATGGCGAGGCAGGCGGCCAGGAAGGTCAGGCCGCTCTGGCTGTTGCCGGTGGAGTCCTTGAGGATGCCGACGATGTACGGGGCGACGAAGCCGCCGAGGTTGCCGAGTGAGTTCACCATGGCGAGGCCGGCTGCGGCCGCGGCGCCGGTGAGGGCGGCCGACGGCATGGCCAGGAACGGGGCGATTGCCGAGTAGATGCCCATTGCCGCGAGGGTCAGGAAGACCATGGCGAGGACGGCGTTGACCGGGAGCAGGTAGCCGGCGCCGAGGAGGCCGACGGCGGCGAGGACCATGCTGACACTGGCGTGCCAGACCCGGTTTCCGGTCCGGTCGGAGCGCTTGCTCCAGAAGTAGACGAACACGGCCGCGATGGCGTAGGGGATGAAGACGATGAAGCCGACCTGGACGGTATCGAACTTGCCGAGCGCCTTGACGATGGTCGGCAGCCAGAGGCCCAGGCCGTAGATGCCGCAGACCAGGCCGAAGTACAGGGCCGAGTAGGCCAGCGTGCGGGGGTCCTTCAGGCCGGCCAGGAAGTTGTGCTTGCCGGCCTTCTGCTTGTCGGCCAGTTCTTTGTTCATGGTGGTGGTGAGCCAGTCACGCTCTTCGGGCTTGAGCCACTTGGCGTGCTCCGGGCGGTCCGTCATCACGAACGGCGTGATGATGCCGAGCGCGATCGCCGGGATGCCTTCGATGATGTACAGCCACTGCCACCCGTGCAGGCCGCCGACACCTTCGAGGCCCAGGAGCATTCCGGACACCGGCGCGCCGAGGGCGTTGGAGATCGGCTGGGCCAGGATGAAGATACCCAGGACGGTCACGCGCTGCGCGGCTGGGAACCAGAGGGTGAGGTAGAAGAGGATGGCCGGGAAGAAGCCGGCCTCCGCAGCGCCGAGGAGGAAGCGGATGATGTAAAAGGTGGTCTCGCCGTTGACCAGGAACATGGCTGTGGCGAAGATGCCCCAGCTGATGAGGATGCGGGCGATCCACTTGCGGGCGCCGTAGCGGTACATACCGCCGTTGCTGGGGATTTCCAGGAGGGCGTAGCCGATGAAGAAGATGCCGGCACCCAGGCCGTAGGCGGCCTCGGTCAGCCCGATGTCGCCCTGCATGCCGAGCTTGGCGAAGCCGACGTTGTTGCGGTCCAGGTAGGCGACGAAGTACAGCAGGACGATCAGCGGCATCAGCCGCCGGCGGACCTTGCGGAGGGTGGTCTGGCCCAGTTCACTGAGGGCCGGGGTTGCGGTCAGGGAGGTCATCGCGGGCCTCCACCGGTGATCAGGGTGCCCAGGGCAGGGACGTGCGCGCGCATAAAGACTCCTTTGGCTTGCGGCATTCCGAAGTGATTGGGATGTCAGATGTCTGATATCTGTTTGAGATTCTAGTCACACGGCCGCACGGCGTCAACAGGCGCGAGGTAATTCGGCTTGGCGGGTGCAGCTTCGACGGGACGGCGGCACGCGGGGCCCGCCGGGGCCGCGGGCGCGGGTCAGCTGGCGGCGGCGCCGCGGCGCAGGCGCGGCGCCAGGTTCGGGCAAGCGGCTGGCCCGTGCGCGGGTCAGCTGGCGGCGGCGCCGCGGCTGGAGACCGCGAGGTACTGCTTGAAGTCCTCGAAGGTCTGGGTGATGTGGGCGTCCATCGCGGAGCGTGCCGCGGACGGCTCGCCGGAGGCGATGGCCGCCAGGACCACCTTGTGGTGGTGGATGGCGTGCCGCTGGACGTCGGGGAAGGCCGAGGTTTCCCGCCGCATGGCGTACAGCAGGGTGGACAGCTGGGCCAGCAGCGCCGGGACGAAGGGGTTGCCGGACGCCCGCAGGACGGTGTCGTGGAAGGCGATGTCCGCCAAGGTCAGGGCGTCGACGTCGCCGGAGTGGTGGGCGGCTTCCATCCGCTCAACGCTCTCCGTCATGGCGGCGAGGTCGGCCTGGCTGTGCCGCGCGGCCGCGAGTTCCGCGGCGCCGGTCTCCACCATGCGCCGGACCTCCAGGAGCCGCAGCGCCACCTGGTCGGAGGCCACTCCCCGGGAGGCCGCCCGCATAATTGCGTCCAGCCCGGTCCAGCGTTCGGGCGGGTTGACGAACGTGCCGAGGCCGCGTTTGACGTACACCACGTCCTGGGCTTTGAGGACTTTCATGGCTTCACGGGCCGTCAGGCGGCTGACGCCGGATTCCTTGGCGATGTCCGCTTCCGGCGGCAGGGCGTCGTCGGGCTTGATCTGGCCGCTGAGGATGTACTCGAGGACCCTGTCCACCACGACATCCACCAGCGTCCGCCGTGTTTCCGCCATCGTGATCCCCTGCCTGCGCACCCGGGGCGCGCCTTTTGCCTTTCCTAAACCCTACTCGACCGGCGGCGGCGCTCAGTGCCGCCGCCGGTTAGCGACGCAGCCGGTTAACGACGCAGCGCGGGGTCACGGCTCGCCCGTCCCGGGAGGGAACGGGCGGCCAGTGACCCCGCGCTGGTGCGGAGTGGTGGTGCTGGTGCCTAGAGGGCTGCGAAAACTTCGCGCAGCAGCTTGGCGGTCTCGGACGGCGTCTTGCCGACCTTGACGCCGGCAGCCTCGAGGGCTTCCTTCTTGGCCTGGGCGGTGCCTGCGGAGCCGGAGACGATGGCGCCGGCGTGGCCCATGGTCTTGCCTTCCGGGGCGGTGAAGCCAGCCACGTAGCCGACGACCGGCTTGGTGACGTGGGCCTTGATGTAATCAGCGGCACGTTCCTCGGCGTCGCCGCCGATTTCGCCGATCATCACGATCGCCTTGGTCTCGGGGTCCGCTTCGAAGGCCTCAAGGGCATCGATGTGGGTGGTGCCGATGACCGGGTCGCCGCCGATGCCGATGGCGGTGGAGAAGCCGAGGTCGCGGAGCTCGTACATCATCTGGTAGGTCAGGGTGCCCGACTTGGAGACCAGGCCGATGGGGCCCTTGCCCGTGATGTTGGCCGGGGTGATGCCGACGAGGGCCTCACCCGGGGTGATGATGCCGGGGCAGTTCGGTCCGATGATGCGGGTGACCTGCTTGCCGTTGGCGTCCACCTTGGACTGGGCCAGGGCCCAGAACTCGGCGGAATCCTGCACCGGCACACCCTCGGTGATGACGACGACCAGTCCGATGCCGGCCTCGATGGCCTCGACGACGGCGTCCTTGGTGAAGGCCGGCGGCACGAAGACGATGGAGACGTCGGCGCCGGTCTCTGCCATGGCTTCCTTGACGGTGCCGAAGACGGTGATTTCGTTATCGCCGTGCAGGACCGTGGTGCCGGCCTTGCGGGCGTTGACGCCGCCGACGATGTTGGTACCGGCCTTAAGCATCAGGGCGGTGTGCTTGGTGCCTTCGCCGCCGGTGATGCCCTGGACGATGACCTTGGAGTCCTTGTTCAGATAAATAGACATTGTCGCGTCCCTTTACTTAGCTGCGTTGGCGAGCTCGGCGGCCTTGTCGGCGCCCTCGTCCATGGTGGCGGCCAGGGTAACCAGCGGGTGGTTGGCCTCGGCCAGGATGCGGCGGCCTTCCTCGACGTTGTTGCCGTCGAGGCGAACCACCAGCGGCTTGTTCGCGGAGTGGCCCAGCTCGGCCAGCGCGCCGACGATGCCCTTGGCGACAGCGTCACAGGCGGTGATGCCGCCGAAGACGTTGACGAAGACGGACTTGACCTGCGGGTCGCCCAGGATGACGTCGAGGCCTGCCGCCATAACCTCGGCGGACGCTCCACCGCCGATGTCCAGGAAGTTGGCGGGCTTGACGTTGCCGTGGTTCTCGCCGGCGTAGGCGACGACGTCCAGGGTGGACATAACCAGGCCTGCACCGTTACCGATGATGCCAACTTCGCCGTCGAGCTTGACGTAGTTGAGGTCCTGCGCCTTGGCCTTGGCCTCGAGCGGGTCAGCGGCGTCCTTGTCCTCAAGGGCGGCGTGCTTGGCGTGGCGGAAGTCAGCGTTCTCGTCGAGGGAGACCTTGCCGTCGAGGGCAACGATGTCACCGGCGCCGGTCTTGACCAGCGGGTTGACCTCCACGAGGGTGGCGTCTTCCTTCTTGAAGACGTCCCACAGCTTGAGGATGACGGCGGCGACCTTGCCGCGCAGTTCCTCGGCGAACCCGGCGGCGGCGACGATTTCGTCGGCCTTGGCCTGGTCGATGCCGACGGCGGGGTCAATGGAGACCTTGGCCAGGGCTTCGGGACGCTCGACGGCGAGCTGCTCGATTTCCATGCCGCCCTCGACCGAGCACATGGCCAGGTAGTTGCGGTTGGCCCGGTCCAGAAGGACGGAGAAGTAGTATTCCTCGGCGATGTCGGCACCCTGGGCGATCATCACCTTGTTGACGGTGTGGCCCTTGATGTCCATGCCGAGGATGTTGGTGGCGTATTCATGCGCCTCGTCGGCGGTCTTGGCGACCTTAACGCCGCCAGCCTTGCCTCGGCCACCGACCTTAACCTGTGCCTTGACGACAGTTACGCCGCCGATCTTCTCGGCAGCTGCCTTTGCTTCTTCAGGGGTGTGCGCCACGATGCCGGCAAGCACGGGTACACCGTGCGCCTCGAACATATCGCGCGCCTGATATTCAAACAGGTCCACGGTTTAGTGTCCTTCTACGTCGAAGTAGTTTCTGTACAGCCGGACCCCGCGTACTCGCGGTTACCGGGCTGCGGAATAAACGCACCCTGCGACAAGCTTGGAAACGAGCCACACGGCGCAATGCTCCTCTGTCGAACTCTAGTCCTTTGAACGGACCAGCCCGACCCAGAGTACCCGTTATGTGAGTAACGACACTATTCTATTGAGCGTAGAAAAACCGCTAGATTACGGGGTTTTTGGGGCGTCCGACGGGGCCGGGGAGGCCGTTTTCGGGGTGCTCGAGATGAGCTCGTAACGGTCGCGTGAAACGAAGAATGCGACCCCGGCGGAGACGTTTCCGCAGGCGACGCCGCCGTTGTACGCGGAGCAGCGCAGGCCGTTGCGTTCGACGTTCTTCCCGTCCGCGAGCACCGGCAGCTGGGAGATCGGCCCGTTGGGCGTGCCCTTGGGACCGTACTCGGACTCCTGTTGGGTGACGCCGGACCGGCATTCGCCGTAGACGGCTTTGTCCGGTGTCAGCAGGGCGGTGCCGCCCAGGTAGCCGAGGTTGGTCCCGCCGCAGTTGTCGCGGATGTCCTTGGGCTTCGGCTTCGGGTAGACCGCCAGTTCACAGTGCGCGGCCGGCACGGTGGCGAACTTGGCGGTCCCGTTTCCGCTGAACCCGTTTTGTTCGTACGGCAGGTTGATGTGCTCGCCCCGGGCTGAAGTGAGTGAGCAGACCACGTTGTGGTCGGCGGTGACGAAGCTCAGCGAGTCCTGGCCGGCACCCAAAGTTGCGGGGTCCGTCAGCGGGGCCTGCTTGAGCTGCTCCAGCGCGGGCAGCGGCGCGGGCGGCACGTAGTTGGGGTCCCGTTGTGTGACGGTGCACGCGGTGGCCGCCAGCAGCAGCAAGGCGGCCAGAAGCCCCAGGAATGTCCGTCGCATGGGCTCCATTATGCCCGGCACCGGTCGCCGGGCGGTGCAGGGACGACGGCGGGTGGCGGGCCGGCGTCGTCGGTGCCCGCCGCCGGTCAGGCGTCGAGCTTGGTGAGCGGCGCGTAGCGCAGCAGGAGCCGCTTCTCGCCGACGTCGAACTTCACCTTCGCGACGGTCTTATCCCCTGCGCCTTCAACGGCCAGTACCGTGCCGTTGCCGAAGCTGGTGTGATTGACCTTGTCGCCCACACTGACGGCGACGATCTCCTTCTGCGGCTGTACCCGGTTCTTCGCGATCGCGGCGGGGACGTCGGCGTTGAACCCTGCGGAGGCGTCCGCCCCGGTGCCGCGCGCGGTGCCGGCGCCCCAGAAGGACCCGCCGTAGCGGCTGGAGCCGATCGAGCCTCCCCCGCTCCCCCAGCTGCTGGCCTGGCGGGTGGATCCCTCGCGTTTCCACTCCACCAGTTCGGCCGGGATTTCCTCGATGAACTGGCTGGCGGGGTTGTACTGGCTTTGCCCCCACATGCTGCGGACCTCGGACCGGGTCAGGTACAGGCGTCTGCGCGCACGGGTCAGGCCGACGTACGCCAGGCGGCGCTCCTCCGCCAGTTCCTTGGGGTCCGTGGCCGAGCGCTGGTGCGGGAACAGCCCATGCTCCATGCCGGTCAGGAACACCACCGGGAATTCGAGCCCCTTGGCGGTGTGCAGGGTCATCAGCGTAACGACGCCCAGGCGCTTGGCTTCGGCCACCGCGGCGTCGATGTCGGCGCCGGGGGCGTCCGGGATCTGGTCCGCGTCGGCCACCAGGGAGACCTGCTCCAGGAAGGCCCCAAGGGAGCCTTCGGGGTTGTCACGCTCGTATTCGCGGACGACGGCGACCAGTTCGGCCAGGTTTTCCACCCGGGATTCGTCCTGCGGGTCGGTGCTCGAACGCAGCGTGGCGAGGTAGCCGGTTTGTTCCAGGACAGCCTCCAAAGCGGCGGCGGCACCGGAGCCGGCGGCCACTTCGGCGAGGTCGTCGAGGAGCTTGACGAAGCCCAGGACGGCGTTTACGGAGCGGGTGGCCATACCGGGCGCCTCGTCGGCGCGGCGGGCGGCGGCCATAAAGGAGGTCCGGTCGCGCTGCGCGAGCGAGGCGATGGCTCCCTCGGCGCGGTCGCCGATGCCGCGCTTGGGTTCGTTGAGGATACGGCGCAGATTTACGTCGTCGTCCGGGTTGACCAGCACGCGCAGGTACGCCAGGGCGTCCTTGATTTCCTTGCGCTCGTAGAAGCGGGTGCCGCCGACCACCTTGTAGGGCAGGCCGACGCGCACCAGGACGTCCTCGATGGACCGGGACTGGGCGTTGGTGCGGTAGAAGATCGCGACGTCGCCCGGGCGGAGGTTGCCTTCGTCCTGGAGCCGGTCGATTTCCTTCGCGATGAACTGCGCCTCGTCGTGCTCGTTCTCCCCGACGTAGCCGACGATCTTCTCGCCGTCGCCCTCCGCCGTCCAAAGCCGCTTTTCCGGCCGGTTGGGGTTCCGGGAAATCACCGAGTTGGCGGCGCTGAGGATGGTCTGGGTGGAACGGTAGTTCTGTTCGAGCTTGATGGTCCGGGCGTCCGGGTAGTCCTTTTCGAACTCGACGATGTTGCGGATGTCCGCGCCGCGGAAGGCGTAGATGGACTGGTCCGAATCGCCCACGACGGTGAGTTCCGCGGCACCGGGGCCCTCGCCGACGATCTCGCGGACCAGGGCGTACTGGGCGTGGTTGGTGTCCTGGTATTCGTCCACCAGCACATGCCGGAAGCGCCGCCGGTAGGAATCGGCCAGCGCGGGGAAGGCCCGGAACATGTAGACGGTCTCGGCGATCAGGTCATCGAAGTCCATGGCGTTGGCCTGGCGCAGGCGCTGGGTGTAACCCTTGAAGACCTCGGCGACGGCCTGTTCGAACGGGTCGTTGTAGTTGGCGCTGGAGGCGTAGCTGTCCGCGTCGATGAGCTCATTTTTGAGGGCCGAGATCTTGTGCTGAATTGCCTTGGGCGCGAAGCGCTTCGGGTCCAGGTCCAGGTTCTTGGCCACCAGCGTGATCAGGCGGAGCGAATCGGCGGAGTCGTAGATGGAGAAGTTGGAGTTGAGGCCGACGTTGGCCGCCTCGCGCCGCAGGATCCGGACGCAGGAGGAGTGGAACGTGGAGATCCACATGGTCTTGGCCCGGGCCCCGACCAGCAGCTCGATCCGCTCGCGCATCTCGGCAGCGGCCTTGTTGGTGAACGTGATGGCCAGGATCTCGCCGTGGTGCGCGCGCCGGGTGGCGATCAGGTAGGCGATGCGGTTGCTGAGCACCCGGGTCTTGCCGGAGCCAGCACCCGCAACGATCAGCAGGGCGCCGCCCGCGTGCTTGACGGCTTCTTCCTGCTGCGGGTTGAGTCCCTGCAGCAGCTCGTCAGCGTTGGGGAGCTTAGGGCGGTCCCAGTCCTCGCCGTGGGCGGGGTTGTGGCCGGGGCTGGCCTGGGTGCCGTAGCCGGGTGCCGGCCGCAGGTCCGGCAGGCCCGTGCCTGCACCAGGATTCGCGGACGCCTTGGCAGGTGCCGCCGCGTTCGAGGCAGCTCGGAGGGGTCCGTCGGCGTAGGGGTCAAACAACATATCCATGGTGTTAACAAGTCTAGGCGGTGGCACTGACGCCGCGATCCGCCCGCACCCCGCCCCGCCGGACATGCCCATCCCTGGTGCGGACCGTTGGACATATTGTGAATTTGTCCACGCTTAGGGCTGAACAATGGGCATGTCCATCCGCCAGAGACTGCTGGGACGGGCATGTCCATCCGCCGGTGATGAGGACGAGCATGCCCATCCCTCAGCGGCAGGGACGAGCATGTCCATCGGTCCCGGGCTGCAGGAAGAGTATGCCCATCCGTACTGGCCAAGAATGGGCATGCCCCGCCGGCGGCCACACCGTCGGGGACGTTAGGTGACTGAGCCCGACTCCAGGGCCGCCCGGAGCTGCCGGACCGCCGTCGTGCCGCCGGCCACAAACCATTCGAGGCCGTTGACGCGGACGACGTCGGTGGTCCCGCCCGCGGCGACCACAATGGCCTTGCCCGGCAGCCAGTCCCACTCCGGGGAGCTGTGCTGGAACCAGCAGTCCAGCTCCCCGTCGGCTACCCGGCCGAGGTCGCACGAGCCCGAACCGAACATACGCAGTGACGCCGCCGAGGTCGCCGCCGCGTGCCAGGGCATGGCGCACATCGGGTCGGCCAGCCAGGTCGGATGGATATACGTGGCGGCGCCCAGCTCGGCCAGCGGGGACTCGGCACGTCCCCGTCCACCGGCCTCGCGGGACCGGAAACTCGTCAGCGGTTCGCCGTTGAGGGTGGCGGCGTGGGTGGTGCCGCCGAGCCACAGTTTGTCCGCTTCCGGCTGGAAAATGGCCCCGAGCAGGGGGCCGGACGGGTCCTTGAGGGCGATGGCGGAGCACCAGTAGCTGGAGCCGTGCAGGAAATTGTAGGTGCCGTCCACGGGGTCGATCACCCAGGTCCGGCCGCTGCTGCCCTGTACCGAGGCGCCTTCCTCACCGAGGATGCCGTCGTCGGGCCGGCATCGCTGCAGCTGGTCGAGGACATAGGCCTCGGCGGCGTGGTCAGCGGCCGTTACGACGTCGGAAACGGACGTCTTCCGCTGGCCCTCCAGCCCCGCCTGCCGCATCAGGAGCGCCAGGTTGCCGGCCTCCCGTACCAGGGCTTCGGCGAGCTGGTAGTCGTCCAGCTCGGGGTTGAGTTCCGCCGTGCTGTGCCGGCCGAGCCGGTGCCTGACATGGTCGCTGCTGCCTGATTCGCTCACGCGTTCAGCCTATCGGGCGCCCGGAGATCCTGAACAGGCGGACCCGCCGGGCCCGGGGATGCCGGGCCGACGGGCCGCCCGGTTCCGGGGATGGTCGATAATGGAGCCATGGCCAAGACACCCGCGCAGCGGATCAAGAAGCACGGCGCCAACGCGGCCGTTCCCCAGCACCACCTCCCGGCGGTGATCAATCCCAGCACCACCCGGAGCCCGCAAAAGGCCCAGAGCAACGGCAACCTGATCCTGATCGCCGGCGTCGTCGCGAGCCTGTTCCTGTTCTGGTACCTCCACCTGCTGACCCTGAACCAGCTCACCCAGCTCAGCGGCGGGCTGCCGATGCCCGATTCCCAGTTCGGCGGCTTCGACCAGCGCTTCGCGGAGCAGCTGCGGTCCGCGATGGACGGTGACGCGCGCGGGCAGCTCAACTACGTGCACAAGACCGCCGGAACACTGTTCCCGCTGATCTTCGGGTTCACGTGGCTGCTGCTCATCGGCACCAACGTGGCCCGCAAACCGCTGCGCTGGGCGCTGTGGGCGCTTCCGCTGCTGTTCGCCGTGGTCCGGCTGCTGGGCAATACCGCCATCGACGCCATAATGTCCGCCGGTCCGGTCGACGGCGGCCAGGTGGCCCTCGCGTCGGGCCTCACGGTGGCCGGCTGGATCCTGCTTGTCCTGAGCCTGGCCGCGGGCGGCGTGGCCGTGTACCTGGGACGCCGGAAGCGCCCGGCACGTACCGGGGGTCCGGGGTCGGCGCCGGTCTAACGGGACGCGGAGTCGACCGGGTCGGGTCCGCAGCGTCTGGGTCCCGTCCCGATGGACATGCCCATCCTTAACTAGGACCGATGGACATGGCCACCCCTAGCTAGGACCGGAGTGCATATCCCATGTATGTCCATTGCTCAGCACCCGCATTGGACATACCCAGACGTGGGCGAGGTCGGTTCCGCGGCGTCTCGGCCGTCCCGATGGACATGCCCATCCTTGGCTAAGACCAGAGGACATATCCGGAGGGACCCCGGTCGGCCCGGCAGAGTCTCGCCCATCCCGATGGACATGCCCATCCTTAGCTAAGACCAGAGGGCATATTCCATATATGTCCATTACTCAGCACCAGCAATGGACATGTCCAGAAGGCGGTGGCCGCAATGGATCTGCCCATCCGTGGTGGAATCTAGCGAGTGGGGTCAGCCGCGCCCGAAACCCGTGACCCGCAGCAGCCATCTCCAGAACGAGTCGCGGCCCAATTCGTCCCTCAGGAAGTCCCGGGCCTGCTTGGCGCGGTGTGGGGCTCCGGCGCTTTCAAAATGCGCGGCAGCCTCGACCAAAGAGTCCCGGGCGGCCATTTCGTCACCTAATGCGAGATACGAGCGTCCTAGGAGAAAGCACGCGTCAGCGAAAAGTTGGGGCGTAAGGCTCCTTGAAGTAGCACGGATTTCTTCCAGGAGCGCCACAGCAGACTCTGCATCCCCGGCAAGAAAACTCCAGTGGGCGCGATTGCGCTTGAGCAGCAGCAGATCATTTTCACTTCCACCAATAATATCGGTGGCCAACTCTGCGCGCTCAATACAGCGCAACGTGTCAGAGTCGGCAACGTTCGCCGCAAGGCGCATGGCGGCAGAGGCCTTGTTGAATTTGGCCCAAACGTCGAGGTTTTTTGTAGGCGAGAAAGTCGTTGCCGCTAGCTCGTGATAGTGCAAACCCTCCTGGATCCTGTCGCACAGGAAGGCAACGTTCCCGATAACCCAGAAGGCTTTACCAGCAAGCTGATCATCAACATCTTCGGAAATCACATTCGCGAGAACCTTGCTCTCGCTCCAAGCCTCTGACAACTTCCCGCCGTCTGCCAGTGCAGCGATGAGTGCCTGCCTCGCCTTGATGTTGATTTCGACATCCGACTCCCCCGTCGTGAGGTCGGCGGCAGCACGTGCGGAGTCCGCGGCCTGCTCAAGCGAGCCCGCGCCCTGACGGGCCTTGGCCAGCAAAATGTGGGCACGAGCTTGATCGTGGGGGTTCGGTGGGTCTCCTGCATCCTCAATGAGGGACGTTGCCAGGGTCGCGCACTCATCAAAGCTTTGTGCGTCCAAGAGGTTTTCGGCGCGGAGAAAGGTCATGTTCCACCACGACCCAAAGTTTCCGTCCCGCAGTGCTATTTCGGCAGCCCGCTCAGCGCTGCCGGCCGCTTCGGCGAAGGCATGGTGGCTACGGAACTCGTGTGCTTGAAGCTCCGCAGCTGCGTAAAGCGGTGAAACTGAGTGCATGAACCAATTATCGGGGCCTTTGCCGCCGATTAGGTACTCGCCGCGCAAGGTTCTACGACCGGAATGTCGTTGCGAAGCCGGAAAATAACACCGACCCCGGCAGATGTGATGAATCGTTATCTGACGGTGTGTCGATTGACCCTATACTAATCCTGCATCACACGAGTCACATCAGCCTCTCACGCAACAGGAGCATTACATGAAGAAGACCCTCGCAACACTCCTCGTCGCCGGCGCCCTCGCAGCAGCAGGCCTCTCGGCCTCGGCTGCTGTCTCGGCTACGGGCGGCAATTCCGGTCAGACTGTCGTGGCAGTGGACTACTGGCCGAACTCCACCCCCAAGAACTAACGGAGTCACCAACCGCAAAGGGCGGGAATCGGAATTACTTCCGGCTCCCGCCCTTTGTCGTGGCGACGGCGGTGTCGGCTATGTCGGCGGGCAAGCCGCCGTCGTTAGCCACGCCGCAGATGAGCGGCTACTGCGAAACTGTCCGGCCTTCGATGACGAGCGCTTCGATGGCCTCGGCGGGCGCCGGGCGGCCGAAGTAGTAGCCCTGGCCGCTGCCGCAACCCAGCCGCACCAGTTCCTCGGCCTGTTCGGCGGTCTCGATCCCCTCCGCCACTGCCTTGAGGCCACAGGCGTGGATCAAATGCAGGACAGCCTCAACGAAGCCGCCCTGCTCCTCGTCAGATCCCAGCCCGTCAATCAGGCTCTTGTCGATCTTGACCACATTCACGGGCAGCCGGCGCAGGTAGCTGATGGAGGAGTATCCGGTGCCAAAGTCGTCGATTTCGAGCTGGACACCCAGCTGGCGGAGCCCGCTCAGGGAGTACTTGTCGACGTCGCCGCCGGTCACCGCCATGGATTCGGTCAGCTCGATGATGAGGTTTGCGGCGTCGACGCCGGTTTCGCTGAGGATGTCCCGGACGTGCTCGATGAGTTCCAGGTTCTGCAGTTCCGTGGTGGAGATGTTGACCCGCACGGAGAATTCGCTGTCCAGCGGCAGCCGGTCCTGCCAGTCGCGGAGCTGCCGTACCGCGTTGCGCAGCACCCAGTGGCCCAGCTCCACGATCATCCCGGTCTCCTCGGCAAGGGGGATGAACTGGTCCGGCATCAGCAGCCCGCGCTCGGGGTGGTTCCAGCGGACCAGGGCCTCAACGCCCTCAATCCGGCCCGTGGGGAGCTCGACGACCGGCTGGAAGTGCAGGGTGAGCTGGTCATGCAGGATCGCCTCCCGCATTTCCGTCACCATAAGGCTCTGCAGCCGGCGGGCGTACAGGAGGGCCGGTTCGAAGACCTTGATAGCGCTGTGCGGCTGGGCCTTGGCCGCGTACATGGCCGTGTCGGCTTCCATCACGAGCTCGTCGGCCGACTGCCCCGGTTCGGCCACGCGCACACCAATACTGGTGCCACAAGTGATACGGAGGTCGCCGATGTCCAGGCTTTCGCTGAGCGCCTTCAGGATCCGGTTCGCGACCCGCCGGGCACGGACAAGGTTCGACTTGGGCAGCATCACGGCAAATTCGTCGCCGCCTAGCCGGGCCACGGTATCCGTGACCCTGACGGCCTCCTGCAGCCGGCGGGCGATGACGCGCAGAACGTCGTCCCCCGCACTGTGGCCGAGGGTGTMGTTAATTCCCTTGAACGAGTCGAGGTCGAGGATCAGCAGCGCCGGCGGCATCTCGCCGCGCAGCGTTTCGGCGAGCGCGTGGCTGAGCACGGAATTCAGTGCGGTCCGGTTCGCCAGCTGGGTGAGCGGATCGGTGAGCGCCATCCGTTCGAGCTCCACCTGGGCCTCGCGCAGCATGGCGGTGCGGCTTTCGACCCGTTCCTCCAGCTCCTGGTAAATGGTCTGCAGGTCATCGGCCATCAGGTTGATGCCCGCAATGACGGCGGCGACGTCGTCGCGCGCGCCCGAATGCGGGATCCTGGTGCTTAGGTCGCCGCTCGCGATCCGGACAATGCCTTCCACCAACGTGTGGAGCCGGGGGTCTGGTACATCACTTTTCACTCGTATACGGCCTTAACCACTCGAGGGCTTCTGACCGCGAAAGGAAGAACTCGGCCGGGATTGTTTCGGTTCGTGACCGCAGCAGGTAGTGGGCGATCACGCGGTCCACGGGGCTCTCCCCCACGAGAGCGAAGGCGGACGGGGCGATGGACCCCGCGTACACTTCGCGGGCTTCCGCGCTGACGCTACCGACGCCGGAGATCACCAGCAGGACGGGAACGCGCTGGCCGGCGGCGAGCGCACGCACGGTGGCACCGGCCACTTCAGCTTCGGGGCCCTCGATCCGCCGGTTCGGCGGCAGCGCGATTTCAATGACGCCGCCGGGGAGTTCACGCACGGAGATGATCGGTCCGGCGGGAGAGGAGTCCACGGACGTCGCAGGCATATCCACGTGGACTTGGCGGTCCGGTGCCGCCGGGGCTTCGACCGTCATGAGAGGTGGTTCCGTCGGCTTGAGGCGCGGAAGGGGGTGCGCTGGGGGTCGCCGAAGGCAGTCGCTGCCAGAGACGGCGCAACTAGCTGACTAGACATCTGCCCCCATAGATCACAAAGCCGGCAATCCAGCGTGCAGGCAACGCGTACCCTGCGCGAAGCGCCGGAGCGTTCCGGCGAATGCCCCCATGATAATGCAAGCCGCAGACAATATGAGACATAAGACACCCGGGCGACACGGAGCCGCGGCCGCTTACCGGGCGAAGTATTCGCGAACGCTCGATAACGAGCTAGAGCCGCTGTACCCCAGGTCGCCGGGGCCGGCGTGGACGGCGTCGTCGGGCGAGAAGATACTTGCTCCGAACGTGCCGCCCTCCACATCTTTGATGCTGTCCAGCAGGGCCGGCATTGCCTGGTCCAGCGTCCGGGTGAGCGTCGCCTTATCAGCGCTGGCGCCCACGAGCTTCACGGTGATGAACTTGCCCGACGTGTTGACGTTGGCGTCCGCCTGGACGGCGGTCACACCCGGGACGGACATCCCGGCTTTCTGGAGGGCGGACTCCAGCTGGTCGGCTTTCGAGGGCCCACCGAGTCCGCATGCTGACAGAAATGCTGCGAGTAGGCCCACGGTTAGCGCTCCTGCGAGAATCCGGATTTGGTTTTTCATGGTCGACTTCCACTATGGGCCGGCACCGGCCGGTCCGCGTTACTGCTTGCGCGAAATACTCGAGACGGTAGAACTGGCCTGACCGGGGTCCGAGGTCAGGAACTTCTGGGTTGACTCCTTTTGAGCGTAGTCGGCAATCGGGCCGTGGTCCTCGAGGTTGCCCGTGGACTTCACGTACTCGCCGCCGTCGTGATAACCGATCCCGGCAGCCCCGGGATCAACAGCAGGGTTGGGCAGCGTCACCTTGACCACGCTGTTGTCCTGGCTTGCGGAGACCGACCCGTCCGGTCCCAGCGTGAAGTCTCCAAGGTCGAGCTTGGGGACCGGGTCTCCTTGGTGCTGCAGCGCAAGGACATCAATCCGGGACGGGATCGGGGTCGAATCGATGGGCGACCCGAACGTGACAAGGTTGGTCACGTTGAACCGGTTGGTAAAGGAAGGGTCCGAGGCCAGGGTCGCGGCAATCATGCCGCCCTGCGAGTGCCCGGACAGCATAACGGGCGAGCCGGCCGGGATACCCGCCTTCTCCATGGCTAGGCGGACCGCCTCGGCCGCCGTGGACATGTTGCCGCCGGCGAGCTGCAGGTTTCCGGTGAGGTCCGTGGCGTTCGCGGCACCGTCCGGATACCAGCGTGTGGTTCCCGGGATGCTGATGACGTACGCATCCGGCTCTCCGGGTTTGTGGACCGACGTGATGCGCACCGCGGCGTCCGGGGTCCCCGGCTTGCCCTCGTCGGCATAGGCGGCGTTGGTGGTGGCCAGGATGGCGCTTATGGTTGCGGGCACCGGGGTATTGGGCCTCCCGTCCTTGTCCACTTCGGCGGGGTCACCCACCGGTACCGGGACAGGGTCACCGGCAACCGGGCGTCCGTCATCAAGCAGGTGCGGGTTGTACGTGCCCAGGCTCAGGGCGGTTGCAGCCAGCGACAGGGCACCGGCCCGGAGCAGCACCCCGTTGGACACCACCTCGGTGAGCGACGGCGGTTCCCCGGTGGTGAGCCACCGCCAACCCATATCGCCGGTGTGGCCGACCTGCTCCACCAGGTTGGCCTGTGCATCCATGAAGTTCCGGACCGGGATGGGCGCCCCGTCCTGGAGCCAGTTCCAGGTGAATTCCGTCGCGGTACCCACCGTGCTGATGAATTTGCCGGTCTGGCTCCAGAGGTCCCCCGCTTCCCCGGGAAGGTCACTGCCCAACCGGTCCAGCCCCAGCCGCTGCCACAGGGACTCTCCCCCGGGCCTGCGCGCAATCCCGGCTTCCACCCCCGCGGCCCCGCCGCCGTGTTCGCTGGCGTAGACCTGCTCTTCGACGTCGCGCTTGACCGTGTTCGACGCGGCCTTCAGGGCGTTGCCGGCACCGATCAGCCGTTGCCTGTGCCCTTTCCAGTCTTCCCGGAACCGGGCACCGTCGCGGCCCTCCCACACCGCGCCAGTGATGGCCGGGGTCAGCTCGGCGCTCATCGCCAGCAGGCGCTCGCCGGCCCGTGACAGTTCTTCGCTGAGCCGGCGCCCGGACTCAACATCCATCCCATACATGCTCATGGTCAGGCCACCTTGCCCGCAGCACCGGCAAGGAACTCCCGGGCCCCAAGCAGCCGCCAGGACAGTTCCCGGGCGATATCCCCGGGGGCCGCGTCCACCAGCACCAGGGACCCGCCGCCGTCGCCGCTGGTACGGACTGAGTAGAGGTTGTCCGCCAGGGACCAGACATCCGAGGCAAGGTAGGCGGCCGCCTGCCCGGGCGGCGCTGCCACCACGTCCAGGTACACGGTGCAGCGCGGTGCCAGGACGGCGGCGGTGATGTCCGGGTCCACCCCGGCGTTGCCGGGGTCCTGCAGCTCGCGGGCGCCGACGACGTCGCGGCCGCCCTCCCGACTTGGGGTGCTGCCCGCGCTTGGGGTGCCGGCCAGGAGTTCGGCATGGTCGGGAAGGATCCGTCGCACGGCGGCCCAGGCGTGCTGTTCCTCGAATAGGGCAACCTCCACGACGTCGTGTACCCCGGGGACATCCGTCCCGGCGGCTGTGGTGCGGACCCGCCGCCGGTAGGAGACGGCTATGCCGCGGCCGCCCGCCAGTGCAAGGTCTGTGTGCGCCGACTCGTCGGCGGTCCGGGCCACGGCGCTGACGCGGATGGGGGCGGTGGCGGAGATCGCGACGGCCAGCAGCCACTGAGCGCGGATGGCGCCGTCCGGGCCGACGAAGCCCGCCCCGCGGAGTTCAGCGTCGAGGCGGCTCGTGTCCGCAGGATCCAGGAGGCGCATTGCGACGGCGCCCGGCGACTGCTGGTAGGCGTCGAAATCCACCTCCGGTTCTGCAGCCAGCACCTGCATGGCCCGGTCGACGGCGGCCGCCCACGCCAGGCCGCTGATCTCGAAGATGTTCAGCGCCGGGTCTCCGGTACGTTGCACCACAATTCCCCCCAATAGCTCAGATTCCTTGGTTCAGCCTACGGGCGGGGCGGGATCCGCGGTATGGGGAGCTCTCCCCTGTGCCCGCTGCCGCCTCCTTGTCACGACGTCCTGCCGGACACGCTGCGCAACAACCAGCCCCAGTGCCGCCATGCCGATCGTGATGGGGTAACCCATCAGCCGTTCCAGGGTCCCGGGCTCCGGCACGTGCATGCCCGTCACCCCGCCGGCCACCAGCGCGGCCAGCGAAACGGCTCCGCAGGCAAGGATGAACCAGCCCAGCGGCGTCTGCCTCCGCCACATCCAGCCGACCAGGAGCAGCGCCAGGCCGCCGGCGGCGAAATACATCAGCGCACCCGCCTGGTGCCAGCCGGAACCGGCGTCTTCCGGCACCAGCCCCACGATGACCGTGCCGGCCCCCGCGGTGAGGCTCAGCGCCCGGGCAGCAAAGGCCGCATACGACGTCGGCCGCCCACCGGCCACCGCCTGCCGGCCCTGCACCCGGGCGACACCCCGGAGCACCGCGGCGCTCCCAATCACGGCGGAGCTGAGCAGCAGCGCCCCGACCATCATGCCGATCCCCTGCACCACGAACGAGGCATTCATCAGCAGGTGCGCCGGCGAACAAACGTCGCGGCCGTCGAATCCGCCACAGCCCAGCGCGCCGAGGTCGCTGATGTAACCCGTGCGGCGGCTGTACGGCGACCGCCCGGCCCACGCCCCGATCACCGCCGCCTCGGCGACGAAGTACTGCAGCACGCTGAGCTTGGCGAGCGCACCAACATAGAACCGCGTGACGGCCGCGTCCGGTAGGTAAAGAAGCTCGGGAGACCCGTTGCGGGCGGAGACTGACATGCCAAGAGCGTAGTACGGGCCCTCACCTTGTATGCTGGTAACCGTGTCCGGACGGGCCGGCGAACAGCCACCCACCCCGCACGCCCGCCCTCGTAGCTCAGTGGATAGAGCACGGCTCTCCTAAAGCCGGTGTCGTTGGTTCGATTCCAATCGAGGGCACTTGAACTCCCAGTTGCCGTTCGACCTGCGCGCCTACCTGCTCGGCGGCTGGACTGCGGAACGCACCATGGTGGACCGGGCCACAGACAGCCACGGAACCTTTACCGGCGTCGTCCGCTTCACAGCAACCGACGACGGCGGCCTGCGCTTCCGCGAAGAAGGCACCGTGCAGTGGAACCCGGCAGGCGCCCACCCCTTTACCGGACCCGCCAGCCGAGAGTACCTGCTCCGGCCCTCGGCCACCCCGGAGACGATGGACATGTTCTTCCCCGACGGCCGGCCCTTCCACCGCATGGGTTTCGGCGGAGCGGATAACCAGGACCGGCATTGGTGCGATCCGGACACCTACCGGGTCCGGTACACCAGGACCGGGACCGACGGGTTCAGCTACCGGTGGGAAGTCACTGGGCCGGCCAAAGACCTTGTGCTGGAGACCGTGCTGCGCCGGGTGCCGGCCGCCGGCAAGCCCGCGGCCGGCGCACCCTCGGCAACAACCAGGCTTGGGAGCCAACAATGAACCCCCGCATTGTCGTATCGGCCGTCTGCGTCTTTGACGACGCCGGGCGCCTCCTCACCGTCCGCAAACGCGGCACCGACAAGTTCATGCACCCGGGCGGCAAACCCGAAGCCGGCGAATCCGCGGCACAGGCGGCCGCCCGGGAACTCGAGGAGGAAGTGGGCATCGTCGTTGCCGCGGAGGACCTCGAACCCTTCGGGAGCTGGCTGGCCGAGGCCGCCAACGAGGCCGCCACGCAGATCGAGGCCACGGTGTTCACCGCGCCGACGTTGATGAACCCCGCAGGCGGCTGGACGGCCCGGCCCTCAGCCGAGATTGCGGAGATCCGCTGGCTGGAGCTCGACGGCGTCCTGCCCGATGACCTCGCACCGCTGCTGACCGACCACGTGCTGCCGGCCCTCGCGGCGGAGCCGGCCCGCCGGCCTGCAAGCAACCGCGGCTAGAGCTCCGGCAGCGCTTCCGCGGCCACCGCGGTGGCCTCGGCGAACTGGGTCCGGTACAGCTCCGCGTAGCGGCCCTCGGCGGCGAGCAGCTCGGTGTGTGTTCCGCGCTCGACAATGACGCCGTCCTCGACCACCAGGATCGCGTCGGCGGCGCGGACGGTCGAGAGCCGGTGCGCGATCACGACGGCGGTGCGGCCTTCCAGCGCCGCGCCGAGCGCGGCCTGCACCGCGGCCTCGTTGGTGGAGTCCAGCGCGGCCGTGGCCTCGTCCAGGATGACGACCCGGGGCTGCGCAATGAGCAGGCGCGCGATGGTCAGCCGCTGGCGCTCACCGCCGGAGAGGCGGTAGCCGCGCTCCCCCACGATAGTGTCCAGGCCGTCCGGCAGCGACCGGATCATGTCCTCGAGCCGCGCCTGGCGCAGTACATCCCACATCAGCTCCTCGCTCGCCTCCGGCCGGGCCAGCCGCAGGTTCGAGGCGATGCTTTCGTGGAAGAGGTGGCCGTCCTGGGTCACCATGCCCAGGGTCTGCCGCATCGAATCGAAGGTCAGGTCCCGGACGTCCACCCCGGCTCCGTCGCCCATTCCGCCGAAGCGGACCGCGCCGGAATCGACGTCGTACAGCCGCGAGAGCAGCTGGGCGATGGTGGACTTCCCGGCCCCGGAGGACCCTACGAGCGCCACCGTCTGGCCGGGCTCCACCCGGAAACTGATGCCGTGCAGCACCTCTTCGCCGCCACGGGTGTCCAGCGTGGAGACATCCTCGAGGGAGGCCAGCGAGACCTTGTCGGCCGAGGGGTAGGCGAACCGGACGTTGTCGAACTCCACGGACAGCGGTCCGCGCGGGGACTCCACGGCGTCCGGCTTCTGCTGGATCAGCGGCTTGAGGTCGAGGATTTCAAAGACGCGTTCAAAGCTGACCAGGGCACTCATAATCTCCACGCGGGCGCTGGAGAGCGCCGTCAGCGGGGCGTAGAGGCGGGTCAGTAGCAGCGCCAGCACGACGACGTCGCCCGCGGCCAGCTGCCCGCCCAGGGCCAGCCAGCCGCCCAGGCCGTACACCAACGCCAAGGCAAGGGCCGAGACCAGGGTTAGGGCTGTGACGAAGGTGAACTGCAGCATGGCGGTCCGGACGCCGATGTCCCGCACCCGTCCGGCCCGAAGGGCGAACTCGCGGGACTCCTCGTCCGGCCGGCCGAACAGCTTGACCAGGGTGGCGCCCGGGGCGGAGAACCGCTCCGTCATCTGGGTGCCCATGGTGGCGTTGTGCTCGGCGGCCTCGCGGCGCAGTTCAGCCAGCCGGGAGCCCATCCGGCGGGCCGGAATAAGGAAGATCGGCAGCAGAATCATGGCCAGCACGGTCACCAGCCAAGACTTGTTCAGCATGACCACCAGGGTCAGGGCCAAGGCCACCACGTTACTGACCACGCCGGAAAGCGTCCCGGCGAACGCGGACTGCGCCCCGATCACGTCGTTGTTCAACCGGCTGACCAGGGCCCCGGTACGGGTGCGGGTGAAGAAGGCGATGGGCATCTTCTGCACGTGGTCGAAGACTTTGGTGCGCAGGTCCAGAATGACGCCCTCGCCGATCGTGGAGGACAGCCAGCGCGTCACGAGCCCCAGCCCGGCCTCGGCCACGGCCACGATCGCAATCAGGATGGCGAGCCAGATCACCGTGCCCGCCGCAGCCTTCGCGATGATCGCGTCCACCACCTGGCCGGCGAGCACCGGCGTCGCGACGGCCAGGACGGCCATCACGATCGAGAGGAGCACAAAGGCGATCAGCCGGCTGCGGTGCGGCTTTGCGAAGCCGAAGACGCGCTTGACGAGGGCCTTGGAAAACGGCTTGGAGCCGTCAGAGGCGCGGGTGATGTTGTAGAGGGAGCTCCAGGCCACCCGGTCCATACTCATGTGTTGGTGCCTTTCGGGGCGCTCGCGCCCTGCAGTTCGGTAACGACGCCGTCCACCACGTTCCAGCGGACGTCCAGGCGCACGTTTTCCAGCAGCCGGCGGTCGTGGGTGACCAGGAGCAGGGCCCCGTCGTAGCTGTCCAGGGCCTCCTCAAGCTGTTCGATCGCCGGGAGGTCCAGGTGGTTGGTCGGCTCGTCGAGGACCAGCAGGTTCACTCCGCGGGCCTGCAGCAGCGCCAGGGCGGCCCGCGTGCGCTCGCCGGGTGAGAGCGAGTCGACGGTCCGCGAGGTGTGGTCCGCCTTGAGTCCGAATTTGGCCAGCAGGGTCCGCACCTCCGCCGGGGACAGCTCGGTCAGTACGGCCTCGACGGCGTCGGCGAGTTTCAGGTGGCCCGCCAGCAGGCCGCGGGCCTGGTCGATCTCCCCGACCGCCACGGACGCTCCCATCGAAGCGTTCCCGGCGTCGGGCTGCTGCACACCGAGCAGGAGCCGCAGCAGGGTGGACTTGCCCGCGCCGTTCGGTCCGGTGATCCCGATCCGTTCGCCGGCGTTGAGCTGGAGGTTCACCGGTCCGAGGGTGAAGTCGCCTTGGTGCAAGATGGCGTCGCGCAGGGTGGCCACAACGGCGCTGGAGCGCGGTGCAGCGCCGATGCTGAACTGCAGCTGCCATTCCTTGCGCGGTTCCTCGACTTCCTCGAGCCGCGCAATGCGGGATTCCATCTGCCGGACCTTCTGGCCCTGCTTCTCCGAGGACTCGGTATTCGCGGCGCGGCGGATCTTGTCGTTGTCCGGGCTCTTCTTCATGGCGTTGCGGACGCCCTGGGAGCTCCATTCGCGCTGGGTCCGGGCGCGGGAGACGAGGTCGGCCTTGGTGGCGGCGAACTCGTCGTAGCGTTCGCGGGCGTGCCGGCGGGCGACGGCACGCTCCTCCAGGTACGCCTCGTAGCCGCCGTCGTATACGGCGACGGCGTTCTGGGCGAGGTCCAGTTCCACGATGGAGGTCACGCAGCGGGCCAGGAACTCCCGGTCGTGCGAGACCAGCACCACACCCCCGCGCAGTCCCTGGACGAAGGCTTCCAGCTTGGCCAGCCCGTTGAGGTCAAGGTCGTTGGTGGGTTCGTCGAGCAGCACAATGTCGAAGCGGCTCAGCAACAGGGCTGCGAGCGCCACCCGGGCGGCCTGGCCGCCGGAGAGGCCGGTCATCGCGGCGTCGGGTCCCACCTCGAGGCCCAGGTCCGCCAGCACCGGGGGAATCCGCTCTTCAAGGTCCGCGGCACCGGACGCCATCCAGCGGTCGAACGCCACCGAGTAGGCGTCCTCGGAACCGGGCGCACCGGTGCCCAGGGCCTCGGCCGTGGATTCCATCTCCGCGGTGGCCTGGCCGCACCCGGTCCGCCGGGCGATGTAGCCGCCAACGGTTTCGCCGTCGATCCGTTCGTGTTCCTGCGGGAGCCAGCCAACAAAGGCGTCCGCCGGGGCGAGGCTCACCGCACCGTCCTGGGGCTGATCGACGCCGGCCAGCAGGCGCAGCAGGGTGGACTTGCCGGCGCCGTTGGCACCCACGACGCCGACGACGTCGCCGGGCGCAACTGTAAGGGAGAGTTTCGAGAAGAGGGTGCGGTGGTCGTGACCACCGGAAAGGTCCTTGGCAACAAGGGTTGCAGTCATTGATCCATTCTCTCACCGGGGGCCGCCGCGGGCGGCCAGAAGGCACCTGCCCAGAGCGAAATCCGGGGGGTAAAACCAGCACCCGTGCCACCGGGCATAGAAGAACCCGCTGGTCCGGACTTGGGGGGTGTACGGACCAGCGGGTTCGAGCATCTAGCATAGTTGAATCGGCGGCGCCGGTAAAATCGAGCTGGGCCACAGACTCCCCGCTGGTCAAAAAACCGGCGGGCTTGGCCCATGATCAGCCAAGGAAGCCCACGAATGATTGCTGCTATCCAGTGGACCACCTTGCTGGCGTGCGTCCTCGCGGCACTGCTCCGGGCCCCGGCAGCCCTTCGCGGTGAGAACCGCTCACTGTTCGGCATCTTCGTGCTTTGCGGCTTCGCCATGCTGCTGAGCATCGGCGCCACCTACACGGTCATTGATGAGTGGCTCGGTTCGACCAACTACGCCAACCTGCTGCTGCGCTTCGTGATCTACGGGACGGTCCTGCTGGCCGGTTACAAGATCGCGCGGGGCTTCGGCCATCAGGGCAGTGTCCGGCTGCTCCTCGGCCCGGTGGGCCTAACGGTGTTGGCGGCCGTTGCCCTCGCCACCGTGGTTCCGTTCTTACTTGCCAACACGGCCGGGACATCGCCGGGGCTGGCCACCCTTGCCGACCAAAGCCCGCGCAACCAGGAGCTGATCGGGCTCTACACCGCGGCCGGGCGGCTCTACCCTGCTTTTGTGGCCGGGTGCATTGTGCCGGCCACGGTGGTGATCCTGCGATCCCGGCTCCCCCGGCTGGTCCGCGGCGGCGCGGCCGTGCTGACGGCCGGAGCCGCGGCCATGATCCTGCTGGTCCCCGGTGACCTGCTGCCCCGGCCCCTGGCCTTCATCCAGTACTACCTCAGTTCCGCTGCGGTCCTGGGGCTGGTTCTCGGCCTCGCCCTGATCTGGCTGGGCAAGGTGAGGGCGCGGCGTGCTGCCCGGAACACGGCGGCCGGCCCCGGGGTGCGCCATCAGGAAAACATCGGGGCAGAAGAATTATGATGTTGGGAAGGTGGGAGCACCGCCCTCCCCCGGCGGCAGCCTGTCCGGCATTACGTCCTCCAACGCCCACATCTCAGCGACCCCGCAGGAAGGCATAGATGCCAGTCCCCGCCAAGGCGTTCCAACTCTGGCTCCATCGCGCTGCCCCGACCACCAGCACCGCCGAGATCTCCAGAATCTCCGGGGTCAAGCGCACCACCCTGGCGCAGCAATTGGTGCGCGGGAAAGTGGCCGAAACCACCGTGGTCAGCATCAGCCGCGCCCTGGGGATGAATCCCGCGGAGGCGCTAGCGACCTTCGAGAACTATGCGGAGCTGAAACAGCTGGGCCAGCGGCCCACCGGGCCGGAACTGGTCAGCCAGGTCGCCACGATGGATCTGCTGCGGGCTGTTATCGCCCGCACCGCCTCGGAGTCGGGACAGCAGGCCGGGGACCGGCACCCCCTGAGCCCCGCACCGCACGCCACCTCGGTACGGAACTGGGTGGACGCGATCGACGACGGCGAACTCCGCCACCGGGTCTCCGCCGCTACCGGCATCGCACCCCAAAACTATTCGGCCCAGCTCACGGCCAACCGGCTGTCCCCGGAGCTGGCGGTCGCCACCTCGCGCGCCGCAGGCGTGGGATTCACCGGCGGCCTGGTCGCGACCGGGCTGATCACCGAGGCCGAGGCCGGCTGGCCGGCCGACGCCCGGCAATCCGCCCTGGATGCCCTCACCGACGGCGAACTGGTCGCTCTCGCCGGGGAACGGCTCCAGACGCTCGGCAAAGCACTGCGCCGCCAGGAACTGGAGCAGGCCCAGACCGAAAAGATCTGGGAGAACCTCGGATGATCCAGGTAATGCAGTGGTCGGCGCTGGCCCTTTGTGGAGCCGTGGCAGTGGCGCGCATCCCCGATGCCCTCCGAGGGCACAACCGTTCCATCTTCGGGGTCTTTTTCCTTTCAGCGTTGGCCATCCTCCTCAGCATCGATGCGCCATACCTTGCCATCGATTCCTGGCTGGGCAGCGCAAACTACGCCAACCTCCTCCTGCGCTTCCTGGTCTACGGCGCGGTGGCGCTGGCGGGCTACCGCACCGCCAAAGCCTTCGGCGATGCGGATGCTGCCCGCCGGGTCGCGGGACCTGCGGGACTGGCAATCCTTGCCGCCATCGCCGTGGCCACCGCCGTGTCGTTCCTGCTGGCGGACACCCAGGGATCGGCCACGGGCCTGACGGGCCTGCCCCTGCGGAGCGCCGCCAACGCCATCCTGATCAATCTGTATGCCACGGCCGGAAGGGTCTACCCGGCGTTCGTGGCAGCCTGCCTGCTGCCGGCGACAATTCGAGCGGCCCGCGGACGGTTCCCCGCGGCCGTCCGGGCCGGGGCTGTGTTGCTCTCGTTGGGATTTGCGGGCCTGATCGTTGCCGCGGTGTACGCGTTCGTTCCGTCCGACCCGGCCAGGCTCCAGGCGGTCTTCAACTTTACGGCGGTGCTGTGCCTCAGCCTTGGGCTGGCAGTCATTTGGATCGCCGGCCTGGTGGCCCGACGACGGCGGCGCGGGAGCGCGGCGGGCCCGGTCCCCAGCCCGCAGAAGTGGTCCGCGACGGCACGGCGGTAAGTTCGATATGGAGGGGTGAAGGAGTTCGGCGGCCCGCGGCGGCAGCCGAGGCTGGAAGGAGGTGGACATGCTTGAGTGGGGCACGCTGATGATATGCGGCGTCGTGACGTTGTTGCGGTTGCCCGATGCCCTGCACAAGCGGAACCGGACCGTGTTCGGCATCATGTTCCTCGCCACCCTGTGCAGCTTCCTGAGCGTCCCCGGCCCCTACACCGCCATCGACGGGGCGCTGGGCGGCCGGAACCTGACCAACCTGATCCTGCGGTTCATCGTCTTCGGCATGGTGTTCCTGGTGGGGCTGAGGCTCGCCAAGGGACTGGGCGCCGCCCGTGCGCGGCGGCTTATTACCGGGCCTGTGGGCCGCTGGACGCTGGCGGTGGCCTGCCTGGCGGTGGCGGTGACGTTCCTGCTGATGGACACGCGCGGCTCCTCGGTGGGACTGCAGAACCTGACGGACAACGGCCGGAACGCCGTCCTGGCCCCGATCTATGCCGCAGCCGGCCGCAGCTACCCGGCGCTCGTTTCCCTGGTCCTCCTGCCCCCGCTGCTCGCAACCGTGAGGTCGGCCCTGCCCCGGCTGGTGCGGGCAGGGGCTGCCCTCACCTTCGTTGGAGCCGCCGCCGCCATTGCCAGCATCCCGGCGTCCTTTGCCCCGGGCTCCTGGGATGCGGTCCGGCTCACGGTCAACTATGCGGCAGTGTTGGGGTACGTTTTGGGCCTGCTGGTCTTCTGGTTTTCCGGGCAAGTGTCGCGTCCGCCACATAACGCTCCCGCAACGTTCCGTAAAAAGTAGCCCGAGGCGTTCACAAAATCATTAGAGCGTGAGAGAATCATAAATGTGTGAAAGCGCCAGCCGGCTCCGTGAATGGGGATTCAGTCTTACTGAGCCTGGCAAAACGTCCAAGCGCCATTGGGGGGATGAGTGGTAGCGGTCCGGAAGGACCGCTCCCACTCAGCCTGGTTAACGGGCCTTTCGTCCCCTTTTTAGTCCGGCCGCGGCAGCCTCAGCCCGCCGTCCCTAGCGCCGGAACCTCAAGGTCACCAGCTGGAAGGGCCGCAGCACCAGCTCCGCGGCGCCGTCCCGGACGGTCACTCCCGGCGCGTTGTCCGGCCGTTCCAGCAGATCCACCGCGTGCACCCCCAGAGCCTCGAAGTTGGCTCTCACCGTACCGGCGGACCGTTCCCCGAGCGACTCGTAGAGCCGGACCACCACGTCACCGGAGGCGTCCTCTGCCAGCTTGACCGCCTCGATTACCAGAGCCGGGTTGGACACACTGACCAGCGGTTCCACGGCCCGGGCTCCCCTGACCACGCGCGGGGCCAGGTTGGTGCGGTATCCCTCCTCGACGGCGTCGGCAATTCCGGCGCCGGGACGAACGGTAACGGTCAGTTCGTGCGGTCCGCGGTCGGCATTAGGATCCGGGAACTTCGGCGCCCGCAGCAGGGAGACCCGCACCGTGGTGGTGGTGCCGCCGTCGTCCGGCCGGACGGCACGGGTGACGTCGTGCCCGTAGCTGGCCGCGTTGGAAACTGCCACCCCGTAGCCGGGTTCGCCCACATGGATCCACCGGTGGGCGCAGATTTCGAACTTGGCCGCTTCCCACGACGTATTGACGTGGGTGGGCCGGTAGACATGGCCGAACTGTGTTTCCGACGCCGAACGGTCGGCCCGGACGTCGAACCCAAAGCCGAGTTTGAGCAGCTTCTCCCGCTCCTGCCAGTCCACGGCAGTGGAGATCTCGAGCGAGGCCGCGCCGGGCGCCAGCCGCAGCCGCTGGGTTATCGGCGACGTGCCGGCCAGCCGCTCCACAACGACGACGGCGGCCCCGCCGTCGTGCTCGCACCGCACGGCGAGCGCCGCGGTCAGGGGCGTGACGTTGCGCCGGTAGAACGCATCAATGTCCCATGCGTCCCATTCGTTGGGGGTGTCCCGGTGCAGTTCGAGGAGATTGCCGAACTGGCCGGGGGCGATCGCTTCCCGCCCGCTGGCGTGGTCCCGGAGTGAGACCAGGAGGCCGTCGGCAGTCACCTCGGCGCGGATGATCCCGTTGTCCAGCACGTGGCCGCCACCGGCAGCGGGCGTCGACTGCACGGCGGCCTCCGTGAGGACGGGTGCTGCGGCGGCGAGCGCCGGCACCCCGTCGCGGGCGTGCGGGGCGGCGTTCAGCAGGAACTCCTGCTCGCCCTCCCCCACCAGCGCACCGGCGGCGTCGGCGATGATCTCCTCCAGCTGGCGGGCGACGGCTGCGTAGTTCCGCTCGGCGTCCTGGTGCACCCAGGCAATCGAACTGCCCGGCAGGATGTCGTGGAACTGCTGCAGCAGCACCAGCCGCCAGAGCCGCTTGAGTTCGGCCGCCGGATACGGTGCGCCGCACCTGACCGCGGCGGTGGCGCTCCACAGTTCGGCCTCGCGGAGCAGATGCTCACTGCGCCGGTTCCCGCGCTTGGTGTTCGCCTGGCTGGTGTACGTGCCGCGGTGCAGTTCGAGGTACATCTCGCCCACCCAGACGGGCAGCGCCTCGTATTCCGCCTCGGCGCCGGCGAAGAACTCCGCGGCCGAGCCGAGCCGGACCCGGGGGGAGCCCTCCAGGTCCGAGGCACGCCGGGCCGCGGCCAGCATCTCCCGTGTGGGGCCGCCACCGCCGTCGCCGTAGCCGAACGGAAGCAGGGACATGGTGCCGCGGCCGTGGTCCCGGAAGTTCCGTTCGGCGTGGGCGAGGTCGCGGGCGCTGACGTCGGAGTTGTAGGAGTCCACCGGCGGGAAGTGGGTGAAGAGCCTGGTGCCGTCGATGCCCTCCCAGTGGAACGTGTGGTGCGGCATGCGGTTGACCTGGTTCCAGGAGATCTTCTGGGTCAGGAACCAGCGGCTGCCGGCGGCCTTGACGATTTGCGGCAGTGCGCCGGAGTAGCCAAAGCTGTCCGGGAGCCACGCCTCCTGGCAGTCGACCCCGAACTCCGCCTGGAAGAAGCTCTTGCCTTCCAGGAACTGCCGCGCCATGGCTTCACCGCCGGGCATGTTCGTGTCCGATTCGACCCACATACCGCCGACGGGCACGAACTGCCCCGCTTTCACCTTCTCCCGGATCCGCCCGAAGAGCTCGGGGTAGTACTCCTTGATCCAGGACAGCTGCTGGGCCGAGGAGCAGGAGAACACGAAGGACGGATCCTCATCCATCAGCGCCACAACGTTGGAGAACGTGCGGGCGCATTTCCGGATGGTTTCCCGGACCGGCCAGAGCCAGGCCGAGTCGATGTGGGCGTGCCCGGTGGCGACCAGCTGGTGCGACGAGGCGTAGGCCGGCCGGTCCAGGACCTCCGCCAGCGCGGCCCGGCCGGCGGCGGCCGTGCCCGGCACGTCGTCGGGGTCCATGATGTCCAGCATCCGCTCGAACGCCCGCAGGATCTCGGGCCGGCGCGGCAGGTCCATCGGCAGTTCGTGCATCAGCCCGCTGAGCGCAACGATTTCCTGCTGCAGGTCCCAGACAGTCTGGTTGATTTCGGCGATCACGATCGGGCCGAGCCGGTAGTGGGGTTCGGAGCCGGCGGTCGCTTTGTCCCCGTAGGGGGTGGCGGCGAACGTCCAGCCCTGTGAGAGGTCCGGGTTGGCTGCCGCCTCGACATAGAAATCCACCGCCAGGCCGGTGCCGAGGAGCTTCAGGGGAATGTACTGGTTGCGCGGCGAGACGGCCTTGATCACTGTTCCGTCCGGCCGCCAGGCGGTGCCTTCGCACTGGAATCCGGGCGCGTCGGTGCTGAAGCCGAGGTTCACCAGGATTTCCACGGCCGTGTCCGCGCCGCCGCCCCAGCCCTCGGGTACCTCACCCTGGAGGCGCAGCCATTTGGTACTCCAGGGACGCCCCCACGGCGCCCCCTGCGGCTGCGGCACGAAGTCCTGCTGCAGCGCCTCCTGAACCGGGACCGGTTCGTCGGGCACGTCCCAACTGCTCAGGGTGAGCGGGAGGCTGCGCGGATAAACCGCGGGGATGATGCGTTCGCGCAGAAAGCGGTCCAGCCGGACTTCCGTGAGACGGCGGTCGTCGTGCAATGTGATCCTCTTAGCGCTGGTGCGGGCAGTTCGACGTCGTGCTCGACCTTGCGTCCAGTCGATGGATAAAATCTACGGCGCCGGGCGCGGTTAAGCCAACGACGCCCGGGTGCCACCGGTTCGCCGACGGGGTTCTGCGGCGGGCGCTGCGGCGGGCCAGGTGGTGGCTCAGGCGATGGCAGCCGGGACGCCCACGCGCTCGTGCCCCGCGTAGACATTGAGGGTGGTGCCCCGGCTGAACCCGGCCAGTGTCATCCCGCCCGCCTCGGCGAGTTCCACGGCCAGGCTCGAGGGCGCACTGACGGCGGCGAGGATCGGGATCCCGGCCAGCGATGCTTTCTGGACCAGCTCAAACGACGCCCGGCCGGACACCTGGAGGACAGTCCCGCGGAGCGGCAGCAGCCCCTCGCGCAGCGCCCAGCCCACCACCTTGTCCACGGCATTGTGCCGCCCCACGTCCTCGCGCAGGCACAGCAGCTCGGCGGACCCGTCGTCGGAGATCCGGAACAGTCCGGCGGCGTGGACTCCGCCCGTAACGTCGAAAACGGCCTGGGCTTCGCGGAGCCGGTCCGGCAGCGACGCGAGGGTCTCCACGGGAATGGTCAGCGGATCCCCGGCCGGGCTGAAGTGGGATGACTTGCGGACGGCGTCGATCGAGTCGGTGCCGCAGATCCCGCAGGAGCTGGAGGTGAAGAAATTCCGGCCCGTGTCCGGCCGGACGACGTCGGCGCGCAGCTGGGCTTCGACGACGTTGAAGGTCTGGACGCCGTCCTCGTCCTCGCCGGCGCAGAAGCGCAGCGAGACGAGTTGCTCCGGTTCCCAAATGACACCCTCGGAGACCAGGAAGCCGGCCACCAGGTCGAAGTCACTGCCGGGGGTCCGCATGGTCACGGAGTAGGACAGGTGGCCCAGCCGGATCTCCAGTGGTTCTTCGACCGCCAGCACGTCCTCGCGGTGCCGGACCGGGAATTCCAGGGCCTGCGGGGAGCCGTCCAGCACGAATTTGTGCACCTTGCGGCGTTGTGTCAGGCGGCCCATTGGATACTCCTCATCAGCAGTGCGTGCGGTACCGTCCGCCCGCGGAGGCGGTCCGGTCCTACATCCATCATGAACGTGGTTGGCGCGTCAGCCAAGCAGGGCGCTCCAGTCCACCGGCCCCTCGGCGGCCTTGCGGGTGGTGCGTTTTGCGGCCGGTTTGGCGGGGGCTTTCGCGGCAGCGGGCGCGGGCAGGGGCGCACCCCAGGGCAGGGCAAACGCCGGCACCGTCTCGCCGAGCTGCACGCCGTGCGGCGGGACCACCAGGATGCCGTCGGCCGCGGCCAGCCCGCGCATCATGCCCGGCCCGGTGTGCTGGGCCGGGGAGGCCATGCCGTACAGCATCCGGAAGGGCATCAGCCGCGTCCGGCCGGGATCGGCGTCGATCATGGTGCCGCAGGGGACCTCGCTGACCGCGGGTGCCGGCCCGTGGCCCAGGGCCGCCAGCAGGGGCGCGCCGATGGTGGAGAGCGCCATCATGGCCGCGAGCGGATTGCCGGGCAACCCGATCACGAAGCGTCCGTCGGGCAGCTCGGCCAGGACGGCGGGGTGCCCCGGGCGCATCGCGATGCCATCGATCAGCAGCCGGCCGCCCAGTTCCGCGACGGTGCGCCGGAGGTGGTCGGTGCCGGACCGGCCGGTTCCCCCGGTGGTGATAACGACGTCGGCCGGTACCTGCTCCGCGTCGGGCTCTGCCGGGGCGGTGCCCTGGGCCGGCTGCACGGCACCCGGGGCGGCGTTACTTGCCGCGGGATCGTTGGTGTCCTCGAGGGCGGCGAGCCACTCCTCGTCGCGGTCCCCGATCTTGACTTCGCCCGCGCAGACACCGCCGAGCATTTCGACGACGGCGGCCAGCTGCGGGCCGAAGGTATCCCGGACTTCCCCGGCCGCCGGGACTCCCGTACTGACGACTTCGGCGCCCGTGAGCACCAGCCGGACCACGGGCTTGCCGAGCACCCGCAGCTCGTCCTGGCCGGCGAGTGCGGCCAGGGCCAGATGCGCCGGGTTGAGTACGGTGCCGGCCCTGATCAGCAGTTCCCCGGCCGCAGCCTCTTCGGCGGCCTTCCGGATATGTTCACCGTTGCGGGGTTCCCCGGGTTTGGCTCCCCCGCCCAGCTTCAGTTCCGGCAGCCCGTCCTCATCGGGGGCGATGACGCCGCTTTCGCTGCGGAGGACAGCTTTCGCCCCGGGCGGGATGAGCCCTCCGGTGACAATCGGACTCGCCTGGTGCGGGGCCAGCCGCTGTCCGGGGTCGGCCAGGATCCACGGCCCGCTGCCGTTGACCGCCCAGCCGTCCATCGCGGAGGACGGGTAGTGGGGCATGTCGTGCAGGGCAAGGACGTCCTCGGCAAGGGTCCGGCCCAGTGCACTCCGGAGCGGGACCGGTGCGGGCGGGATCGGAGTGGCGCAGTCGAACGCCAGCTGGCGGGCCTCCTGCCAGCTGTGGGCGATGTGCCGGTGCGGGGTCTCCGGTTCTTCCGGGCCGTCGGATCCGGGGGCGGATCCGGGGGTAGGGGCGACGGCGTCGGGCCGGGGCCGGTCCTCGTGGGAGCCGCCGCCGCGGGGAGGCTCCGCCGTCATGCCCCGGGAGCCTCGGCGGCCGCGTACTCCTTGGCGAGTTTGCGGGCGACGCCCATGGCGGCCTGCATGGACACGCTGTCCGGCGCCTGGCCGGATCCGGACGCCAGTCCGGCGGCAAAGCCTGCGATGAAGGTGGTCAGCGGCGCGGCGGGGCGCACCACCGAGTGGGCGGCGACGCCGGCCAGTCCCAGCACTTCGTTGATGTCAATGTCGACGTCTTCGAGCTCGAGGGCCTGCAGCAATGCACGGCACCAGTCTTCTAGCGTTTCATCCTGGCTCTTCACCGTTTGCCTCCAAGGTCGAGTTGGGCCGCCGCATTTCCGGGGGGCCGAGCTGGAGTCGGCCGCACCCAGAGCGGCGGCGTCCTCCCAGGTATCCACGTCGTCCGTGGAGCCCGGCGGGACCGGAACCTGCCGCAGCTCCAGACTAGCAAGGAGGGAGAAGACCGATCCGCCTGCCAGGGCGTTTCGCCTGGCGGCTTCAGCAATGGCCCGTTCTAGCGCGGCCGTGCCATAAAGCCCCACCAGGGGCTGCGTCCGCCCGTCCGGGGACACCGCGAGCACGCCGTCGCCGGCCGCTTCGTCGACGCCGGCTCCCGCTTCCAGGAGGGCGCGCACCGCCCCGGCGACGTGGGGCATATCGCAGGCGAGCACGAGGGTCAGCGGGGCGGCGCCGGGAGAGCCCGGCCCGCCGCCGGCCAGGCGCCGGAGTCCCGCGGCAATGGCCGCGGCCGGGCCGGAGAACGGCGGGTCTTCCCGGCAGTCGAGCACCCCGGGCGGGAGGCCGCCGGGGTCCGGGCCGACCACCACCGTACGGCGGGCGCCCCGGGCGGCACGCAGGGTCCGCTCCAGCAAGGTGGCGCCGTCCACCGTGAACCGGGCTTTAGGTGCGCCTCCGAGCCGGGAGGACCGTCCCCCGGCGAGAATTACGGCGTCGAATTCCACCCGCCCAGCCTAGCCGCCCGTGCGCCAGAGCGCTGCCGGGCGAGGGACTTAGTGCGCCTTTTCGGGGAGCAGGAACGGATCCCAGGCCGGGGCTGGCTTCTCCAGCTCTTTGATCTGCCAGATCGTGCCCCTGGGCGGACCCGGCACAAACCCGAGCTTCCAGCCCATTTCGGCGGGGGTGTGGTCGCCCTTGGCGTTGTTGCAGCGCAGGCACGCGGCCACAAGGTTCTCCCACGAGTCGGCCCCGCCGCGGGACTTGGGCTGCACGTGGTCAATGGTGTGAGCGGCCTTGGAGCAGTAGGCGCAGCGGTGGCCGTCACGCCGGAGGACGCCCCGCCGGCTGACGGCCGTGAGGGTGTTGTAGCGGGGGCGGATGTAGCGGTTGAGCAGGATGACCGACGGGCGCCCGAGGATCTCTTGCGGGCCCACTATGGGATCATCCCCCTCGGCCACCACACTGGCCTTCCCTGTCAGCACAAGGACCAGCGCCCGGCGGAAGGTGACTACCGTCAGCGGTTCATATCCAGCATTCAGAACGAGAGTGCGCATCCGCATACCTCTTCACGGCCGCACCCGCCAGGGGCACGAGGGCCGGCTGCCCTGTGCATGGTCGGGCTATGGATCGACACCACAAGAGTAAACACGGATCGCCCGGATCACCGAATTTATTCGTCGCGGATCTATCGCGCCGCGTCCGGAGCGGGTCTCTCCCGACGGCGGTGGGGCCGTCGCCGTACATGGCAAAGGACCCCTGCCGCCGGGCAGGGGTCCTTTGAAATGCTGTGGCCGTAGGCCGGGGTAAGTCCTAGCCGCCGACGCGGATGAAGACCGGGCCGGAGCCGACGTTGACGCTGTACAGCGCGGTGGTTCCGCCGTTCCAGCCGCCGTGAACGGCCATGCCGTTGCCGACGTAAACAGCGATGTGGGCCATGCCCATGCCGCCGTTCTGGTAGTAGGCGAGGTCGCCCGGCTGAGCCTCAGCGGCGCTCACGGTGCGGCCCAGGGAGAGGTAGCCAGCCGGCCAGCCGTGGTAGTGGACGCCCACTGCGGCCAGCGCGTTGGTCACCAGCATGGTGCAGTCCTGGGACACACCGATCTGTGCGTAGGCAGCGGCGGCGATCGAGGCGCCCATGCCGCTGACGGCGGCCGGTGCCTTCGCGTCCAGCGATGCGGTGACCGCGGTGCCAGTGCCGGTACCCGTGGTGGTTCCGGCTTCCTGCACGTTGACAACCGGCTTGGCTTCCTCAACAAAGGGGGCCGGTGCGGTGGTGACTGCCGGCTTCTCGTAGGAGATGGCGATGCTGGAGGCCGCAGAGATGGTGGCCGGTGCGTTGGACTGTACTTCCGTGGCGGAAGCGGAGGTCGATTCGCGCTGAACATTGGTCTCGGCAGCGTTGGCTGCGATACCGCTGGTCAGTACCAGGCCGGAGGCAGCAGCGATAACCGCGGCCTGGCGACCCATACCACCGGCGTTGTCGCCGACGGCCTTAGCAATGACAGCCAGCGAGTTGGTCTTGGTGACCTCCGCGCGGTGGCGTGCAATGTTTGCACGAGTAGTCATTTAGTTCTCTCTTTCGTGATCCTTGTGTCCGCGCGCTTGACAGGCGGGACTGAGGACGCTCCGGCATCTTGGGGGTACGCCGGATCGCCCCGAAACGGGTTTCTTAGCGAAGGGTGTACTGCGAAGACGCGCCAAAAGCGGGAACTGCGTTTACTGATCCAGTCCGGGCGCCGGCAAGGGCAGCACGGAGCATGGAGTTCAGCGGGCTCATCTGAGCCTCGCTGGCGCGAGAACGCGCAGCATTGTGGCGTGAAGACACGAAAGTAGCCTCTCCCAATGCCTACGAGGTGAGCTGTCGGATTCGGATGGGAGTCACCCGGCCGCGCTGCTTCCTGGGAAGCTTTGCGACTTAACCCCTAGGTCTTCTTGCGAAGACCAAAATTGGTTCCCCCGCCCCTGCCAGACGATGTGATGCGAACGGACCTTGAGCGGTGGCAGAGTTAGGCAATCCACTCAAGAGCGCCAACTTCGGAGAAGTTGGCGTGCTTCATACGGTACAGCAGTTGGGACTCAATGTCACATTCAGATCACGGCGTGTCACAGAAATGCGAGTGGTCCCTCGGGTTGGCTAAAGCCAGCCCAGCGGGTCAACGACTTCCCCATTAACCATCACCTCGAAGTGGAGGTGGCAGCCGGTCGAGGCGCCGGTGGTCCCGCTCATCGCCACGACATCTCCGCGTGAGACCTGCTGGCCTACGTGGACATTGGATGACGACAAGTGGTTGTACGTGGTCTCCAGGCCATTGCCATGGTCGATCACGATGCGGTTGCCGCCCCCGTAGGGGTGCCAACCGGAAAAGGTAACGGTGCCGCTCGCCGCGGCGTGCACGGCCGTGCCGCACTGGGCGACATAGTCCTGGCCGCGGTGGAACTCGCCGACGGCCCCGGTGATGGGGCTGATGCGGTAGCCGAAGGGTGAAGCGGTGACCATCACGTCCAGCGGCGCGCCCAGGCTGCCTGCCGACGCTGCCCGGGTGATGGAGCCGGCCGACTGGGCGCTGAGCAGCTGCTTGAGCTTGCTGTCCGGATCGCCCTTGGTGGTCACGGCGGTGCGGTTGAAGTTGATTGCGGCTGCTGCGGCCTTGACTTCCGGCTGTGCCGCGGCGGAAACGGAACCGGACCGGGCCGTGTCGGTGGCCATCGCGGGGCCGGTGGCCGGCACGGCAACGGTGAGGACCAGACCGGTGGCAGCCAGGGCAATGCCGGCTTTCTGCCCGACACCGCTGACGGCGGCAAAGTCGGTCACCTGCCGGAACGGGCTGCGTCTGCCGCGGCGTTCGTCGCGGCGCGCATCGCGCGGGCGCTCGTCGTGTACGACGGCGGCCGGGCGCGGCTCCGGAGCGGGACCGGTCGCACGACGGCGGCCCCTGACGGTCTGGATGGTCAAGAAGGTTCCTCTCTGGAAAGCCTGCGAAGTTAGCTGTCGGATTCGGGTCAGAGAGTTCAAAGACCCGGTCCGCCGGTGCAAGCATTGAGGCGCAGGGGTGTCCAGGGACATTCCTGCGAAAGCGCTTGCCGCTAGCGGACTTCACCCCAAGGCTGCTGGTTCAGCAGCCGTTAGTGGTTCCCCCGCCTCTGCCAGAAAGGTGAATCGCCTACTGATCCGCTGGCAGAGCTCGGCTCCGGATCAGATAACGCTTGTGTATCGGTGCTAGTCATCAACTATAGGCGATTAAGGGACACGGTAATAATTCCGTTATCCGGCCTGTGCATAACTATCCGGCGTCCCCGCGGGCGTCCGGAGGGACGTAGTTACCCCAGCGTAACGAAGACGTGGGCCGCGACCTCGGGGGGCAGTTCGAGGGCCCCTTCGATGTCCGGAACGCGCACCGAGATGTACTCCCCTACCCGTTCCAGCGATACCCGGGCGCCGGGACGGATTCCGCCTTCATCGAGCTGGACCAGCAGCTCCGGCTCCACCTGGATGGGCTCGGCCAGGCGGCTGACGGTGATCCGCGAGTCGGCACCGTAGCCTGCCATGGCGTCAAGGAGGTTGACCACTCCACTTCCGCGCTCGGGCGCCGGGAGGCCGCCGAGGTCGGCAAGTCCGGGGATCGGGTTTCCGTAGGGGGACACGGTGGGGTGGTCCAGCATTTCGAAGATCCGGCGCTCGACGCGCTCACTCATCACGTGCTCCCACCGGCACGCTTCCTCGTGGACGTAGGCCCAGTCCAGGCCGATGACATCGGCGAGCAGGCGTTCGGCGAGGCGGTGCTTGCGCATAACCTCGATGGCGCGTTTCCGTCCCGTTTCCGTGAGTTCAAGGTGCCGGTCGCCGGAAACAACCACCAGGCCGTCGCGCTCCATGCGGCCAACGGTCTGGGAAACGGTGGGGCCGGAGTGGCGGAGACGTTCGGCGATGCGGGCGCGGAGGGCGACGATGTTCTCTTCTTCAAGTTCCAGGATGGTCCGGAGATACATCTCGGTGGTATCGATCAGATCCGTCATTCAGCTCAGCTCCTCGAGCGCCGTCCTTGCGTCTTTCCCACCGTACAGCCTGCAGGATGCGCCCTGGCTGGATCCGGCGTACGTCACGTTCAGCCTAGCCTATTTTGAATTACTCCGGATAATTCGCTGCCAGCGCTGCCCGGCCGCGACCGACCCCTGCCGCCGCGTCTCAGTGACCGGACTATGACGGGACAATTTCCCGCCCGCGCAGGGCCGTCGGGCAGAATAAATAGCGTCACGGCCGCCCCGGCGCCGGACCCGCCCAGCCACGCCACGCACCCAGCCGACAATTGGAGCCACTGTGAGCGACACCAGCATCACCATCCCCGCGAACCTGCTGCCACAGGACGGCCGGTTTGGCGCCGGCCCCTCGAAGGTCCGGCCGGAACAGATCGAGGCCCTTACCGCGGCGTCGGCTACGCTGCTGGGCACCTCGCACCGGCAGGCGCCCGTGAAGGACCTGGTGGGCTCGGTCCGGAGCGGCCTCAGCGACTTCTTCCGCGCCCCCGACGGCTACGAGGTGATCCTCGGCGTCGGCGGTTCCACCGCGTTCTGGGACATCGCCAGCTTCGGCCTGGTGGAGAACAAGGCGCAGCACCTCTCGTTCGGCGAATTCGGTTCGAAGTTTGCCGCCGCCACGAACAAGGCCCCTTTCCTCGCCGAATCGTCGATCATTACCTCGGCGCCCGGCACCCGCCCCGAAGCGCAGGCCGAGGCCGGCGTCGACGTCTACGCCTGGCCGCAGAATGAGACCTCCACCGGGGTCGCGGCGCCGGTCAAACGTGTGGCCGGAGTGGACGGGGACGCGCTGGTGCTGGTGGACGCCACGTCCGCGGCCGGCGGCCTGGACTTGGACGCCGCCGAGGCCGATGTCTACTACTTTGCCCCGCAGAAGAACTTCGCGTCCGACGGCGGCCTGTGGCTTGGGCTGTTCTCCCCGGCCGCGCTGGAGCGCGCCGCCCGGGTCAAGGCCGGCGGCCGCTGGATCCCGGACTTCCTGGACCTTCAGACGGCGATCGATAACTCCCGGCTCAACCAGACCTATAACACCCCCGCGCTTGCCACGCTGGTGACCCTTGACGCGCAGGTTCGGTGGCTGAACAGCAACGGCGGACTCGACTTCGCCGCCGGACGGACCGCCGACTCTGCCGGGCGCATCTACCGCTGGGCCGAGGAATCGCCGTACGCCACACCGTTTGTGGCCCGCGCCGAAGACCGCTCTAACGTGATCGCCACCATCGACTTCGACGACTCGATCGACGCCTCCGCCGTTGCCAAGGTGCTGCGCGCCAACGGGATTGTGGACACGGAGCCGTACCGCAAGCTGGGCCGCAACCAGTTGCGCATCGCCACCTTCGTGGCGATCGAGCCCGACGACGTCTCTGCCCTGCTCGCCTGCATCGACTACGTCGTCGGAGAGCTCAAGAAGTAACGCGTCAACGCTCGACGGCGTCGTCCGGGTCTTCCGCCCCGGCGGCGCCGTCCGTCGTTGACCGACCCGGGACAACCTGGAAGTAGCGCAGACCGCGGGCGCGCCGGTTGAACGCGATCCGCAACTGCTTGGCCCGGACGATCCACACCATGCCGATCAGGGCCGCCAGGACGCCGGAGGCCGCCGCGACCCCCATGGACCAGCGGGCACCGGCGACGTTGGCAACCCAGCCGACCAGCGGGGCGCCAATCGGGGTGCCGCCCATAAAGATGGCCATGTAAAGGGCCATGACCCGGCCGCGCATGACCGGGTCCGTGGTGGTCTGCACGTAGCCGTTGGCGCTGGTCATCATGGTGATGGCAAACAGCCCCACCGGAACCAGGGCCACCCCGAACCAGAAGTAATCCGGCGCCAGGGCGGCCAGGCCCGACGTCACGCCGAAGGCGCCGGCCGCGCCGAAGATCACCCGCATCCTTGGCCGGCCGCGCCCGGCGGAGAGCAGCGCGCCGGCGACGGAGCCGATGGCCATGATCGAGTTCATCAGGCCGAAGGCGCCGGCATCGAGGCCGAATTCGGTGCCGACCATCGCGGCGATAAAGAGGACAAAGTTCAGCCCGAGTGTCCCCACGATGAATACGGCCACCAGCACCACCACGATGTCGGGCCGGAAGCGGACGTACCGCAGGCCCTCGCGGATCCGGCCCTTCCCGGCCGGCGCCCGGGGCAACTGCCGCAGGGAGTCGGCGGGGATCTTGGCCAGGCTCAGGAGCAGCGCCAGGAACGTGACGGTGTTGACCAGGAAGACCCAGCCCGGGCCGATGGCGACGGTGAGCAGCCCGGCGACGGCCGGCCCGATCATCCGGGCCACGTTGAACGAGGCGCTATTGAGGGCGACGGCGTTCGGCAGGTAGTCGTCGCGGACCAGTTCGGAGACGAACGTCTGGCGGACCGGGGCATCGAAGGCGGAGACGACGCCCAGCAGCAGGGCGAAGATATAGACGTGCCACAGCTGGGCTGCCCCGGACAGCACCAGGGCGCCAAGGGCCGCGCTCAGGAGCGCCATGGCGGACTGCGTCAGGACCAGGAGCTGCCGGCGGTTGAAGCGGTCGGCGGCGAGACCGGCCACGGGTGCTAGGAAAAGCTGGGGCCCCAGCTGCAACGCCATGGTGATGCCCATCGCTCCGGCGTCCTGGTGGCTGAGATGGTCAAAGACCAGCCAGTCCTGGGCGGTGCGCTGCATCCAGGTCCCGATGTTCGAGACCAGGGCGCCAATGAACCAGATGCGGTAGTTCAGGATGTGCAGCGATTTGAAGGTGGACCTCATGTCCTGGCCTTCCGCTGCACTGCCCCGAACGGTTCCAAGCTGCTAGTCGGCCTCTACGGTGGAATCGTCGGCAGGTTCGTCCACGGCAGGTTCCTCGTCGGAGGTCCGGGTGTCGTCCGGCTCCTCGTCGGAGGTCCCGGCGTCGGAGTTCGCGGCGTCGTCAGCGGTATCCCGCGGCGCGTCCCCGGCCGGTGCATCCCCGGCGCGGGCCTCGGCGTCGTCGTCCTGCTGGGCGTCCTCCGGCCGCACGCGCTCAGCCCACGGCACCCATTCCGGGGCCAGGATGGAGTCCTCGGAGGGCAGCAGGCCCAGCTCGTCCACGGTCACCACCTTGGAGCGTGAATTGCGGGTCAGGACCGCGTACCACTGCCAGCCGCCGTAACCGGGAAGCTTCGATTCGAAGAGGTGGGTCACCAGCCGGTCGCCTTCGCTCTTGGCGCCGAGGTGCTCCCCGATTTGCTCCGCCGGGGCGATGCCTTCCACTGCGGCGCGGGCGACGTCGACCGAGGCGGCCAGGAACGCGTCCGGCTTTCCGATCCGCCACGCGGGCACGCCGTAGCGCGGCTTGGACCCTGCCTTGGCGCCGGCGGCGGCCGCACCGGCCGTCACGGCGGCGTTCTGCTCAGGTTCCGGAGTCATCGCAGGACCTTAAGCGTCGAGCTCGTCGGCGACTTTGCGCAACGCGGCGGCAATCGCTTTGGCCTTGTTGCCTTCCGGGTACTTGCCCGCGGACAGCGTGCCGGACAGGTTGTCCAGCACACTGACGAGGTCCTGCACCAGCGGGGCCAGATCCTTCGCGCTGGGCCGCTTGGCCTTCGCGATCGACGGCGTCTTGTCCAGCACCCGAAGGCCTAGGGCCTGGGCCCCCTTGCGGCCATCGGCCACACCAAACTCCACCCGGGTCCCGGCCTTAAGCTCGGTTACACCCTCGGGCAGCGCCGACTTGGGCAGGAAGACCTCCTGGCCGTCCTCGCCTGCGAGGAAACCGAATCCTTTTTCCTTGTCATACCACTTGACCTTGCCGGTGGGCACGTAATCAACCTTCTTCGTTCTACGGGGACGCGGCCGGCAGTCAGCGCGTCCGCATGGATATGCGGGTTCAGGGTGTGACTGCCCGGACCGTGTTGGTCTGTTCCCCCAAGGTTATCCTGCCTTGGCCATTTTGACGGTTTGAGGCACGGGCGAAGCCGGGCTGTTAGCGTTGGCTCCATGACTGAACAGCGCTTCCGGCGGCCCCTCCTTCTTCTGGCAGCCGCCGTTGCCGCGCTCTCGCTGGCCGCCGTCGGGACCGTTATGGTCATGGCCCTGAACAACACCGTGGCCCCCGCCTGGATCACCTCCGCCGCCCTGTACGGGCTGCCGGTGGCCTTCCTGCTAATGCTCATCCTGGTGGTCGACGCCGTCGCGGCCCGGCGCCGTGCCCCCGGGCACGGCGAAAGGTAGCGTTGGACTGATGTCCCTCATCCGCGCGCTCAGCAAGGAACTGCAGGCACGCAGCGACGACTCGTTGCGTGTGTTGTTCTCCGCGCGGCCTGACCTGATGTCCCCTGCTGTTCCTGACTTCTCCGCCCTTGCAGCCCGGGCCAGCGGCCGGGTCAGCGTCCAGCGGGCGCTGGAGCGCCTGAACCGTCCGCAGATGCAGGTCCTGGAGACCCTCCACCTGTGCACCAACACGGACACCGGCCAGAGCGCGTCGGCCGCCGCGCTCAAGAGGCTCATCAACGGTTCCACCGTCGCCGCCCTGGACCGGCTGCTCCACTCCCTGCAGGACCTGGCCCTTGTACACCGCGCCGATCCCCCGCACGGCGCAAGCCCGGCCACCGCCCGGCAACGCCACTACCTTCCGGTCGGCAGCCTCAAGGACGTCGTCGGCATCTACCCGGCAGGGCTGGGCAGGAGCTACACCGAGCTCGTCCGGCTCCAGCCCGCCTTCGCCCAGCGCGTGGTGCAGCTGGTGGGCGAACTGCACCACACGGGGGCCGCGATCAGCCCCGCGTCCACGCCCATGGAGGCAGCGTTGTCGCTCCAGCACTGGACTGCCTCCCCGGAGGCGCTGCACGCGCTCCTCGCGACGGCGCCGGAACGCACGGCAGCGTTGCTGGCCCGCTTCGGGAACTGGGCCATGGGGGCCGTGCCGCAGGCGCAGCGGCGCGCCTCCGTGCTCAACGAGGGCGCCGACGTCGGGCCCGTCGACTGGCTGCTCGCCCGCGGGCTGCTGGTGCCGCTGGATGCCGCCCACGTCGAGCTCCCGCACAGCGTCGGCGTCGCGCTCCGCGGCGGCTTCGTGATCGAACACTTTGCACTCACTCCCCCGGTCCCGCGGCTGGGGCAGACCAGCGCGTCCCTTCGCCGCAATGCCGCGCTCGGGGCGATCGCCGAAACCCTGCGGCTGGTCGGTGAGCTGCTGTACGCCGTGCGCGAGCAGCCTCTCGTCACACTGCGCAGCGGCGGCGTGGGCGTCCGGGAAATGAAGCGGCTCGCGGACGCGCTCCGGATCGGCCTGCACGAGGCCGGAGTCCTGGCCGAACTGTGCGCGCTCTCCGGGCTCCTGCGGCTCGACGTGGACAGTTCGGCCTGGGTTCAGCCGCAGCAGCTGGAGTGGTTGACCCTGCCCAGGCAGGAGCAGTGGCTGTGGCTGGTCAACGCCTGGCTCACCAGCGAACGGGTCCCCTCCCTGGTGGGGCAGCCCGTCAGCGGTGCAGCCACGGCACAGGTGCACCGCGGCCCAGCGGGCACCACCATCAACGCCCTCTCCGCCGAGGCGCAGCGGCCCGACGCCCCGGTGGTCCGGAAACGGATCCTGGAAATCCTGCACGAGCTCACGGTGGAAGCGGCCGCCCCGGACGGCGAGGCACCGGTCCTGGACGCGGCCGCGGTGCTGGAACGGGCCGACTGGTCGCAGCCGCGGATGGCACGCCGCTTCAGTTCGCTTATCCAGGGCGTCCTGGCCGAGGCCGAGATGCTGGGCCTGGTCGGCTCCGGCGCCCTCAGCCAGATCGGTGCCGCCATCGCCGTCGAGCAGCCCGAGGAGGCGCTGGCCATCCTCGGCGAGCATCTGCCCGCGGCGCTGAACCACGTGCTGCTCCAGGCCGACCTGACCGCCGTCGCGCCGGGCTACCTTGACCCCGAGCTCAGCGAAAAGCTGCTGACCATGGCTGACGCGGAGGGCCAGGGTCCCGCGACTATCTACCGTTTCTCTGTGGCGTCCGTCCGGCGTGCCCTCGACGCCGGCAAGGACGCCGCCGGCCTGCTGGACTTCCTGCGCGAACACTCCGCCACGGCCGTGCCGCAGCCGCTGCAGTACCTCATCGAAGACACCTCCGCACGCCACGCCCGCCTCCGGGTGGGCCCGGCGTCCAGTTTCATCCAGAGCGAGGACGAAACGGCCCTGCTGGAGCTGCTGAACACTCCGGCAGCGTCCGGGCTGGGACTGGTCCGGATCGCACCCACCGTCCTGATTTCGCACACCGCGCCGCGGGAGGCCGCGCAGCTGCTGCGCGGCCTGGGCCTGTCCCCCGCGGTGGATGACAACGGTTCGGGCGCCGTCAGGCTGGGGCGCAGCACCGCGCTTCCGGGCGGCACCCGGCCGGTCTACACGGCCCCGCGCACCGCACCCGCCGACGCCGACGTCGACGCCCAGCTCGCCGTCCTGCGCAACGGGGTCTCCCTCCCCGCTGCCGCCGCGCCCGGCGGCTCCGGGGCCGGGTCGACGGGCGGCGAAACCGCCACCCAGCTGGGCCTGGAGACGCTGCAGAAGGCTATCCGGCTCAAGCAGCGGGTGGTGATGAACGTGGTGGACAGCCTGGGGAATGCCACCCGCGAAACGGTTGTTCCGGTAGCTGTGAATGGCGGGCGGGTGCGTGTGTTCGATCCGGCGAAGGAAACCGAACGCGTCCTGTCCCTGCACCGGATCATCGATGTTGAAGCCACAGAGGAACTGCTGCAGTGAATGACGGACCGCTGATTGTCCAGAGTGATAAAACCATCCTGCTGGAAGTGGACCACCAGCAGGCCACCGAGGCGCGCCACGCCATCGCGGCGTTCGCCGAGCTGGAGCGCGCCCCGGAACACGTCCACAGCTACCGCCTGACCCCGCTGGGGCTCTGGAACGCCCGTGCCGCCGGGCTCGACGCCGAACAGGTCCTCGACACGCTGCTCAAGTACTCCCGGTTCCCGGTACCGCACTCCCTGCTGATCGACGTTGAAGAGACCATGTCCCGGTACGGCCGGCTGCGGCTGGAGAGGGACCCGCAGCACGGCCTGGTGATGCGTACCTCGGACTACCCGGTCCTCGAGGAGGTCAGCCGCGCCAAGAAGATCGCTCCGCTGCTGGGGCCCCGGATCGACGGGGAAACCGTGGTGGTGCACTCCTCCCAGCGCGGGCAGCTCAAACAGTTGCTGCTGAAGATCGGCTGGCCCGCGGAAGACTTCGCCGGCTACGTCGACGGCACACCGCACCCCATCATGCTCAACGAGACCGGCTGGAAGCTCCGCCCCTACCAGCAGCTGGCCACCGAAAACTTCTGGGCCGGCGGCAGCGGCGTGGTGGTGCTGCCCTGCGGCGCCGGCAAAACCCTGGTGGGGGCCGCGGCGATGGCCACCAGTTCCACCACCACGCTGATCCTGGTCACCAACACAGTTTCGGCCCGGCAGTGGAAAGACGAGCTGCTCAAGCGGACCTCCCTCACCGAAGAGGAAATCGGCGAATACTCCGGTTCCGTCAAGGAAGTCCGGCCGGTCACGATCGCCACCTACCAGGTCCTCACCACCAAGCGCGGCGGCCTGTACCCGCACCTGGAACTGGTGGACGGCAACGACTGGGGCCTGATCATCTACGACGAGGTGCACCTGTTGCCGGCCCCGATCTTCCGGATGACCGCCGACCTGCAGGCCCGCCGCCGGCTGGGCCTGACCGCCACCCTGGTCCGCGAGGACGGCCGCGAGGGCGAGGTCTTCAGCCTCATCGGCCCCAAACGCTATGACGCCCCGTGGAAGGACATCGAGGCGCAGGGATACATCGCCCCCGCGGACTGCGTCGAAGTCCGGGTTGACCTTCCCCGGGACGAACGGGTGGCCTATGCCATGGCCGAGGACGCGGACAAGTACCGGCTGTGCGCCACGTCCGAGACTAAAACCGGCATCGTGGAGCGGCTCGTGGCCGAACACGCGGGCGAGCAGTTGCTGGTCATCGGGCAATATATCGACCAGCTGGACGAGATCGGCGAGCGCCTGAAAGCGCCCGTGATCAAGGGCGACACTTCGGTCAAGGAACGCCAGCGGCTCTTCGACGCCTTCCGCGCCGGCGAGGTCCAGACCCTCGTGGTCTCGAAGGTGGCCAACTTTTCCATCGACCTGCCGGAGGCGTCCGTCGCGATACAGGTCTCCGGTTCGTTCGGCTCGCGGCAGGAGGAAGCGCAGCGGCTCGGGCGGCTGCTGCGGCCCAAACAGGACGGCCGGGCCGCCCGTTTCTACTCCCTCGTGGCCCGGGACACCCTGGACCAGGACTTCGCCGCGAAGCGCCAGCGGTTCCTGGCCGAGCAGGGCTACGCCTACCGGATCATGGACGCCAAGGACGTCGGCGCCGGCGGCTAGCAGACGCCCATTCAACACACATCCGGCTTTCAGAAAACTCACAGAGTCTGGGAGCATCATGGGAATCATGAAAAAGAACGGTCCCGAAGCCAAGCTGCTCGTCGTCGACGATGAACCCAACATCCGGGAGCTGCTGTCTACCTCGCTGCGCTTCGCCGGGTTCGAAGTGGTCTCCGCCGGCACCGGCCGCGACGCCCTTGCCGCGGCGGAGCTGCACGCCCCGGACCTCGCCGTCCTCGACGTGATGCTGCCCGACATGGACGGATTCACCGTGACCCGCAGACTGCGCGCCGCGGGCAAGCATTTCCCCGTGCTGTTCCTGACTGCGAAGGACGACACCGAGGACAAGGTCACCGGCCTCACCGTCGGCGGCGACGACTACGTCACGAAGCCGTTCAGCCTCGATGAGGTGGTGGCGCGCATCCGCGCGGTCCTGCGCCGCACGCAGCCGTTGCAGGACGACGACGCCGTCATCCGCGTCGATGACCTGGAGCTCGACGACGACGCTCACGAGGTGCGCCGCGGCGGGACGGTCATCGAACTCTCCCCCACCGAGTTCAAGCTGCTCCGGTACCTGATGCTCAACCCGAACCGCGTCCTCTCCAAGGCCCAGATCCTGGACCACGTCTGGGAGTACGACTTCAACGGGGACGCCTCGATCGTGGAGTCCTACATCTCCTACCTCCGGCGCAAGGTGGACATCGACCCTGCGGCTCCGGCCCTGATCCAGACCAAGCGGGGCGTGGGTTACGTGCTCCGGACGGCCGAGAAGCGCTGACCTTGCTGCACCGGTGGAAGGCGGCGTCGCTGCGGTCGCAGCTGGTTGCGATCATGATGGCGCTGATGCTTGTGGCCCTGACCGCCACGGGCGCCGGCACGCTCGCCCTGCTCCACAGCTACCTCCAGGGCCAGGTCGATGACAAGCTCAAGGCCGCCGTGGACACGGCCCGCCAGCAGCAGTCGTTCAGCCAGTTGCAGGACCAGAACCCGAACGTTCCCACCGACTATTCGCTGATGCTCTTCAGCCCCGGCCAGCCCGGCTACGTCCTGGGCGGCAGCAAGGGCTCGCACCCCTCCATCGATAGCATCACGCCGCAGGACGCCCACGAGCGCGGCGAGGCCCCGTTCCAGGTCCGCGGCACCGACGGACGCAACTGGCGGGTGGTGGCCGTCATCGTCCTGGACGGCAACCAGCATTCCGCCGTCGTGGTGATCGGGCTGCCGCTCTACCCGGTGGATTCCGTGATGGAGCATGCCATCCTGGTGGTTGTCGGGGTGGGGCTGCTGACACTGGTGCTGGCCTTCTTCATCGCCACGTGGACCGTCACCCGCTCCTTCCGGCCGCTGGCCCGGGTGGAGAAAACCGCTGCGGCCATCGCCGCCGGCGACCTCTCCCGCCGCGTGGAGGTCGGCAACCCGGACACCGAGGTGGGCCGCCTGAGCAGGTCTCTCAACGCCATGCTGGCGCACATCGAAACCGCCTTCGCCGCCCGGATGGCCTCGGAGGAACGGATGCGCCGCTTCGCCGCCGACGCCAGCCACGAGTTGCGCACCCCGCTGGTCACGATCCGCGGGTTCTCCGAGCTCTACCGGCACGGCGCCCTGGCCACGCCCGAGGACGTAGGTACCGCCATGGGGCGGATCGAGAGCGAAGCCATCCGGATGGGCACCATGGTGGAGGATCTGCTGCTGCTGGCCCGCATCGACGAGCAGCGTCCGCTCCAGCAAAAGCCCGTGGACCTGCTCCTGATCGCCCACGACGCCGTGGTGGACACCCAGGCCAGCGACCGGAACCGCGTCATCTCCCTGCGCGGGCTCGACGGCGGCACCGGCGCCCCGGCCCCCGTACTGGGCGACGAGGCGAAGCTGCGCCAGGTGGTGGGCAACCTGGTGGGCAACGCCCTGCGGTACACCCCGGACGGCACCCCGCTCGAGCTGGCCGTAGGTGTCAAGGCCGACGCCGACGGAACCCGCCACTCCATCATTGAAGTCCGGGACCACGGGCCCGGTGTCCCCGACGAAGAGGCGGCACGGATCTTCGAACGCTTCTACCGGGCGGATACCTCCCGCACCCGGGAAACCGGCGGCAGCGGTCTCGGGCTGGCCATTGTGGCCGCCATCGTCGGCTCGCATTCGGGCACGGTCCGCGTCCAGCAGACCGACGGCGGCGGCGCCACCCTGGTGGTCAGCCTCCCGTTCCTGGCGGACCCGGACGCCCCGCGCGGGGACACCCGGGAGGCGGAGGCGGCCGAGGCCGGGACGGCTGGCATCGACGCCGTGACCGGCACCGCGGATACGACGGCGGTCTAAGGGTGGTCTAAGGGTCCCTGCAACGGGCTTTTCCACATAGGGCAGACGGCCGCACGGACGGCCCTGCCGGGCTGCCTAGGCTGAAAGTACCCGGAAATACCGGGCATTCGCACCCGTCCCGAAAGGCCCTCCCGTGAGCATCATCTCCGTCGACACCGAACTGCTCCAGCTCAAGTCCGCCAACGTCCAGGCCACGGTCGAAAGAATCAGCGCCGACGTCCAGGCGATGCGGCACGGCCTGGACGAGCTCCAGGCCAGCTGGCGCGGATCAGCCGCCACGAACTTCCAGGCCCTGGTGGCGGAGTGGACCCTGACGCAGGGGAAGGTGGAGGCCTCGCTGGCGTCCATCAACCTGGCGCTCAACTCCGCCGCTGCCAGCTACGCCCAGGCTGAGCTGAACAACGCCCAGCGCTTCAGCTAGCCCGCGAAAGGCCAGGGCCGCTGCGGCTAGCCCACGGGCCCGCCGCCACGCTGCTGCCACTCTGCGGGCCGCGGAACGGGCCTTAGGCGGGCCGCTAGGCCTCCCTGGTGCCCTGATGGAACCGGAGGCGCCACTGGGCGCCGTCACGGACCCACAGCGAGCTACGCAGTGCCGTCCCGGTGCGGGTGTGGCTGCGGTAGGTCAGGAGCACGGCGTCCTCGCCTAGGCGGTCGGCGGCCAGTAGTTCGAGGTCGGTGGCCATGCCGGGGTCGTCCTCAAGGGCCATCATCATTTCGTCGCGGGTCCAGAGCCGTCCGGAGCTGCCGATCTCGGTGAAGTCCGGGTGCAGCAGCACTCCGGTGCGGCCCAGGTCGGCCCTGGTTTCGGGGCGGAGCAGTTCACGCTCCAGCGCCTCGACGTGTGCTTCCGGGCTCTGGTCCGGGGCGGCCGCGGCGGCGCGGGATTCCTCTTCCAGCTCGCTGAACAGGTCGGGTTCCGCGAAGAGGGTGGACTCACCGAAAAGGGCGGGCTCTGCAATCGGGGCCCGGGACCCGGCGGCGGGTGTGGCGGCGCCGGCAGGTGTGGCCGCGGCGACCGGCTGCGGAACCCGGGGGGCCTCGCCCGCGGCCGCTGCGCTGCTGTCTCCGGCCCGGACGTAGCCGGGCCCCTGCCGCACGGCCACGCCCTGCTGGTGGGCGGTGGCTGCGGCCCGGGCACGGTCGTCCGCCGCCTCGTTGAGCTCGTGGCCGGCGTGCCCGCGGACCCATTCGAACGTGTACTTGCGCCCGGTGAGCGCCTGGTCGATCTCCTTGAGCAGCTCGACGTTGAGCACGGGTTTGCCGTCGGACTTCCGCCAGCCCTTGCGCTTCCAGCCCGGCATCCACTTGGTGACCGAGTTGATCACATACTGGCTGTCGCACAGGATGTGCAGGTGCTCGTCGGGGACATGTGCCGTGGCCCGGAACAGGTCCAGGACAGCCATCAGCTCACCCTGGTTGTTGGTCCCGTGCGGCCAGCCGCCGGCACGCCAGCAGTCATCGTCTACATACCAGGCCCAGCCGGCCGGGCCGGGATTTCCTAGGGCCGAACCGTCGGCCGCTGCTGTAATCGTCACTGCACCATCCTGCCAGACGGAAGCCGTCACCCCGCCCGGCCGGGCCGCCGATGCCCGCTGTTAACGCCGACGGCGGCCCCACCAGTAGTGGGACCGCCGTCGTCGAACGTGCCGTCGCTGACAGGAACCTGCCAGGCCAGGCGTTCAGGGCCTGAGGGCCGGGTGGTTAGAAACCGCCCATGCCGCCCATGCCGCCCATGTCGTCGCCGCCGCCCATCGGGGCGCCGGCCTTCTCGGGCTTGTCGGCCACAACGGCCTCGGTGGTGAGGAACAGACCGGCGATGGAGGCCGCGTTCTGCAGGGCAGAGCGGGTCACCTTGACCGGGTCGTTGATGCCGGCAGCCAGCAGGTCGACGTATTCGCCGGTGGCAGCGTTCAGGCCGTGACCGGCGGGCAGGCCGCGGACCTTGTCGACCACAACACCGGGCTCGAGGCCGGCGTTGAAGGCGATCTGCTTCAGCGGGGCGTCGATGGCTACGCGGACGATGTTCGCGCCGGTTGCCTCGTCACCTTCGAGCTGCAGGTTGGCGAACGCCTTGGCGCCGGCCTGGATCAGGGCCACGCCGCCGCCGGCGACGATGCCCTCTTCCACGGCAGCCTTGGCGTTGCGGACAGCGTCCTCAATGCGGTGCTTGCGTTCCTTGAGCTCAACTTCGGTTGCGGCACCGGCCTTGATGACTGCAACGCCGCCGGCCAGCTTGGCCAGGCGCTCCTGCAGCTTCTCGCGGTCGTAGTCGGAGTCGGAGTTTTCGATCTCGGCACGGATCTGGGAGACGCGGCCTGCGATCTGGTCGGCGTCGCCGGCACCTTCGACGATGGTGGTCTCGTCCTTGGTGACAACAACCTTGCGGGCCTTGCCCAGCAGTTCGAGTCCGGCGGTCTCAAGCTTGAGGCCGACTTCCTCGGAGATGACCTGGCCGCCGGTGAGGATGGCGATGTCGGCCAGCTGCGCCTTGCGGCGGTCGCCGAAGCCCGGTGCCTTGACGGCGACGGACTTGAAGGTGCCGCGGATCTTGTTGACGATCAGCGTGGCCAGGGCCTCGCCCTCGATGTCCTCGGCGATGATCAGCAGCGGCTTGTTGGACTGCATGACCTTTTCGAGGACAGCAACCAATTCCTTGACGTTGGAGATCTTGGAGTTGACGATCAGGATGTACGGGTCTTCAAGGACCGTTTCCTGGCGCTCGGCGTCAGTGACGAAGTACGCGGAAATGTAGCCCTTGTCGAAGCGCATGCCCTCGGTGAGCTCGAGCTCGAGGCCGAAGGTGTTCGACTCCTCGACGGTGATGACGCCTTCCTTGCCGACCTTGTCCAGGGCTTCGGCAATGAGTGCACCGATTTCGTTGTCACCGGCGGAGATGGACGCGGTGGCGGCGATCTCTTCCTTGGTTTCGATTTCCTTGGCGGAGGCCAGGAGTTCGGTGGTGACGGCCTCGACGGCCTTCTCGATGCCGCGCTTGAGGGACAGCGGGTCAGCGCCGGCCGCGACGTTGCGCAGGCCTTCCTTGACGAGCGCCTGGGCGAGCACGGTGGCCGTGGTGGTACCGTCACCGGCGACGTCGTCRGTCTTCTTGGCRACTTCCTTGACCAGCTCGGCGCCGATCTTCTCGTAGGGGTCGTCCAGTTCGATCTCCTTGGCGATGGAAACACCATCGTTGGTGATCGTGGGGGCGCCCCACTTCTTTTCGAGGACGACGTTGCGTCCACGCGGGCCGAGGGTGACCTTGACGGCGTCGGCGAGGATGTTCAGGCCCCGCTCAAGACCGCGGCGTGCCTCTTCATCAAATGCAATGATCTTGGCCATAACGGCAGTAGTCCTTTCGGGACAGTCGTTAAGAATGGACCTTCAGCTGCGGTGCCCGCGACGGACGATTCCTGCCCGGCAGCCTCTGTACGCCGCCGGGCCGGGGATCTCACCCCAGCCAGGTATTTCTCTCGCTCCCGGTCAGCCCGCCACCACGCCGCGACCGGCGGAACCGGGCGTCGGGTTAGCAGTCCATACGCGGGAGTGCTAACTCAATAATTAGCACTCCCCCGGGGAGAGTGCAAGCAGTGGGGGCGTGGAAGTCCGCCGTCGGGCGGCGCTCTTCGCTACGAGCGATCAGGAGCCGGTGCTGCGGGCCGTTTCGCTGCCGGTCATCGCGGCCTTGTTGTCCGCCCCGTAGGTGTAAACCATGTAGGCCGCGGCCGTAACGTCGCCGTTGCTGTCGAAGTTGATCGGCCCGGAGGCGCCGTCGTAGTCAGGTTGTTTGCCGGCGTGGAGGGCGGTGATGCAGTCCTGGTAGGACGCGCAGGCCGTCGCCGCGCCGGAGTTGCCGGCGTCCGGCGCTGTCCCGCCGGAGACGCTCACCAGTTTGGCGGCGATCGAGGCACCGGCGTCATCTTCGGCAGCGGCTGCGGCGAGGGCCGCGAGGTTGACGGCGTCGTAGGTCTCGGCCGCGAAGGCCATGTCCTTCAGGCCGGGGTCCACGGCCACCAGCGCGGCCTGGAAGTGCGCGGAGGGGAACGTGCCGGGGAGGATCCCGCGGGCGCCGTCCAGTGCCCTGGCGCCGAGGGCGTCACCGTATTGGTTGACTGCGCCGTCGCTGAGGATGAGTTTCTTGCCGGCCAGGCCGGCGTTGTTCAGTTCGGCGATGGCGCCCTGCGCGCCGCCACGGGCCACCAGGACGACGGCGTCCGGGGCGGCCGCCTTGGCAGCCGCGGCCGCCTGCTGGGCATGGCCGGCGGTGAACTCCGCGTCGACCGAGGTGCCGAGGCCGGCGCCTTTCGCCGCGGCCGCGACGGCCACGGACACCTCTTTGCCGTAGTCGCCTTCCTCGTGCACCACGGCGATGGTCTTGGCGCCCCCGTCCTTGGCGAGCTTGACCAGCACCGATGCCTGCGCAATGTCAGCGGCGGCGGTACGGAAGTAGTAGCCGTCGCTCTTGTATTTGCTCAGCCCGGGCGCGGTGTTCGCCGGGGAAATCATGGCCACCTTGGCGTGTGCCAGGACATCGATGGCGGCCGCCGCCCTGCTGGAGTCAGTGGGGCCGATGACGACGTCGGCCTTGGCCGCCACGAGAGTCTTGGCCTGGGCGGCGGTGTCTGTGCCGACCGATGCCGGGAGCAGTTCCACCGGGCGTCCCTTGTGTCCTCCGGCCGCGTTGATCTCCTTGACGGCCAGCTTGGCCGCGGCCAGCTGGGGGGCGTTGAGGAAGTCCTGGGGGCCGGTGTTGTCCAGGATCAGGCCGATCCGCAGTGTGCCGTCCCCGCCCGCTTCAACTGCCTCCACCCGTGCATTGCTGCCGGGGCCGGCGCAGGAGGCCAGGGCGACAGCCGTGGCCAGGCCAACGGCGGCCACCCGGCTAAAGCGCTTGAGCTTCGCGGCGGGGTCACGGGGGCGGGCAGCGGACGCGGTCGAGGGGAACTCCACTAGGCGGGCCGGACGCTTTCGGCCTGCGGGCCCTTCTCGCCCTCACCGACTTCAAGTTCCACCCGCTGGCCCTCGTCGAGCGCGCGGTAGCCCTCGCCGGCAATCGCCGACCAGTGCACGAACACGTCCGCTCCGGAGCTGTCCACGGTGATGAAGCCGTAGCCCTTTTCCGCGTTAAACCACTTGACGGTCCCCAATGCCATGTTCTCCACACTTTCAGCTAGCTTGCTTGCGGCCCACCCCAGTGTGTGCCGCAGTCCGTGAAACGAAGCCCGCAGACACTCTACCCACAGCCTCCCACCCGGTCCCGGGCCGGTGCCCGGGTGCCGTGCGAATAGTTATTCAGGCGTAACCGAAACAGAACGCCGGCGGCCCTACTTGAAGCCGGGCCCCAGGACCACAACCAGCGGGAGCTGGAAATCGGCGGAGTTCACCAGCGTGCTAATTCCCAGGAGGGAGCCCAGCTCCTCGGCGCTGGCCTTCTGGGCCGCACCGTTGTAGAACACCACGGAGGTCTGCTGGGGCGCTCCGCTCCAGTTGCCCACCTGGCCGGGCGTCCATCCGGCCGCGGTGACGGTGGAGGCGACCCTGCCGGCGAGTCCGGCTGTCGCGGTGCCGTTGTAGATGGTCACCGGTTGCGTCTTGTCCACGGCGGCGCTCGGAGTGGCCGACGCAGCCGGCGTGGAGGACGCCGGCGAGGGCGTTGCGGTCGGTTTGCTGCTGGCCGACGGCTTGGCCGCGGCGCTGGGTGCCTGCGATGCCGCAGCGTTGCTGCCGGCCTGGTCAGCGGACAGCGAGCCCGTGCCGGGTCCGAAGCCCAGCTTGGGCAGCAGGAGGAAAGCGACAAGGCCGATGGCCAAGGCGGCCACCCCGACGGCCAGGATCGGAATCAGGCGGCGGGTGGAAGGGGTGGCGACTGTACGGTGGACACCCTGCCGGGCGGATGCCTCCGGGATCCGGTCAAATTCGTCCCGAGCGTATTTGGTCATGGTAAAACGACGTCCTTGCTGATTTCTGGCTGACGGCCCGACGCCGGAAACCGCGCGGCTTTCCGCGCTTCCGGCCCGGCCTTACGCGGTTTTTACGCGTCTGAGCCTAAACGGCGTGCCGTGCGGGCACGTTGTCGTGACGTACGTAGTCTACGCAATCTCTTGACCAGCATCGGATCGTGGGCCAAGGCCGCTTCGGTGTCGATCAGGGCGTTGAGGATCTGATAGTAGTGCGTGGCCGAGAGATCGAAGAGTTCACGGACGGCCTGTTCCTTGGCCCCGGCATACTTCCACCACTGCCGCTCCAGCGCCAGCATTTGCTGGTCCCGGCTGCTCAGGGGCGAGTCTTCGGAGACCGCCGTCCGCACCGCGTCGACGTCCTCCGCCGGCAGGTACTCGCGTGCTGCTTCGGCCACTGCGCACTCCTAGTTCGTCGGGGACGGGGGGTCATTGGGGTTGGCGTCTTTGGGGACGGCACTCCCCCTATGTTACGGCCGAATAACAGGCTTGTCATTCAACGGGCGGGAGGGTCCCAACGGCGCCTTCGGCCGCCCTGCAAGAATGGGGTGGTGCCTGATTCGTTTCCTCCCGACACCCTTTTCGACGTTGAGCCCGCAGGCGGCCAGGCCGCGGACTTTGCCGCCCTCGCCGGCCTGCCGCTGGCCGGCCTGATGGCGACGGACTGGGCCGAGGCGCTGCGCCCCGTCGAGCCGGAGCTCCGGTCTGTCCTGGATTTCCTTGCCACCGAGGCCGCAAGCGGCCATGAGGTGCTGCCGGCGCCGTCGAACGTCCTGCGGGCCTTCCGGCAGCCGCTGGCAGGGGTGCGGGTGCTGATCGTCGGCCAGGATCCCTATCCGACGCCCGGGCACGCTGTTGGATTGTCGTTCGCCGTGGACGGCGCCACCCGGCCCGTCCCGCGCAGCCTGGCCAACATCTACAAAGAGCTCGACGCCGACCTGGGGCTGCCGCCGCGGGTCCACGGCGACCTCGGCCGCTGGTCCGACCAAGGTGTGCTGCTGCTGAACAGGGTGCTGAGCGTGCGGGCCGGAGCGGCGGGATCGCACCGCAACAAGGGCTGGGAGGCGGTCACGACCGCCGCCATCCGCGCCTTGGTGGACCGGACCGGTACCGACGGCGGCCCGGTTCCCCTGGTGGCGATCCTCTGGGGCAAGGACGCCGAAGGGGTGCGGCCGCTGCTGGGGTCCGCCGCGGTGATCGCCAGCGCCCACCCGAGCCCGCTGTCGGCCTCGCGCGGGTTCTTCGGTTCCCGGCCGTTCAGCCGTGCCAATGAGCTGCTCGCGGGCCAGGGTGGCGGCGCCGTGGACTGGGAGCTCCCGCCGCTGCCTTGAAAGGTTTGTGGCTAGGCTTAGCTGCATGACCAGCGTCCCCGCCGCCACGACCGCCAACCGGAACTCCCGGCCCCAGACCAACCTCACCGTCCTGCGCCGCGAGCAGCTCTCCCCGCACATGGTCCGGATCGTGGCCGGCGGTCCCGGTTTCGCCGGCTACGTCAACAACGGGTACGTGGACCGGTATGTGAAAATTGCGTTCCCGCAGCCCGGGGTCTCCTACCCGCAGCCGCTGGATCTCTGGGCGGTCCGGGAATCCCATCCCCGCGAGCAGTGGCCGTACACCCGGACGTACACGGTCCGCTGGGTGGACACCGCGGCCGCCGAGCTCGCCATCGACTTTGTGGTCCACGGCGACGAAGGGCTCGCGGGCCCCTGGGCCGCGTCGGCCCGGCCCGGGGATGAGCTTGTCTTCACCGGTCCCGGCGGCGGATACAACCCCGATCCGACGGCCGACTGGCACCTCTTCGCCGGCGACGAGTCGGCGTTGCCCGCGATCAGCGCGGCCATCGAGTCCCTTCCGCGCGATGCCCGCGGCCTGGCCTTCCTCGAGGTGGACGACGACGCCGACGTCCTCACTCTCGAGGCGCCCGCCGGCGTGGAGCTCCACTGGCTCAGGCGCCGCGGCGTTCCGGCCGGGAACAGCAGCGTGCTGGTGGAGGCCGTGCGCGGCGCCCGGTGGCCGGAAGGCCGCGTCCACGTGTTCGCCCACGGGGAGCGCGGCTCCATGAAGGGGCTGCGCGAGGTGTTCTTCACAGAACGCGGCCTGGAACGCGGGCAGGTCTCGCTCTCCGGCTACTGGGCCAGCGGGCGGGTGGAAGACGACTTCCAGGCCGAGAAGAAACTGCCGATCGGCAAGATCTAGCCCCGGCCCCCGCCTAGCGGCGCCGGGCCCGGCGCCGCTCGTTGCTGGCCAGGCTCCGGGTCAGGGGCCGGGCCAGCGTGTCGCCGAGCACAATGCCGGCCGCGACGCCCAGGACGATGGCCCCGGCGTTCAGCATCCCCACGGCACCGGTCAGGATGGCCGATTCCTCGATCGTCAGTACATACATGGACCGGAATATAGTCAGTCCGGGCAGCAGGATAAGGGCCGCCGGAACGGCTACCACCAGCTGCGGGGCACCCATCCGGAGCGCCACCACCCGGGCGAGGAGCCCGATCACCACAGCCGCCAGGGCCGGGGAGAACCGGGGGCCGATGCCGGCAGCCGTGCCGCCGATGAGGGCCAGGTGGCCGATGACACCGACCGCGGCCGTCGGCAGCAGCAGCTTCAGGGACGTCTGTTCGGTGACGCCGATAGCGACGACGGCGATCGCCACCAGAAGGACCAGCACCCATAACGGATACCTCGACGGGAATGTTTCGGTGACGTCGATGGACCGCATCCCGGTCATGGCACCTACCACAAAGCCCACCGCGATGCCGGAGACCAGGGCGCCGAACGTGAGCATGGTGGAGAGGAACCGGCCGGCCGCCGTGACGGGGAAGCCGTTGATCGCATCCTGCACCGATGAGACGAGCCGGCCCGTGGGGAGCAGCAGCAGGATCCCGCCGACCACCACGATGGCGGGGGCGATCTGGATCCCGACGGGGCTGCCGAACCGCCACAGCAGCAGCGCGACGAGCGTGACGACAAAGGAACACGCCGCCGTAACGAAGAAGTCCGGGGTGCGCCACCGGCCCAGTTGCCGGGCGAGCAGGCTGACCAGGAGGTTGGAGAGGAAGGCGACGGCCGAGGCAGCGAGCCCGCCTCCGAGCACACCCACAAAGACGGCGGAGAACACGCCGAACGCCACGGTGACCATCCAGCGCGGGAAGGGTTTCGAGCTGTGGGTGATCTCTTCGAGCCGGCGCACGGCCTCCTCGCGTCCCACACCCCCGGCCACGATGTCCGTGACCAGCTGGTGGACTTCGGCCAGGCCGGCGTAGTTGTTGGTCCACGAGCGCACCACCCGCAGCAGGGTGATGGGGGTCTGGTCCTTCGGGGCGTAGTTGATGGCCACCGACTGGTTGGTGATGTCCACCTCGATGTTCTTCAGCCCCAGCGCCGCGGTGATGGCGATGATGCTGGTCTCCACTTCCAGGGCGCCGGCACCGTAACGGAACATGGATTCGGCGAGCTTGAGGGCGAAGTCAATGGTTTTCCGGGCGGAGGCATCGACGCCGCCCACCTGGATCATCGGGTTGGCGTACGGGCTGCCGGCGAGCCGGTCCACGATACTCAGCGGCGCGGTGGGCGGGTTTTCACCCTGGACCAGCCGGCGGAGCATACGTTTGGCCGCGGCGTTTTGCCGCACCTGCAGGGGCGACATCGGCTCGGTCTTGGGCAGGCCGTCGGTCTGCGGCCCGCGGCGGCCGTCGGGGGTTTTTGTCATTCCGGCCTCCTCACTTCACCCTGGGGCGGTCTAGTAGAACTGCTGGCCCGTGCGCCGGGTGTACAACTGGCGGGCGACGCGCTCCCCCGCCGCCATCCACGCCTTGTATTTCAGCGGGCTCAGCACCTGGTCGTAGCAGCCGACGAAATCGGTGACGGTCTTGCTGAAGCTGGTCTTGAACAGGCCCAGGCCGTGGAAGGGGTTGGAGGTGTCCTTCAGCTTGTCGCTGGGCGGTGTGCCGCAGAAGTCATATTCCGTGCAGCCTAGTTCCTTGAGCTGGTTGATGGCCGTCCACTGGACCAGGTGCGAGTCGCCGTACTGGCTCCTTTTCTGCAGGGACCCGCCGTCCTTGTAAGTGCCCTTGCGGCCGTAGTTGATCACAAAGGCGCCCACGGAGGGGACACCGTTTTCGTAGACGAAGAGCAGGCGGCCCTGGCCGCGGGCCAGGAAGTTGGTCCAGAACTGCCGGTAGTAGTCGTACTCCCGGACGCGGACCTGGGACTTGGCCTCGACCGTGTTGGTCATCAGCGCGTACATGGCCTGGAAGTTCTCCTCCCTGGGCTCGACGTTGTGGACCTCGACGCCCTCGCGGATGGCCCGGCGGACGGCGTTGCGGCCGCGGGAGTGCAGGTTGCGGAGCAGCTGGTTTTCCTGCGGTTCGATGTCCAGCAGCGCCGTGGAGTCGTTGGGCTGCAGGTTGTGGGTCTTGACCAGCCCCGCGCCCTCGATGACCCGGCGGGCGTCGTCGGAGAGGACGATGTCCGGCTCGATCTTGATGGCAAAAACTCCGAGCCGGGCACGCTTGACGAACTCGGCGTTGGCCGCCGCGATGCCCGGGATGTCCTCCACCGAGGCCACATCCGGGCCCTTGATCAGGTACCAGAGTTTGCCGAGGACCGGAAAGGACTTCTCGAGGACAAGGTTGTAGCTGGTGTAGTCCGCCGTCTCATAGACCAGGTGAAGCGGTTTCCAGCCGAAGTGCTGTTTGACCTCGGCGAAGGCTTCGGATTGAAGCAGATTCCCGCCGTTGGGGTTCGCGGTGACGTGTGCGTCCCAGTTGGCGACCTCTTCGGCGGAGGCAAAGCGGGCAGTGAATTCACGCAAGGGTGCGGTATCCAATCTTCGCGGAACGAGCTTCGGCGGCATGGCTGGCATGCAGATTCAAGTCTATCGGGAGGCGGGCACCGTCCCGGTCCCGCGACGCTGTCGGCGGCGCCGTCGGGCGGCACGGTCCGGTTTAGGCTGGAGGTATGTACGCGCACCCTGAACCGCCCGCCGTCGGCCCGCACGCCACCGAAGGCACGGTGCAGGACGCGCGCCCCGGTGCCCAGTGGCTGGCCTTGCTACTGTTCCTGGGCGCGTCGGCCCTCGTCGCAGCGCTCGGCGGGCTGGCCACGGCCGGCAACGTCAACGGCTGGTACGCGGACGCGGACAAGGCGCCGTGGTCCCCGCCGAACTGGCTTTTTGGCCCCGTCTGGACCATCCTCTACATCGCCATGGCCGTGGCCGCCTGGCTGGTCTGGCGCACACGGGCCCGGGCCGGCAGGGCCGCGCTCGGGGTCTACGCCGTGCAACTCGTGCTGAACCTGCTGTGGACGCCGGTGTTCTTCGGCCTGTATCCGGCCTTGGGCACACCCGCCCTCTGGGTCAGCTTCGGCATCATCGCGGCGCTGGCGGTGATGGTGGCCATCACGGTGCTGCGTTTCGGCCCGATCAGCCGCACGGCAGGGCTGTTGCTGCTGCCGTACCTCTCCTGGGTGGTGTTCGCCTCATCGCTGAATCTGTGGGCGGCGCTGCACAACTAGGCCGGCTCTGCACAACTAGGGAATCAGCATTCGACGACGTTGACGGCGAGGCCGCCCATCGCGGTTTCCTTGTATTTGGAGGACATATCCTTGCCGGTTTCGCGCATGGTGATGATGACTTCGTCGAGGGACACACGGTGGGTGCCGTCGCCCCAGAGGGCCATTTTGGCGGCGTTGATGGCTTTGGCCGCGGCAATGGCGTTGCGTTCGATGCAGGGGATCTGGACGAGGCCGCCGATCGGGTCGCAGGTCAGGCCGAGGTTATGTTCCATCGCGATTTCCGCGGCGTTCTCGACCTGGGCCGGCGTTCCGCCCATGACTTCGGCGAGGCCGGCGGCGGCCATCGAGGACGCGGAGCCGACTTCGCCCTGGCAGCCCACCTCGGCACCGGAGATCGAGGCTTGTTCCTTGTAGAGCACACCGACGGCGCCCGCGGCCAGGAGGAACTTCACGATCGTCTCGTCGCGGTCGGCCTGGGTGGCCTGGTCCATGCCGGGGGCGAAGTGCAGGGCGTAGTAGAGCACCGCGGGAATGATCCCGGCGGCCCCGTTGGTTGGCGCGGTGACGACGCGCCCGCCGGAGGCGTTTTCCTCGTTGACGGCCAGGGCGATGAGGTTCACCCATTCCTGCCAGTATTTCGGGTCGCGGTAGTCGGGGTCCTGGCCGGGGGTTTCCTTCAGGAGGCGTTCGTGCCAGTCAGGGGCCCGACGTCGGACGTTCAGCCCGCCGGGGAGCAGCCCCTCGCGTTTGAGGGAGGTCTCCACGCAGCCTTCCATCACGGCATAGATGTGCAGGAGCCCGGCGCGGATCTCCTCGGCGGTCCGGGCCTCTTCCTCGTTGACGCGCATCACGTCGCTGATGCCTAGTCCGGTGGTCTGGCAGTGGGCCAGCAGTTCCGCGGCGGTCCGGAACGGCAGCGGCAGTTCCTTCTTGGAGGCGTCGAGTTCTTTCAGGGCCGCGTCCTCCTCGCCTTCGCGGACGATGAAGCCGCCGCCGACGGAGAAGAAAGTCGCCTGGTGCAGGACGGTGCCGTCGGCGTCGGAGACCGTGAAGGTCATCCCGTTCGTGTGCCGCGGAAGGACGGTCAGGGGGCGCAGGACCATGTCCTTCACCCCGTAGGGCAGCACAACGGTGCCGGCCAGTCGCAGGGTCCCGGTTTCGGCGATCGCGGCGAGCCGGTCCTCGACTTCCTCGGGGAGGATCAGTTCCGGGTGGTAGCCCTCCAGTCCGAGCAGGATTGCCGTCATGGTTCCGTGGCCGTGTCCGGTCGCGGCCAGGGACCCGTAGAGATCCACGCGCAGGGATGCCACGGCATCGAGGTCCCCCGAGGCCTTGAGTTCTTCGGCAAACACCGCGGCCGCGCGCATCGGCCCCACCGTGTGGGAGCTCGACGGGCCGATCCCAATGGAGAAGAGATCAAAGACGCCTACAGCCATGGCCGGGTTTCCTAACTGGGGATGAAAAGTGGAGTGGTGTGAAAAGAGGTGCCCTTGGAGGGGATGCCCCGGAGGGCGGAATGCCACCGGTGGGCCGGCGGCCCGGGGCCGATCCGGAAAGATCGGCCCCGGGGTGATATCAGCCTAGCTTGGCAACCGACGGGTAGAGCGGGTGCGCGGCGGCGAGCGCCTCCACCCGGCTGCGGAGTCCGCTCAGGTCCGCTCCGGCGTCGGCCGTCAGCGCCTCGGCGATGATGTCCGCAACCTCGGCGAACGCGGCTTCGCCGAAGCCGCGGGTCGCCAGGGCCGGGGTGCCGATCCGCAGCCCGGAGGTCACCATCGGCGGGCGCGGATCGAACGGCACGGCGTTGCGGTTGACCGTGATGTCGATCGCGGCGAGCCGGTCCTCGGCCTCCTGACCGTTGAGCTCGCAGTCGCGCAGGTCCACCAGGACCAGGTGCACGTCGGTCCCGCCGGACACCACGTTGATGCCCTTGGCGGTGACGTCCGGCTGGACCAGGCGCTCGGCGAGGATCCGGGCGCCGGCGAGGACACGTCCCTGGCGTTCTTTGAACTCCTCGGACGCGGCGATCTTGAACGCCACAGCCTTGCCCGCGATGACGTGCTCAAGCGGGCCGCCCTGCTGGCCGGGGAACACCGCGGAGTTGATCTTCTTGGCGATGTCGGCGTCGTTGCTCAGGATGATCCCGCCGCGCGGACCGGCGAGGGTCTTGTGCGTGGTGGAGGTGGTGACGTGGGCGTGCGGGACCGGCGAGGGGTGCAGCCCGGCCGCGACCAGCCCGGCAAAGTGCGCCATGTCCACCATCAGGTACGCGCCCACCGAATCGGCGATCCGGCGGAACTCCGCGAAGTCCAGCTGCCGGGCGTACGCGGACCAGCCGGCCACGATCAGCTGCGGCTTGTGCTCCTGGGCCAGGCGCTCCACCTCGGCCATGTCGATCCGGTGGTCGTCCTCCCGCACCTGGTACGGGATCACGTTGTAGAGCCGGCCGGAGAAGTTGATCTTCATGCCGTGCGTCAGGTGCCCGCCGTGGGCCAGGTTCAGGCCCATGATCGTGTCACCGGGACGGATCAGGGCGTGCATCACGGATGCGTTGGCCTGCGCGCCGGAGTGCGGCTGGACGTTCGCGAATTCGGCACCGAACAGGGCCTTGACCCGGTCGATCGCCAGCTGTTCGATGACGTCGACGTGCTCGCAGCCGCCGTAGTAACGCTTGCCCGGGTACCCCTCGGCGTACTTGTTGGTCAGCACCGACCCCTGCGCCTGCATAACGGCGGCCGCGGTGTGGTTCTCCGAGGCGATCATTTCGAGGCCGTCGCGCTGGCGGGTGAGTTCGGCATCGATCGTCGCCGCGATCTCCGGGTCCAGGGCGGACAGGTCCGCGTCCAGCGACGGCGAGACGACCTGCTCGAACGCTACGGTGCCGGCCATCGCGGAGGCGCCGCTCACAGCTCGCCGCCGTTCTTGGATGCGTACTCCTGTGCGGACAGCAGCGGGCCTTCGGACTCCACGGCTACCTTGAACAGCCAGCCCGCACCGTACGGATCACTGTTCATCAGCGCGGGATCAGCGACGACGGCGTCGTTGATCTCGAGCACTTCGCCCGTGACGGGTGCGTACAGGTCGGACACGGACTTGGTCGACTCGACCTCGCCGCAGGTCTCGCCGGCGGTCACCGCGGAACCAACCTCGGGCAGGTCAACGTAGACGATGTCGCCGAGGGCGTCAGTGGCGACGGCGGAGATGCCGATGGACACGGTGTTCGATCCCGCGTCCCGGGCAACCCACTCGTGCTCGTCGGAGTACTGCAGTTCAGGGGCAACTTTTGCCATGGTTTTTTCCTTTGCGTTTGAAAGTCATGGGCCACGTTAGCTGTGGCCGGGTGGGGTGGCGGGGGAGGCGATTCCTCCGCATGCTCGCTCGTTCCTCGCTTAGACGCATGCTTCCGGAATCCCCTCCCCCGCCGCTATCCAGTTCCGTTTTCGGGGCCAACAGTTCTCCGGAAAGAACCAGTGGCCGTTCGTGTAGCACCTTGGAGTTCCAATGCACCCCCAATGGCGCTTGGAACGGAAGGGCGGCTGACCTTGAGGGGCTGGCTGGCCGCGGTTTTCGAAAGCGTGCGTCTAAGCGAGGGACGAGCGAGCACGCGTGAAAACCGGGGCCTGCCGGTCCCGGACTCGGGAACCGCTGCGGCCGGACGGTCCCGGAGCCAGCCTCGGCTCCGGGACCGGAGGGCTACTTCTGGCGCTTGTAGAACGGCAGTGCGACAACTTCGAACGGCTCGGCCTTGCCCCGGAGGTCGACGTCCAGGGCCGTGCCGGGCTCGGCCAGCTCGACGTCGACGTAGGCCATGGCCACCGGGTAGCCGAGGGTCGGCGAGGGCTGGCCCGAGGTCACTTCACCGACGACGGCGCCGTCCTTGAGGACCGGGTAGTGGCCGCGGCCGGCCCGGCGGCCCAGGCCCTTGAGCCCGACGAGCTTACGCCCGGTGGTGGACCCGGCGCCGGCTTCCTTCAATGCCGCCAGGGCTGCTTTGCCCACGAAGTCGCCTTCCTTGGAGAGCGCGACGACGGGTCCCAGGCCAGCGGAGTAAGGGTTGCCCTCGCGGGAAAGCTCGTTGCCGTAGAGCGGCATGCCGGCCTCCAGGCGCAGCGAGTCGCGGCATGCGAGCCCCGCCGGTGTCAACTCGCCGTCTTCGGCGATGGCGAGCAGCGCCTGCCAGAGGGCGGCGGCGTCGTCGTTCGGGACATAGATCTCGAAGCCGTCCTCGCCGGTGTACCCGGTGCGGGCCAGCAGCAGCTCCTGGCTCGTGCCGGCGACCATAAAGGGGACCTCGACGGCGGCGTAGTACTTCAGCTCCGTGACGAGCCCGTGCTGGGCGGCCGGGACCAGGCGGAGCAGGATTGCTTCGGCTTTGGGGCCCTGGACCGCGATGAGGGAGGTCTCGGCGGAGACGTCCTCTACCGTGACGTCGAAGTTGGCAGCCCGTTCGGCGAGCGCGGCGGCGACCACCTTGGCGTTGCCGGCGTTCGGGACGACGAGGAACTTCTCGTCGCCGCGGCGGTACGTGATGAGGTCATCGATGATGCCGCCGTCTTCCTGGCAGATCAGCGAGTATTTGGCCTTGCCCACGGCCATGGCGGAGAGTTTGCCGGCGAGGGCGTAGTCGAGGAACGCGGCGGCGTCCGGGCCGGTGACCCAGACTTCGCCCATGTGGGAGAGGTCGAACAGGCCCGCTGCGTTGCGGACGGCGTGGTGCTCGGCCAGTTCGGAGGTGTACTTCAGCGGCATCTGCCAGCCGCCGAAATCGGTGAAGGACGCGCCGGCCTTCTTGTGCTCTTCGTACAGAGCCGTGTAGTTCTCAGTCATCGGTGGCTGTCCTTAGTTGGCGGAGTCGGAGGTGGCGGAGTGGTCTGCGGTGTCCTCTTCGAAGGCTTCGAGGGGAGGGCAGGAGCAGATGAGGTTACGGTCGCCGGCAGCGCCGTCGATCCGGCCGACCGGCGGGAAGTACTTGTCCTGGCGGAGGGTGTGGACCGGGAACACGGCCTGCTCGCGCGGGTAGGCCCGGTCCCAGTCGGTGGACACGGCGGCCGCGGCGGTGTGGGGTGCGTTGCGCAGCGGGCTGTGCTCGACGGTGAATTCGCCGTGGGCCACCTGGTCGATTTCCTTGCGGATGGTGATCATGGCCGTGATGAACCGGTCGATCTCGCCCAGGTCCTCGGATTCGGTGGGCTCCACCATCAGGGTGCCGGCCACCGGGAACGCCAGGGTGGGGGCGTGGAAACCGTAGTCGATCAGGCGCTTGGCGACGTCCTCGGCGGTCACGCCGGTCTTGGCCGTGAGTTCGCGCAGGTCCAGGATGCACTCGTGCGCCACCAGGCCGCCCTCACCGGTGTAGAGCACCGGGAAGAACTCGTTGAGCCGGGTCGCGATGTAGTTCGCGGCGAGCAGGGCGGACTTGGTGGCCTCGGTCAGGCCGGCACCGCCCATGAGCTTCACGTAGGCCCAGGAGATCGGCAGCACGCCGGCCGATCCGTAGCGGGATGCGGAGATCGGGGTGCCGTCGGCGCCGTTGGCGGGATCCGCGGCGTTGCCCGGCATGAACGGTGCCAGGTGGGCCTTGGCTGCGACCGGGCCGACGCCGGGTCCGCCGCCGCCGTGCGGGATGCAGAAGGTCTTGTGCAGGTTCAGGTGCGAGACGTCGCCGCCGAACTGGCCCGGCTGCGCGAGGCCGACCAGGGCGTTCAGGTTGGCGCCGTCGATGTAGACCTGGCCGCCGGCAGCGTGGATGGCGTCGCAGACTTCGCGGACGTCGGCGTCGTAGACCCCGTGGGTGGAGGGGTAGGTGATCATGATGCAGGACAGCGCGTCGCGGTGCTGTTCGATCTTGGCGGTCAGGTCGGCGTGGTCGATCGTACCGTCGGAGGCCGTGGCCACCACTACGACCTTCATGCCTGCCAGGACCGCGGAGGCGGCGTTGGTGCCGTGCGCCGAGGCCGGGATGAGGCAGACGGTGCGCTGGGCGTCGCCGCGGGAGAGGTGGTAGCCGCGGATCGCGAGGAGCCCGGCGAGTTCGCCCTGGGAGCCGGCGTTGGGCTGGATGGAGACCTGGTCGTAGCCGGTGATCTCGGTCAGCTGTGCCTCGAGGTCCTCGATCAGTTCGCGCCAGCCGGCGGTCTGGGACTCCGGGGCGAACGGGTGGATGGAGGCGAACTCCGGCCAGGAGACGGCTTCCATCTCGGCGGTCGCGTTCAGCTTCATGGTGCATGAGCCCAGCGGGATCATGGTGCGGTCCAGGGCCAGGTCCCGGTCCGAGAGGCGCCGGATGTAGCGCAGCAGCTGGGTTTCGGAGCGGTGGGTGTTGAACACCGGGTGCTGCAGGTAGTCCGAGGTCCGTTCGACGGCGGAGTCCAGGGCGAAGCCTGCGGCATCCTCTGAATTCTTGTCTACGACAGTCGCGCCGAAGGCGGCGACGACGTCGGCGACGATCGCCGGCGTCGTGGCTTCGTCAGCAGAGATACCGACGGTGTCGGCGTCGATGGCGCGCAGGTTGATGCCCTTGGCGTCGGCGGCGGCGATGATTCCGGCGGCGTTGCCCGGCACGGACACGGTGACGGTGTCGAAGAAGGAGGTGTGCAGCACGTCCAGGCCGGCAGCCTGGAGCGAGGCGGCGATGGTCTTGGCGTGGCCGTGGGTGGTCTCGGCGATGGCCTTGAGCCCGTCGGGGCCGTGGTAGACGGCGTAGAAGGACGCGACGATGGCCAGCAGCGCCTGGGCGGTGCAGATGTTGGACGTGGCCTTCTCGCGGCGGATGTGCTGCTCGCGGGTCTGCAGCGCCAGCCGGTAGGCGGGGATGCCGGCGTTGTCCTTGGAGACGCCAACCAGGCGGCCGGGCATGGAGCGCTCCAGGCCCTTCTGGACGGCCATGTAAGCCGCGTGCGGGCCGCCGAAGAACAGCGGCACACCGAGGCGCTGCGCGGAGCCGACGGCGATGTCGGCCCCCTGCTCGCCGGGAGGGGTGATCAGGGTCAGGGACAGCAGGTCCGCGGCCACGGTGACGAGGGCGCCGCGTTCCTTGGCCTCGGCAATGACGGCGGTGTGGTCGAAGACGCGGCCGGAGACGCCCGGCTGCTGCAGCACGACGCCGTTGATAACGCCCTTGGGCAGGCCCTTGGACAGATCGGCGACCTCAACTTCGAAGCCGAGGGCCTCGGCGCGGCCCTTGACGATCGCGATGGTCTGCGGGAGGCAGTCGGCGTCGAGGACGGTCTTGCCGTCGTGGGCGGCCTTGTTCTTGTTGGCCCGGCGCATCATCAGGACGGCTTCGGCAACGGCGGTGGCTTCGTCCAGGAGCGAGGCGTTGGCGATCGGCAGGCCCACGAGGTCCTGGACCATGGTCTGGAAGTTCAGCAGCGCCTCGAGCCGGCCCTGGGAGATTTCCGGCTGGTAGGGCGTGTAGGCGGTGTACCAGGCCGGGGCCTCGAGGATGTTCCGGCGGATGACGGCCGGGGTGACGGTGTCGAAGTAGCCCTGGCCGATCATCTGGACGGCGGTCTTGTTCTTCGAGGCCAGCGTGCGCAGCTCGGCGAGGACTTCCACTTCGCTGAGCGCTACGCCCAGCGCCAGGTCAGAATCCTGCCGGATGTCCTTCGGTACGGCGGTGTCCACAAGGTCGTTGACGGTGTCGTAGCCGACTGCCTTGAGCATGGCGGCGACGTCGGCCTGGCGGCGGGCGCCAATATGCCGGTCAACGAAGGACGTGGAGGCTGAGGTAACAGTCACTAGGAACTCCATAACTAAGGCGGCGCACGGTACGCCACATTGATTCGGGTTCCTCCCCGCTCTGTATTGGACCTGAGAGTTTCCGCGCAGCCGCTATGCGGGGCTCCGCTTGCACCGTCGGTGAGCACGTCGCGTCAGATAACGCACGTGCTACTTTCCAGAGTTGCCTTGCCGCGGCGGTACATGGGCCTGAGAGATTCCTGGGGAGGATTTGCTCCTACGGCGCCTGCTTGTACCTACTTGCAGAACTCTCCCGCCGCAGATCAAAGGCATATTCAATTGCTCGTGACCATAGTCACAGACTTATTGTCCTACGCCGGGGGCAAGGTCCGCAAACCAGTGACGCCGGAGCCGCGACATATACGGCCCCGCCCGTCAGCCGCGCAGCCGTTCGACGGCGGCCAGCAGGCTTTCGACGTCGCCCGCCATTTCCGTCGGCGCCCCGCCCGGTCCCCGGGCGAGCATCGCATTGAAGTACAGCCCGTCCCCCAGATAGAGAACGGGCTTGGCCATCGCGGGGCCGACGTCCGCCGCGAGGAGGGCCAGCCAGCTCGCCTGCACGCCTGCCATCCGTTGCAGGGTCTCGGCGTGTGCCACTTCGGCCAGCCGGGTGGCGGCCACAAAGACCCGGTCCAGTGGGGTGTCGGCCCACACCGAGGACTTGATGAAGTACGCGGCGGCCCCTTCGGGCGCAGCGGCCATGGCGGCGAGGTCGTCGGCGAGGAGCCGGTCCAGGCGCTCCAGCAGCACCGTGATCATGGCGTCCTTGGTGGGGAAATGGTACAGCAGACCGCCCTTGGAGACGCCGGCCAGCCTGGCTACCGCGTCGAGGGTGGCGGCCCGCTCCCCCTCGGTGATGAGCAGGGACTCGAAGGCGTCGAGGACGGCTTCACGGGCGACGGGTTTTCTGGCCATGGCTCCCATCATGCCCGGCGCACCGCCAATTTCTTAACTGTACCGTCCAGACGGTACAGTTATTCGATGACCGTCTCCTACCGCCCGTCGACCTCCGGTACCACCCGCGGCACCACCTCCGCTCCGCGCCCGGCGTGGCGCGACTGGCTGGCCCTGGCCCTGCTGATGTTTCCGGTGCTGCTCGTTGCCGTGGATAACACCGCCCTCACGTTCGCGCTGCCGGCGATCGCGCGCAGCCTGGACGCCTCCGGAGTGGAACTGCTGTGGATCGTCGACACATACCCCCTGGTCCTGGCCGGCCTGCTGGTCGCGATGGGTAGCCTGGGCGACCGGATTGGCCGCCGGCGGCTGCTGTTCATCGGCAGCGCCGGTTTCGCGGCAGTCTCCGCGGTGACAGCCTTCGCGCCCGCCGCTGAGTGGCTGATCGCAGGGCGGGCGGGGCTCGGCTTCTTCGGCGCCATGCTGATGCCGTCCACGCTGTCCCTGATCCGCAACATCTTCCCCGAACCCAACCGCCGGCGGCTGGCCGTGGCGGTCTGGGCCGCGGGGTTCTCCGGTGGCGCCGCGTTGGGGCCCATCTTCGGAGGGTGGCTCGTGGAACACCTCTGGTGGGGAGCGGTCCTGCTGGTCGCGGTGCCCATCATCCTGCCCCTGCTGGTCCTCGGCCCTGCCCTGATCCCGGAATCCCGGGACCCGAACCCCGGCCGGGTGGATCTGCCGAGCATCGCCTTGTCCATGCTCGCCATGGCCCCGGCGGTCTACGGCATCAAAATCCTGGCCACCGAGGGCATGGCAGCGGGACCGCTCGCCGCCCTTGGCGACGGCCTGCTGATGGGGTACGCCTTCGTCCGCCGCCAGCGCCGGCTGGCAGCGGACGAGTCCGGCACTCCCCTGCTGGATCTGAGCCTCTTCGGCAACCCCGTGTTCAGCACCGCCATTACGGCCAACGTGCTGGCGCTGTTTTCCTACAACGGTTTTATCCTGTTCCTCGCCCAGCACCTGCAACTGCTGGAGGGGCAGTCGCCGTCCGAGTCCGGGATGGCCATGATCCCCGCACTGGTCGCCACTGTGGTGGCCGGGCTGCTGGTGGTGCCCCTGGTCCGCAAGGTCCGGCCCGGCTTTGTGGTGGCCGGCGGCCTGGTCCTGAGCGCCACGGGCTACGGTCTGGTGGCCCTGGGCGACCACAGCGCCGGTCCCGGCATCCTGCTGGCGGCCCTGCTGGTGCTCTGCCTGGGCGTCGGAGCCGCCGAAACCATTTCCAACGACCTGATCCTGGGGTCCGTGCCGGCAGCCAAATCCGGGGCCGCGGCCGCCATTTCCGAGACCGGGTACGAGGTTGGCTCACTGCTCGGCACGGCCGTCCTTGGCTCCATCCTGACGGCGTCGTACCAGCACAACCTGCGACTGCCGGCCGGCACTGCGGGGACGGCGCCGGCGGAGGCCACCGCGCGGGCCGGCGAGACCCTGGCCGGGGCTACGGAGCTGGCCCAGACCCTCCCCGGACCCGCGGCCGAGGCCGTGATGACTGCCGCGCGGGCGGCATTCGACTCCGGCGTCCACGTCACGGCCGCCATCGCCCTGGCACTGATGGCCGGCGCGGCAGTGCTGGCCGCCGTCGTGCTCCGGAGGGTGCCGACGGCGGCCTAGCGGCCGCCGCCGTGCGCCCGGCGCTAAACGCCAGCGTCCGACGCCGGGAAACCCGGCGCCGGACGCTGCATGGGCGTAGGGCCCGAACTACTTCTTGGAGTCGGGGGTGGTGACGCTGGCGGTGGCGCGCATCGTCTCGGCGTTCACCATCCAGGCGTACTGCTCGAACTTGGCAATGAACTCGTGCAGCAGGTCCGCGGTGGTGGGGTCTTCCTCGTCGACCTCGTCGTGGACCTTGCGCATGGTGCCAACGGCGGCCTCGAGCGCGGCAACGATCTTGTCGATGGCGTCCTTGGTGTTGATCAGGCCGGTGGGGAATTCGGCGAGCGCGGTGGTCTTGGACACCGTGGAGCTGCGGCCGTCCGGGAGGGCGTGGAGGGCGCGCATACGCTCGGCAAGGTCGTCAGCGAAGCCGCGGGCGGCCTCAATGATTTCATCCAGCTGCAGGTGAAGGTCGCGGAAGTTCGTCCCCACGATGTTCCAGTGGGCCTGTTTGCCCTGGACGTGGAGTTCGATGAGGTCCACGAGAACGGCCTGCAGGTTGCTCGTCAGGGTCGGTGTTGCTTTCATGCATCCTCCTTGATTGGAACGGCTGGTACGGCGTTATGCCTCAGACGCTACTCCAGGGAGGAGAGGGCTTTCGATGGTTCCGGCGGAATTTCACAATTAGCTTACTAAGTGTGCTTACTAAGCTGGCGGAAGGTTCTAGACTGCCTGGTTGAGCATGGGGCCCTGCGGGAAGAGTGCCCGGGTGATACCGCCGGCCGTGGCCTCGGACAGTTGTGCCAGGTAGTCGTTCCGGCGGCGCGGGGTGATGCGGGACTGGGGTTCGTAGCCCTGGTCCGGATCATCGGCGTAGTGGGCCGTGAGGCCGTCACGCATCAGCCGGATTGCCTCGGCACGCTGCTGCGACACGGCTGCGTGCGTCGAGCCGAGTTCCGCGGCCAGGTCCTTGACGGTCCGGTCACCGAAGTAGATTTCCTCCACAACGTAGCGCATCCGCTCCGGCAGGGATTTTACGGCGGCCCGGAGGTACTGGAGCCGTTCGTCCGCGAGGACGGAGCTTTCCGGGGACAGGGTCTCGGCGGCGAGTGTGTCGACGACGGCGTCGTCCAGCGGGGTGAGGGTGCGTGAGGCGTCCGCGAGGGCAGCCTCAACGACACTCTGCTGGACGCCAAGGGCGGACGCGATCTCGTCCACCGACGGGGTGCGGCCGAGGGCTGCGGCCAGGGTTTCCTGGACGGACATGGTCTCTTTGATCCGCCGGCGCGCGGAGCGTGTGGCCCAGTCGCTGGCGCGCATTTCATCGGCGAAGGCGCCGAGGATGCGGCGGCGCGCGAAGGCGCCGAAAGGTACGCCCAGGTCAGGGTCGAAGGAGTCGGCCGACGTAATGAGGGCTACAGCCCCGGCCGACGCCAGGTCATCGCGCGAGAGGTGGGACGCCTTCGAGCACAAATCAGAGACGAGATAGCCAACCAGCGGAAGGTGCTGGGTAACCATCTCGTTGCGTTCCACGCGATTCAATAGTGTGTCCCCCCATGAGACGGATCAGGAGTTTTAAAACCCTGAGCGCCGCACCCGCAAACGGTCCCGTGCTCCCCCCATGGGAGACGGTGTTCGAAGCTCGGGCGCAGCACCCAGAACGAAACCTATCACCTGATCTGGAATCTGCGTGTACCCTCAGGGAAAAGCTTGGCGGAAAATGCGGAAAGCCGTAATTTGGCCGGGATGACAGGGGAATGGGGCCCATGGGTGCAGCGGATCTTTCGGCGGCGCTGTGGCAGGAGCGGCGGCAGCTGGAACTGCTCCTGTTCCGCCTGGAAACGCAGCGCCTGCACGTAGCGGCCGGAAACATCCACTGGATCGCGTTTACGGCGTCGGAAGTGGAGTCGGTCCTGGACCGGATGCGCTTCGAGGCCCTGGCCCGCAATGTCGAATCCGCGGCCGTGGCCGCTGAATGGGGCCTCCCGGCGCAAGCGACATTGCCTGAATTGATTGCCGCCGCACCTCACGGCTCGTGGCCCACGGTCCTGCAGGAACACCTCGACGGCCTGCGCAGCCTGCTCGTCCGGCTTGCCGGGGCAACCCGCGTCAACGAGGACCTCATCCAGGGCCTGCAGCCACCCCCGGCTGCCGCCGATCCCGCCGAGGCCCTCGAACAGTTGACGGTGGCCGGAAACATCGAGCGTGCCCTGGCCATCACGCGCCGCGCCACGCTGCCTCTGATGGTGCAGTACCTGGGCGACGACGCGAACTCGCACTGACGGCAGGGCTGCTGCGGCCCGGAGGTCCAGCCGCGCAGCCGGTGCCGTCAGGCGGCCAGGTTCACTCCGCGGAGGCGGCAGGTGCCTGCGGCAGCAGCCCGCGCAGGGCGTCCTCGGTGCCGGCGTCGGCCTCCGCACCCGCTTCGGCGGCCGCGAGGTTCGCAGCGGCGATGGCCTCGATGACTTCCCGGCGCTGGATGGGGACGCCGCGGGGTGCTTCGATGCCGATGCGGACGCCGTCGCCGCGGCCTTCCAGAACAGTGATGACGATGCCGTCGCCGATCATGATCTGTTCGCCCGGCTTGCGTGTTAGTACCAGCATTCTCTCAATCTACCCTTCGTGGCCGGGGGCTGCGGCCCACGGCGCAGGCACGGGCGCCGGCTGGCCGTCGATCCAGCCCACGGGCAGGCCCAGCGCATCGACGCTTTCGGGCGAACCGGTATCCGCGGCGCCCACGACGGCCACGGCCGTCACCTCAAGGCGGGCGCGCAGCAGGCTGACCCAGCGGGCCGTGTCCTCGTGCTTGCGGCCGGCATCCACCACGACCCAGAGCTGGTCCGGGGACAGCGCCGAGATCGCCTGCAGCCGCGCCAGGGTGTTGCGGGCCGTACCCAGGCCGAAGGCGGTGATCACCGTCTGTTCGGTCTCCACGGCATGGGCGCGGGCCGCCGTCGCGCTTTGGCGTCCGTCCAGGTGCAGGTGCCCGTAGGCGCTCAGCTGCCCCGCGGTGCGGACGTCGGCGCCGCCGGCCGCGATGGACATGGCCAGGGCCGTGTCCAGGGCGTCGTCGCCGAGTCCCACCAGCACCACCAGGTCACCGGTTCCGTTCAAGGGGGCCGGTACCGTTGCCCGGACCGGCATGGCGGGCCGCCCGGGCGACGCCGGAGCCTCCTGCCGCGGCGCCGGAACCGGAGGTTCGCTGTCGATGGCCACAGGGGTAACCCGCGGTACGGGATCGGGCTGGGCCGCTGCCGGCGGCCGGAGTCCCGAGCCGAGCTGGTCCAGCAGTTCGGCGAAGCCCGGCGACTCGGTGGAGACCCCGGGGGCTCCACTCCGGTGCAGGGTCAGTTCGGCGGCGTCCGCCTCGGCCAGCAGGKCCGCGATGGCGTCGCCCTGCAGGGCGTGGCCAGGGGCGGCGACCCGAGGGCCGGCCGGGGCTTCCGGGGCCGGCCGGGCGTCGCGGGGTGCCCGCGGGCCGGCCGGCATGGCCGCGGCCTTCGCGGCGGGCCGGGCGTCAACCGGCCGGGCATCGGGCCGGGCGTCAGCCGGCCGGGCAGCAGTCTGCGCGGACTCGCCGTCGGCCAGGATGATGTCCGCCTCCGGCACCACCTCGCCGGTCACGACGTCGTGCTTGGGCTGGACCTCAACGATCGCCTCGAAGCGGTTGGCGGCGAAGAGCCCGGCGATGCCGGGGCTGATCACGCGTTCGGCGGAGACGATCCGGGCTGCGGGGCCGTACTGGGCTTCGGCCTTGCTGCGGATTTCCTCCAGCGAGGCTCCCTTAAGCCGATAGCGGTTCGGCATGGCGCACGACTCCTACAGTTTCGATCCGGACGTTGGCGGAAGTGACTTCCCGGTAGGACAGCACCGGGACGGACCCGGGCTGGGCACCGATGAGCCGGTGGATGGCCGGGCGCAGCGCCGGGGCGCAGACCAGGACGGCCTGCCGGTTGGCGGCGGCGGCGGACTCCACGGCGTTGTGGACGGAGCGGAGCACGGCGTCGAGCCTGTCCTGGCCCATCACGATCTGGCTGCCGCCCTCGGCAGGACGCATGTCCTCCAGCATGGACTGTTCCAGGACGGGGTCGATCATGATCACGTTCAGCACCGGGCCCTCCATGAACTTCGCGGTCAGGGCGGGGCCGAGGGCCTGGCGTGCGGCCTCCACGAGCGATTCCGGGTCCGTGGAGATCTTGGCCCGGAGGGTCAGGGCCTCGTAGATGCGGGCGAGGTCGTTGATGGGGACCTGTTCATCGAGCAGGCCCTGGAGTACCCGCTGAAGTTCGGCCAGGGACAGCAGTGCCGGGGTGAGTTCGTCGACGGCGGAGGGGCTCTGCTTGCGGACACCCTCGGTCAGGACACGGACGTCCTCGCGGGAGAGCAGCCGGGCGGCGTGGCTGGTGACAATGGAGGACAGGTGCGTGACCAGCACGGAGACGCGGTCGATCACGGTGGCCCCCGTCATCTCGGCGTTGTGCCGCATCTCGGCCGGTATCCATTTCCCGGCGAGCCCAAAGACCGGCTCGATCATCGCGACACCCGGCAGCGAATCCAGCGAATCGCCGAGGGCGAGCATCTGCCCTCCGGGGGCGGTGCCGCGGCCGGCCTCCACACCCGCGATCCGGATGGTGTAGGTGGCCGGCGGCAGGTCCACGCTGTCCCGGGTGCGGACCGGCGGGATGACCAGGCCCAGTTCCATGGCGATCTTGTGCCGCAGGGAACGGACCCGGGCCAGCAGGTCATCGGATGCGCCGGAGACCATGTCCACGAGGTCCGGGGCCAGCAGGATCTCCACGGGGTGGATCCGCATGTCCTCGAGCAGCTTCTCGTTGGGGTCCTGTTCCGGGGAGCTCAGGGCGGCGGCCTCGGCGTCGCGGGCCTTCTCGGCCTGCTGCTGGCTGGCCGCTGTACGGCGCGAGGCGATGATCAGTCCCGCGCCGACCAGGACGAACGGGATGGGCGGCATTCCCGGGATGAGCGCCATGGCGATCGCGGCCACGCCGGCGATCAGCAGGGCGTTGGGTGATTGCAGCAGCTGCGTGGAGGCGGTGCGCCCCATGTCCGCTTCGGCGTTGGAGCGGGTCACGATCATGCCGGTCGAGACGGCCATCAGCAGGGCCGGGATCTGGGTAACCAGGCCGTCGCCCATGGTCAGCAGGCCGTAGGTGCTCAGCGCGTCGCCGATCTCCTGTCCGCGCTGCAGCATGCCGATGGCGATGCCGCCGACAAAGTTGATGATGATAATGATGATGCCGGCAATGGCGTCACCCTTGACGAACTTGGAGGCGCCGTCCATCGCGCCGTAGAAGTCGGCTTCGGCGGAGACCTCGGCCCGCCGCTCCCGGGCCTGCGTGTCGGTGATCAGGCCGCCGTTGAGGTCGGCGTCGATCGCCATCTGCTTGCCCGGCATGGCATCCAGGGTGAAGCGCGCCCCCACTTCGGCGACGCGCTCGGCGCCCTTGGTGACCACCACGAACTGGATGACCACCAGGATGAGGAAGACGACGGCGCCGATGATCATCGACCCGCCCACCGTCACTTTGCCGAAAGCCTCAATGACCTGGCCGGCGTAGCCGTTGCCGAGGACCAGGCGGGTGGAGGCGACGTTCAGGCCCAGCCGGAACAGTGTGGCCACCAGCAGCAGCGACGGGAATACGGAAAAGTCCAGCGGCTTCTTCACGAACATGCTGGTCAGCAGCACCAGCAGCGCCAGCAGGATGTTGCAGACGATCAGGAAGTCCAGCAGCGGCGCGGGCACGGGAACCACCAGCAGCAGCACAATGCCGACGATGCCGATAGGCACCGCAAGCCGGGCGAGCCTGTTGTTCATAACGCGGTCCTTTCACAGACGCTGGTTCCAACGGTGTTCCGAAAAGTGGTCATAGCGAAGCTCCCGCCATCCGGTGCAGGCCGGCCCCGGCACCGCGGGCCTTAAGCGACATCACGAAGGCCAGCACGCCGGCCACGGCGTGGTAAAAATCCACCGGGATTTCCTGCCCCAGTTCACAAGCCCCATGCAGCGCCCGGGCGAGCGGGATGTCCTGGACCATGGGCACGTCCTTAGCTTCGGCTTCCTGCCGGATACGGGCCGCGACGTGCCCGGCGCCCTTGGCGACCACCCGCGGGGCCGACTTGCCGGGTTCATACTTCAGCGCGACGGCGACGTGCGTCGGGTTGACCAGGACGACGTCGGCGTCCCCGATCGCCGCGATCATACGGTTCCGGCTCATGGCCAGCTGCCGGGCCCGGCGCTGGGAGCGGATCAGCGGATCACCTTCGCTGCTCTTGTTCTCGTCCTGGACTTCCTTCTTGGACATCCGGGTTTTCTTCCGGTTCCGCCGCATCACCACAAAGAAGTCGACGGCGGCCAGCGCAATGCCGGCGAAGACGGCGAACTGCACCAGGGAGGAAATACCGCCGCCAGCGGCGGCCACCACTCCGGAGACGGGCAGGCCGCCGGCGGTGAGCAGCACCGGGATGAGCCCCTGCACCACGGAGTAGAGCACCAGCCCGACGACGGTGGCCTTGAGCAGGGCCTTGACTCCGCCCCAGAGCGCCTGCGTGCCGAACGAGCGTTTCAGGCCGCTCAGCAGTTTGAAGTTCTCGAATGAAACCCGGAACTTCTTCACGTGGATCCCGCCCTGCAGGGCGGAGCCGACGAGGACCACCACCAGGACAACTACCAGCAGCGGGCCCAGGATTCCGGCCAGTGAGCCGAGCCCGTTCTCGAGCGCCTTCACGGCCTTCGCAGGGTCAGGTGCGGCCATCACTCCCCGGATGCTGAAGACCTGGTCCGTGGCGGCGTTGGCGCCGCGTTCCACCGTGGCCGGAATCATCACGGCGGCGGCTCCGACGGCCAGCCACGCCGTGAGGTCCTGCGAGCGGGAGAGCTGGCCCTTGGAGCGGACCTCCCGCATGCGTTTGTCGGTGGCTTGTTCGGTTTTCTCCTGTGAATCCGACATCAGCCCACCCCCAGCACTGTCCTGGCGGCCTGGCCGGCGAGGGTGGAGACGATCCGCGGCAGGGCCAGGAAGAGGAATGCGGCCAGCGAGAGCGTCAGCATGATTTTGAGCGGGAAGCCGAGCGAGAACGCGTTCAGTGCCGGGGCCACCCGGGTCAGCAGGCCCAGTCCGACGTCGGCGAGGAATAGGACTACCAGCAGCGGGCCGGCGATCTGGACGGCGGCGAGGAACATGCCGGTGACCGCGGACGTCATGGCCTGGACCGGCTGGGCGAGGTCGATGCCGCCGGCCAGGGGCAGCGCGGTGAAGCTCCCGGTCAGGCCGCCGATGACCAGCTGGTAGCCGTCGGAGGAGAACAGCAGGGCGAGGGCCGCCATCTGCAGGAGCCGGGTGAACTGGGCGCCGTTGACCATCATCTGCGGGTCGAAGGCCTGCGCCATCTGGAAGCCGCTGAAGAGGTCGATCAGGCTGCCGGCGGACTGCACGGCCGCGAAGACCAGCATCACCAGGAACCCCAGGACCAGCCCGGTGATCAGTTCCAGGACCACGCCGGTGAAGAAGCCTGCAGTGTCCTTGGCCGTGTAGCCCGCGGAAAGCCGCTGCGAGACGGCCAGGCCCAGGCCAACGCCGAGCATCGCCTTGATCCGTGCCGGGAAGGCGTGGTGCGCGAACGGCGGTGCCACGATCAGGAACGCCGTCATCCGGACGGTGGCCAGGAGCAGGACCTCCAGCCACGTCTGGTCGATSGGGATGCCCACCTCACAAGCCTCCGAGCAGGGATGGGATCTTGGCGAAGAGGTCGTTGGTGAAGGTGACCATTTCCGAGATCATCCAGTGCCCGCAGACCAGCAGGGCGACCGCCACGGCGGCCAGTTTCGGCACGAAGGAGAGGGTGGCTTCCTGAAGCTGGGTGATGGACTGCAGCAGCGAAATCGCCAGGCCCACCACCAGCGCCGTTACCAGCACCGGGGCCGAGAGCTTGGCGGCCACGATCATGGCCTGGAGGCAGATGTCCAGGACGGCGTTGGCGTTCATCCGGTGCCCGCATAACTCTGGATCAGCGAGGTGATGATCAGGCCCCAGCCGTCCACCAGGACGAAGAGGAGGATCTTGAAGGGCAGCGAGATCATGACCGGCGGGAGCATCATCATGCCCATCGACATCAGGGCCGCGGACACCACCAGGTCGATCACCAGGAACGGGATGAAGATGACGAAGCCGATAATGAAGGCGGCCCGCAGCTCGGAAATCATAAACGCGGGAATCAGGGTCTGCAGCGGCACCGCCTCCGGGGTGGCCGGGTTTTCCATGCCGGCCGCCCGGGTCATCAGCGCAATGTCTTCCTCGCGGGTGTGCGCCAGCATAAAGTGCTGCAGCGGCCCGGATCCGGCGCTGAGGGCACCGTTGAAATCAAGCGTCCCGTTCAAGTAGGGCTGCACGCCGATGGTGTTCATCTCGTTGATGACCGGCCACATCACGAAGATCGACAGGAACAGGGCCAGCCCGGCCAGCACCTGGTTCGGCGGGATGGAGGGCAGCGAGAGCGCGTTGCGGGTCATGGCCAGCACCACGAAAATCTTCGTGAACGAGGTCATCATCAGCAGCAGGGCCGGCGCCACCGACAGTAGCGTGATGCCGATCAGGGTCAGGACGGCCGAGGAGGGTTTGCCGTCCATACCGTTGATTTGGATGTTGACGTTGCCGTTATCCGGGCTGGCCGGCGGTGTCGGCGGAACGGGCGGTACCGGGGCGGTGGCATGGCCGGCAGACGCGTTCAGCCACAGGAGCAGGACGGCCAGGAGCACGGCGGCGAGGCCGACGGCGAGGATCCTGCCGCTGCGGCGGAGGCTGGCGTGGCTGGTACCCGGGAGGGTGGCGGAGCGGAGGGCAGGGCGGATCAATTGCGGCGCCCGCTCCTGAGAGCGGCGGCGGCCTGCTTCCAGGTGGATCCGGACAGGATCGACCCGTGCATCGGCGGATGGGCCGGGGCGGCCATAGTGCCACGTCCCGGGCCAGTCCGGGCGTGTGATTCGCGGTGGATTGAGGTGCGCCGGGACACCGGCGTCTCGGTCGTACCGGCCTGGGCTGCAGCGGCGGGATCGGCGGCTACAGACGGCACGCCGGATCCGGAGTCGGCCGCCGCATCGGCGGCACCGGGTGCCGGGGCGGAGAGGCCGCCGGCGGTGGCAAGGATCTGCGCGAAGGCGCCGGCGGCACCGGTGCGGCGGGGGGCCGGGGACAGCTCTTCGGCCGGTTCGTCCGGGATGTCGCCGGTGTGCAGGACGTTGACGGCGTGGTCGGTGACGCCCAGCAGGAAGCGCTGCCCGCCGGCGTCGACCACCACAACGGAGGCCCGCTGGCCGACGCTTTGCCGGCTGACGACGCTCAGGGTGGCGTCAGCGCGGCGTCGTCCCGGGCCTTTGCCGAGACGGCGTTGCAGCAACCAGATCAGGCCAAGCACCGCGCCCAGGGCTACGGCTACCCGCAGTCCGAGGATCAGCGAGTCCATTCAGCTAAGCCCCTCGGCCACGTCGAGGATCCGGGTGATCCGCACGGCGTAGTCCTGGTCCAGGACCACCACTTCGCCGTGGGCGATCAGCCGGCCGTTGAGCAGGACGTCGGCGGGGGCACCGGCGGAACGGTCCAGTTCGATGATCTTGCCGGGTTCGAGCGAGAGGACGTCTCGGACCGACATGCGGGTCCGGCCGATCTCCACGGTCAGGGCCATTTCGATGTTGTTGATCCGGCCCAGCCGGCCGGCAACGATGTCGCCGCCGCCGAAGAGGTCACCGGCGCGGTCCTGGCTGTTGCCGTGCTCGCGCAGCCGGACAGCGAACCACGCGGCAGGGCTGGTGCCCTCGGAGAGTTCGAAAACGGCGGTGTCCGGGTCCGAGAGCAACCCGGACGCATCGGATTCGCGCAGGTCCGACAGCACGCCGGCACCAAAGACGGAACTTGCGCTTTCCATCGCCGGGCGCAGGACGTCGGTGACGGACACGACGCCGAGCTGGCCGCCGGCCATACCGCCGGCAGCTTCATCGAGGAAGGTGCGGTCGCTGAGCATCAGGGCCAGGTCAGCGGTCACGGCACCGACGAACGTCGCCGTGACGGCCTGCCGGGCGTAGGGCGCCGCGGCGCGGGCCGGGACCAGGGCTGCAACCTTCAGGGCTACCGGGCTGGGCAGTTCCTCAACGAGCCGCTCCGCCGACGATTCGTGCTTGGTCAGGGTGATGCTCATTGGTTGTTCTCCTCGATTGTGACAATGACGGCGGCGGCCCGGGACCCGTTGCGGGCCGGGGCGGCAGTGGCCAGCCTCGTGCCGTCAAGGGTGAGGTCGAAGGGCCGGTTTTCCAGGTGCGGGAGGGTCAGGACGTCCCCGACCGCGAGGCCCAGCACCTGGCTGGGAGTGACGTACGAGGTCGAGAGCCTGACGGAGAGCTCCACGGGAACCCGCTCCAGCTGCGAGCTGACACGGGCTGCGGCGTTACCGCGGTCGTCCGTCGGGTTGACCTTCTTCAGCCGGCCCAGCAGGATCCCGGCCGGCACGGCCAGGGTCGCCGGGGCGCTGATGTTGCCGACGTTGATGGTGAAGGATGCCACGATCATCAGTTCGCTGGGCGCGGCAGCCTGCGCGAACTGCGAGTTGTACTGGACCGTGTCCACCCGGATGGTTTCGCTCAGGAGCGGCCCCAGGGAGTAGCCGAGGTCCTCGAGTGCCTCGTCCATCAGTCCCTTGACCAGGGCCTGCTCGATCTGGGTGAACTTCCGGTCCGGCATGGCGGTGTCGTTCGAGGCGCCGAGCATGCGGTTGATCCAGCCGAGGGCCGAAGGGGCCGGGAACTGCACCACCAGCTTCGAATCGTGGGACTCGACGGTGCAGAGCACCATGGCCGTGACGGCCGGCAGCGACGCGGCGTACTCGTCGTAGCTTTGCATTCCGACGTCTTCGAGCCGGACCACGGACTTCACCCTGACCTTAGCGGTCAGCTGGGTGCCCCACTGGCGGGCGAAGGTCTCGAAGGCGAGTTCCAGGACCCTGCTGTGCTCACGCGCAAGCGTCGCCGGACGCCGGAAGTCATAGACGCTAACGGTCCGCTCCCGTACCACTTCCCGCTCATCCAGAACACTCACGGTTGCCACTATCGGCAAGGGACCCGCCGTCGTAAGCAGTCCGCCGCAGGCAATATGAGGACGGCAAAATGCGGCGGCCGGGCCGGGCTTACTTCTCGCTGAGTTTGAGCGCCTCGGGAATGAGGGCGCGGACGACGTCGGGCTTGTCCGAGATGACGACGATGTCCACCCGCCGGTTCCGTTCCATCAGCTGCGGGGTGGAGTCGTCGTTGACCTGACGGGCGGAGCCGAAGGCGACGGCCCCGATGCGCTGCTGCGGGATCCCGCCGTGGTCCACCATAAAGCGCAGGACGTTGACGGCGCGCGCGGAGGACAGCTCCCACGTGGACGGGTAGGCCGTGATGCCCTTCGCAGCGTGGCCCTCCACCATGATCTCCAGGGATGTCGGGCCCAGGATCGGCGAGATGATGTGCAGCACCTGGGCGGCCCGGTTGGTGAGTTCGGGCCGGTCCGGGGCGAAGAACGCCTGCGAGCCGATGAGCTTGACCGTCAGACCGCGCTGGTCGATCTGGAACTCGACGTTTTGCGTCAGCCCGGCGGCGGCCAGGCCGGCCTTCATCTTCTTCTCGAGCGCGCGCAGCCGGTCCACTTCTTTTTTGGCCGCGGCGAGGGCCTCCTGCTGGGCTGTTTTGCTGTTCGTCTGGGTAGCCGCGAAGGCTTCGAGGTTCTTGTCCACGAATTCGGGCGGGACCACCGTGCCGGAGGCCGTGTCCACCTTTTCGGAGGCCACGGCGCCGAAGCCGGTGGCCAGCGAGTTGCGGAGTTTTTCGAACTTGTTCGCGTCGACCGTGGACATGGCGTAGAGGACGATGAAGAGGCACATCAGCACGGTGACCATGTCCATGTAGGAGGCCATCCAGCGTTCGTCGACGTGATGCGCTTCGGGTTTCTTGCGGGGCCGCCGCCGTCCGCTCACGCGGCCGAGTCCATCGGTTCCGGCTGGCCGTCCCCGCTGGGAGTCTTGCGGCGGCTGTCGGCGCTCTTGAGCTGGTGCTCGGGGACCATGGACCGGAGCCGTTCGGCCAGGAGCAGGGGCTGGGCGCCGGACTGGACGGCCAGCATGCCCTCCATCAGGAGCGTCATGCGTTCGATGTCCAGTTCGGAGAGGCGGGCCATACGCGAACTGAAGGGCAGCCAGATGAAGTTGGCGGAGAGCAGGCCCCACAGGGTGGCAACGAACGCGGCGGCGATCATGTGTCCCAGCTCGTCCGGCTTCGACAGGTTTTCGAGGACGTGGGTCAGGGAGACAACGGTGCCGACGATGCCGACCGTGGGGGCGTAGCCGCCGAGGCTGGCGAAGAACTTTGAGGAGGCGTGGTCGCTGCGGGATTTCGTGTCGATCTCGTCCTCCATCTGCATCCGGAGGTCCTCGGCGTCGGTGCCGTCGGCGATGTTCTGCAGGGCGCGGGCCAGGAACGGATCCTTGACGCTCGCCGCCTCCTCCTCGAGGGAGAGCAGGCCCGCCGCGCGGGCTTTCTCCGCGAAGCGGACCATCTGGTCGATGCTTTCCTGCGGCTTGGCCGTTTTCCCCATGAACATTGCCGGCACGGATTTGAACGCCTGAATGACGTCCCTGAGGGTGTTGCCGGCCATCCCGATGGCCAACGTGGCGCCGAAGACCAGGATGAGCGGTCCGGGCAGCAGCAGGGCGGTGATGCTGCCGCCTTCAACCAGCACCATCGCGATGACGGAACCAAATGCGAGGAGTAGTCCAATGATTGTTGCGGGATCCATGGCTTACTTCCTTGGTGGTTCAGGTGCGGACGAGTCGTCCGGGCCGGCAGACGGGACCAGGCTGAGGGGGTACCCCGTGACCGCGGGAAAATCCCGCGCCTTGCTCAGGACGTAGGCGCGGTAGTCGGCAATCAGCTCCACCACCTCGGCGAGGCTTTCGAGCACCACGTAGGCGGCGCCGTCGAGCGTGACCAGGTGGGTGTCCGGGCTCTCGTGGATCCGTTCAATCAGGTCCGGATTGACCGCGAAGCGCGTTCCGTTGAGGCGAGTGACAACGATCATGGGCCGATTCTGCTCTGTGGACTGCCTGGCTGTGCGGCCAAGCGGAGGGATGGGGTGTTCTACCCTTACTGTCGGCCGCCAGCGCGCTTTCGTTAGGCACGGCCCTCCCACTGCCCTTCCCCTGGCTAAGCCCGCCCTCTCCCCCGGCCTTCCCCCTGGTTGCGCTATCACTTTTGGCTGCTCTCCCCCGGTCTTGCCAGCCAAAAGTKATAGCGCAACTGAGGGGTGTGGATAACCTCAGCGGCCCGGGGGCGTTTGCCGCCACAATGATCCGCATGCGCTCTCCCGCACCGTTGCCCTCCACCCTGTCCGCCGCGCCGTTCACACTGCATGAGGCCCGTGCGGCCAATCTGAGCCGAGCCCGCCTCCGCGCCTCCGACCTCGCTCCGGGCGGCCGCCTGGTCTACCTCCCCGGAGCCTGGGAGTTTGAGCTGCGAGATCTGGCCCGGGCGCTCTCAGCAGCGACGCCTGGCAGCTGGATTTCGCACCTGAGCGCCGCAGTTATTTACGGGCTGTGGCTGCCGCCGTGGCTGAGCGGCTGCCGGGAGCTGCACCTGAGCAAACCGAAGGCACTTCCCCCGGTCAGGCGCAAAGGCGTGATGGGACACACCGTGCTGGCCTTCCCGAACGAAGTCACCGTGGTGGACGGCATCCGGATATCGACGCCGGCCAGGACCTGGCTGGATTTGGCCCGCCGGCTGCGGCTGGAGGACCTCGTTGCTGTCGGTGACCAGCTGGTCCGCCAACCGCGGCCAGGACTCGAGCTCCGCACCGAGCCGTGGGCCACGCGCGAGGAACTGGGCACCATGCTGCACCGCCACCCGAAGCTGCAGGGCATCGTAAAAGCGCGCCTCGCCGCCGAACTCATCCGGCCGGGCGCCGACTCCGCACCGGAGACGCTCCTCCGGCTGGCGCTGACCGCCGCGGGCCTCCCGGAACCGGAGCTCCAGCTCAAGCTAGTGCCCGCGGACCCGTACTCACCGGCCGCCGATCTTGGTTACCGCAAGCTGCGGGTGGCCATCCAGTACGACGGCGCCCATCACCGGACGCCCGAACAGGGGGCAAAGTCAACTGATCGGAGCAACGCGGGTGGTTATGCCGCTTGCAGCAGCTGGTTCAGCCGGTTGGCCGGGGTCTCGAGGTTCAGGGTAGGCCGGGGCCTGCGGTTCAGCTTCGCAGCGACCTGGCGGAGGTCCTCGGGGGTGTGGACGGAGAGGTTCGAGCCTTTCTCGAACCAGAACCGCAGGAGCCGGTTGGTGTTCTCGTTGGTCCCGCGCTGCCAGGGCGAGTGCGGGTCGCAGAAGTAAAGCGTGGTCTCGAGAGCTGTTTGGATCCGGGCGTAGTCGGCCAGTTCCGTTCCGCGGTCCCATGTGATCGAGCGGCGGAGGTGCTCCGGGAGCTGGGCCATCTCCCGGATCATCGCGGCCGCGACCGTCTCGGCGGTGTGGTCCCCGGGGAGGTGGAGGAGGATCGTGAACCTGGTTGAGCGCTCCACGAGCGTGCCGATCGCGGTCCCGTCGCAGCCGATAATCAGGTCTCCCTCCCAATGCCCGGGCACGGCCCGGTCCTGGACTTCGGCCGGGCGGTCACTGATCTTGAACGCTTCCTTGTAGGGGCTGTTCTTCGTCCGGTCCGCGGCATGGGGAACACGCTGTTTCCGCTTCAGGCTCAGCTTCCCGGCCAGGTCTGCCCGCAGGGAGCCGCGGGATTGAACGTATATCGCCTGGTAGATCGTCTCGTGGCTCACCTGCATAGTCTGATCGTCGCCGAAGTGGAAGGCCAACATCTCCGAGATCAGTTTCGGGCTCCACCCGTCATCCATCCACACCCCGATCAGCCGGCACAGCGCCTCGTCCTCGACCAGCTTCAACCGTTTAGGCCGGCGCCGGGACTGATGCGCTTTGGCGTGAGCGATCGAGGCGAAATACTCGCCGCCCTCAACGGTATTCCGGTGCACCTCCCGCCACACCACGGACCTGTCCCGCCCGATCAGTTCGCCGATTTTGGCGAAACTCATTCCACTGCGCCGGCCCATCTGGATCATCCCCCGCTCGGCAAGGCCCAGCGCCCGGCCAGGACCTTCCGCCGTGGGCGCCGGGTCAGCGAGGCCGCCCACAGCACCCATGCTCACAGTCATCATCTGGCCAGACTGAGCCCACCAGTTCCGCCCGGATTGACGCGCCGCGCCGACACGCCGGGCAGCAGCCAGAACCGACATCCCGCCGCACACCAAATCAAAGAACTCAGTCCGGGAATCCAAGGAAAATACGTTGCCCATCAAACGCTCCATCTTTCAGAGCGTTGCAACGACCCTATGACTTTGCC
>NZ_JBFTHI010000003.1:0-271858 GCF_056394165.1 Arthrobacter sp. 10T416 | reverse complement strand
CCGGGCCAGGGTGCGGACACAAGGTTACGGCGGTCATAGCGTGGGGGAAACGCCCGGTCCCATTCCGAACCCGGAAGCTAAGACCCACAGCGCCGATGGTACTGCACCCGGGAGGGTGTGGGAGAGTAGGTCACCGCCGGAACATCATTCAGGTCGAGAGCCTCCAACCACCAGGTTGGAGGCTCTCCCACTTTAACCACACAACCAACCACACAACCCTGCACGAGCGGACGACCCTCCCCCGGCCCCCGGCACGGACGGAGAGCCCTCCCCGGCAGACCGGCACACCACGCAACAAGCGCCCCGGGCCGGCCACTGCAGCCCGCCGACGCCCCGCCCTGGCCACCACCTGCCGCCGGCCCCGCACCCCACCACACAACGAGGTGTCCGCTGATGGCTGAAAAGCGGCCCAAAAGCCGGAAATTTTCCCAAAAAAGGGCGAAAACACGCGGAATTTGCCACCTCGGCGGCGCCAAGCTGGTAAGTTTTCGAAGAGTGGCCCGCATGCATGCCGCGTGCAGGCTTCAGAAATTAGAACAGTCCAGGAGGACATAAATGGCTAAGAACCGTAGTGAACTTGTTGCAGAGGTAGCTGGCAAGGCCGGCACCAGCCAGGCAGCCGTCAACTCCGTGCTCGATGCACTGTTCGAGGTTTTCGAGACCTCTGTCGCCGCCGGCGAAAAGATCACCATCCCGGGCTGGCTCGCCGTCGAGCGCACCGACCGCGCTGCCCGCACCGGCCGCAACCCGCAGACCGGCGAGACCATCCAGATCGCCGCTGGCCACAGCGTCAAGCTGACCGCCGGCTCCAAGCTGAAGGCTGCAGTCGCCAAGAAGAAGTAGTCTTCTTCAAACGCTTGAAAGGAGCGGCAACCCCCTGGGTTGCCGCTCCTTTTGCGTTAAGCCTCCCCACGGATTCGGCGGGCGGACGGGCGTAGCGGACAATGGAGTTGTGCCTTTCGCAGCAAAACCCCAGACCACAGCAGCGCCTGCCCCTACGGGGGGAGCGCCTGGCTCTGGTGCCGGAACGCCGGGTATCTCCCGGCCCTGGCAGGTGGCCGGACTGGCTGCGCTGTTCCTCGGCCTGGCGGCGGCACTGATCTTCTCTGGCGCCGCCGGGGCCCGCGCGGTCTCGGATCCCGGCGCGCTGGTCCGCTGGGGCCTGCCCGTCAGCAAGGCCGTGCACAACGTGTCCCTCGCGGCGGTGATCGGCGGCCTCATCTTCGCCGTCGGGATCCTGCCGAGGAACCTCTCCGGACGCCCCGCCCGCGGCGCCGACGCCCCCGAACACCCCGCCTTCACCCGCGCCCTGGCCATCGCTGCGGCCGCAGGTGTCGCCTGGACGTTGTCGGCCGTGGCCGTGCTGGTCCTGAGCTACTCGGACATCGCCGGGCAGGAAATCTCCGGCGACCCCGAATTCACCAAATCGCTTGTGTACTTCATGACGGACATCGAGACCGGGCGGGCCTGGTTGACGGTGGTGATTATTGCCGCCGTCGTCACCACCGCGCTGTTCGGTATCCGCTCGCGCGGAGCCTTGGCACTGACGCTGGTCCTCGCCACGGTCGGCCTGGCGCCGGCGGCGCTGATCGGCCACTCCGCCAGCTCGAACGACCACGAGGGCGCCATCAACTCGCTGGGCCTGCACCTGGTGGGTGTCTCGGCCTGGGTCGGCGGCATCATTGTGCTGGCGCTGCTCTCCGGCATCCTCGGTTCCCCCAGGGGCGCCGGCGCCCAGGGCCGGACCGACATCACCGAGCCCACCCTGCGCCGCTTCTCCACGCTCGCCGGCTTCGCTTTCGCCCTGGTCTTCGCCTCCGGTGTCATTAACGCCAGCATCCGGGTCTCCAGCTGGGCCGACCTGTTTGGCTCGGCGTACGGCCAGCTAATCCTGGCCAAGGCAGCGGCCACCCTGGTCCTCGGCGGCGTCGGGCTGATGCACCGTCAGTGGGTCATCCCCCAGCTGGGCGTCAAGGGCCGCGGACTCTCGGCCCGCCGGGTGCTGTGGCAGCTGATCCTTGTGGAGCTGCTGATCATGGGCGTGACGTCCGGAATCGCGGTCGCGCTGGGCCGCTCGGCCCCGCCGCAGCCCACCACCTTCGCCCCGGACGCCTCCCCGGCCTTCATCCTCTCCGGGTACGAGCTCCCTCCCGAGCTGACGCCCGAACGGTGGCTCACCGAATGGCGGCTCGACTGGCTGTGGGTCGCCGTCGCCGGTTTCGGCCTGGTGTCCTACGTCCTTGGCATCCGCAAGATCCGCGGCCGCGGCGACGCCTGGTCCTGGTTCCGGACCGTGAACTGGGTGATCGGGCTGGTGGTCCTGACCTACGTGACGTCCGGGCCGCCGTCGGTCTATGGCCGTGTCCTGTTCTCGGCGCACATGGTGGACCACATGGCCCTGACCATGGTGGCCCCCATCTTCCTGGTCCTCGGCGCCCCCGTCACGCTGGCGCTCCGTGCCCTCACTCCGCGGCGGGACAGCTCCCGCGGCCCGCGGGAGTGGCTGCTGGTCTTTGTGCACTCCAAGTTCTCGCAGCTGGTCACCCACCCGCTGTTCGCCGCCGCCAACTTCGCCGGCTCGATCGTGCTGTTCTACTACTCGGACGCCTTCGGCTATGCGATGCGCGACCACGTGGGCCACGAGCTGATGAACCTGCACTTCGCCCTGACCGGCTACATCTTCGTCCTGACCATGATCGGGACGGATCCGCTGCCCCGCCGGGCGCCGTACCCCATGCGGCTGCTGCTGTTGCTGGCCACCATGGGCTTCCACGCCTTCTTCGGCGTCGCCATCATGGGCGGTACCGGGCTGCTCGCCGCCGACTACTTCGGAAACCTGGGCCGCACCTGGGGCCAGTCGGCCCTGCTTGACCAGCAGATGGGCGGCGCGGTGGCCTGGGGCATCGGCGAAGTACCCACCCTGCTCGTGGCGATCGGCGTCGCGGTTATGTGGTCCCGGTCCGACGCGCGGGAAAGCAAACGCACCGACCGTGCGGCGGACAGGAATAACGACGCCGATCTCACCGCTTACAACGATATGTTTGCCCAGCTCGCCGAACGCGACGCGAAGCTGGCAGAACGCAATTCAAAGCTGGAAGGACGCTGATGAGCGAAACCGTACGCACCCACCTCCGGGTCCGGGCCTCCGAACTGATAGGCCGGGGCTGGCTGAACACCGGCGGGAAGTCCCTGGACCTGGAATCACTGCGCGGCAAGATCGTGCTGCTGGACTTCTGGACTTTCTGCTGCATCAACTGCCTGCACGTCCTCGATGAACTGCGCCCGCTGGAACAGCAGTACTCCGACGTCCTCGTGACCGTCGGCGTGCACTCGCCCAAGTTCGAGCACGAGGCGGACCCGGTGGCCCTGGCCGCCGCCGTCGAACGCTACGAAATCCGCCACCCGGTTCTGGACGACCCGGAACTGGACACCTGGAAGGCCTACACGGCCCGCGCCTGGCCCACCCTGGTGGTCATCGACCCCGAGGGCTACATCGTCGCGCACCTGTCCGGCGAGGGGCACGCGGACGGGCTGGCAGTGCTCATTCCCGAGCTGATCGCCGAGCACGAAGCCAAAGGCACCCTGCACCGCGGCGACGGCCCCTACGTGGCTCCAGAGCCGACGTCGGGCACGCTGCGGTTCCCGGGCAAGGCGCTGTACCTCCCGGCCGGCCGTGGTGGCTCCGCCGCAGCCGGCGACGCCGGCTCCTGGCTGGTTACCGACACCGGTCACCACCGCCTGGTGGAGCTCTCCACCGACTTCGAAACGGTGCTGGGCACCTACGGTTCGGGCGAGAAGGGCTACGCCGACGGCGCCGCCGGCGAGGCCCGGTTCAACGAACCCCAGGGCCTGGTGCTACTCCCGGAGGACGTCGCCGCGAAGGCCGGCTACGACGTCGTGATCGCCGACTCCGTGAACCACCGCCTCCGCGGGCTGTCGCTGGCGGACGGTACCGCTACGACCCTCGCCGGGAACGGCATCCAGCGGCTGCTGGAGACCGGCCCGGCCCGCGTGGATGAGGACGGCGCCGCGTACGGTGCCCGGCTCGAAGCGGATCCCCTGCAGGTTGCGCTGAGTTCACCGTGGGACGTGGTCTGGTCCAGCAAACTCAACGCGGTGGTTGTCGCGATGGCCGGAGTGCACCAGATCTTCAGCTTCGACCCCGTCAGCGGCGCGGTGTCCATTGCCGCCGGCAACGGCCTGGAGGGCCTGCTCGACGGTCCGGCCGCCGAAGCCTGGTTCGCGCAGTCCTCCGGCCTGGCCGAGGACGCCGACGGCAACATCTGGGTCGCCGACTCGGAGACGTCGGCGCTGCGCAAACTTGTGATCGCCGACGGCGGCGCCATCACCGTCGAGTCCGCCGTGGGCAAGGGATTGTTCGACTTCGGCTTCCGCGACGGCCCCGCCGCCGACGCCCGCCTCCAGCACCCGCTCGGCGTGACGGTCCTGCCCGACGGCTCCGTGGCCATCGCGGACACCTACAACGGTGCGGTCCGGCGCTACGACCCCGCCACGGGCACCGTCTCCACTCTCGCGCGCGGACTGTCCGAGCCCTCGGACGTCATTGTCGACCACACCCAGGTGGCCGGCTCCGAGCCGCTGCTGGTGGTGGTCGAGGCCAACAAGCACCAGTTGGTCTACGTGCCCATCCCGAAGGAAGCGCAGCAGGTGGACGAGGGTGCCTCGCAGACCCAGCGGCCCAAGAGCCCCGTGGCGCCGGGCCTTCTATCCCTGACGGTGCGGTTCACGGCGCCGACCGGGCAGAAGCTCGATGACCGCTGGGGCGACCCCACGCAGCTGAAGATCTCCTCCACCCCGCCGGAGCTGCTGGTGGCCGGTGGGGGGACCTCTGTGGGCCTGCTCCGCACCCTGGAGCTCTCGTCCGACGTGCCGGAGGGCGTGCTGCACATTACCGCCCGGGCCGCGGCCTGCGACGGCCCGGAGACCGAGGACGGCGAGATCCCGGACCACGCGGCGTGCCACCTGTACCAGCAGGACTGGGGCATCCCAGTGGTTCTGCAGGCCGACGGGGACACCGAACTGGTCCTGGACCTGCGCGGAATGGACTAAGGCGCCGCGGACCGGCCCGGCCTTGGCGGCCGGTCCCGCGGCCTGCGGCTAGTTGCTGAGCAGCGGGGTGAGCTTGACGGTGTCGCCGGCGATGTCCAGGCGCGTGGTGAAGCTGAAGTCGTGGACCGCGTTGAGCTCCGTGACGGCGCCGGTGAAGAGGTCCACCTGCCGGGCCTTGATCCGGGCTTTACCGTCCAGGGGAGCCACCACCCAGCGTCCGCCGAACGGCTCGATGCTGACGGCGGGGTAGTCGGTGATGTTCCAGTCGATGGTGCCGTCCACTACCCGGTTGTTCGTGGCGTGATAGAACGGGCAGTCCGGTTGGAGCTGCTGCTGCTTGTCCGCCTGGGCCGCGCAGTTGTCCAGGAACTCCTTGACCTTGGCCGTGACCGAGTCCTTCAGGCCCGCGGTGGCGTGGGTCAGGAGGTTCAGCGGCGCCGAGGGCATGTCCCGGCTGGACACGGTGGCGCGCGTGGGGGGTGCGGCGAAGAACTGGCCGTCCAGGGAGGCCTCGTATTCCCCGGGGTACAGCACGGCGAAGGTGTTCCGGCCGTTGGGCATGTTCACCGGAACGCCGTTGAGCGAGGCCTGGCTGGAGTTGACCACGGTGACGTCCAGGACCGGCAAGGCGGCGGGGACGATCGACCAGTCGTGGAAGAAAAGCCACTGGGTGCTGGAGCGCTGCAGCAGGAACTCGGTGCGCAGCTGGCTGCCGTCAATGGTGTAGTCGATCGGCACCATCACCTGGTTGCCGCCACGGTCTTCCGCGGCGCCGAACTTCACGTCCGAGATCCGGGCGGCCGCTTTTTTCAGGCCTTCACCGTCCAGCATCGCGGCGTTGCTTTGCGGTACGGAGGCATGCAGCAGGCCCAAGGCTTTCCCGCCTTCGCCCTTCTGCAGGGCATCCAAATACTCCCGGACCGGCTGCTGCGGGCTGCCGATGGAATTGTTCACCACGTTGATGGCGACGACGGCGGCGGCCACGGCGAGCATCAGGCCCAACAGCCACATGGCTGCAATCCTGACCAACGCCTGACTCATCTGCACGTACCTTACGTTACCTGCACGCCCGCTGAATGCCGGTGTCACAGGCGCCCAGTGTGACGTGCACCATCACCGCGGGGTATGTCCTAGCGACGGCGCCGCCGCGATGACGTGCCGAAGACGCCGCGGAGCAGCTCCCGGCCGATCTGCGTCCCGAGGGAGCGCGCCATGCTCTTGAGGCCGCCGCCGAGCACACCGCCCAACGCCCCGGCGATGTCCCCGGCCATTCCGCCGCCTGCCGGCTGCTGCTCGGGAGCGCGCCGCTGGGGGGCCGGGGCAGGCGCGGGGGCCGGTGCCGAGCGGCTGCTGGGGCGGCCGAGGATTTCTTCCTCGATCTGGCGGGCATCGGCGTCGACGGCGTTGGGGTCCAGCGCCGTCCCGGCGGCCGGGCCGGTCGGTGCAGCAGCCCGGCCGGCGAGCTTTTCATAGGCCGAGACGTTGTCCACGGCGGTGCCGTATTTGGCGAGCAGGGCGGACCCGGCCACAGTGCTGGCCACCAGGGCGGCATCACTGGGGCCCATCACCGACTCCGGCGCCCGCAGCCGGGTCAGTGCCACCGGCGTGGGCGCGCCCTTTTCGTTCATGACGGTGATGACTGCCTCGCCGATTCCGGCGGAGGTAAGGGTTTCTTCGAGGTCGTAGTCGCTGACCGGGAACGTCGACACTGTAGCTTTGAGGGCCTTGGCGTCCTCCGGAGTGAAGGCACGCAGGGCGTGCTGCACCCGGTTCGCCAGCTGGCCCAGGACATCCGCCGGGACGTCCTTGGGCGTCTGGGTCACGAAGAAGATCCCCACACCCTTGGACCGGATCAGCCGGACGGTGGTGGTGATTGCGTCGAGGAAGGCCTTGGACGCGCCGTTGAACAGCAGATGCGCCTCGTCCAGGAAGAACACAAGCTTCGGTTTGTCGAGGTCGCCGGCTTCCGGGAGGTCCTCGAACAAATCAGCCAGCAGCCACATCAGGAAAGTGGAAAACAGCATGGGCTTGGTCTGCAGTGTCGGCAGCTCAAGGCAGGTCACGACGCCCCGGCCGTCCGGGGCCGTGCGCAGCAGCTCGGCGGTATCGAACTCCGGCTCGCCGAAGAACTTCTCCATGCCCTGGGCTTCAAGGTTGATCAGCTCGCGGAGGATGACGCCTGCGGTCGCCTTCGACAGGCCGCCGAGTTCTTCGAGCTCGTCCTTGCCCTCGTCCGAGGTCAGGAACTGGATGACGGCCCGCAGGTCCTTGAGGTCGATCAGTTCTAGGTTGTTCTTGTCCGCGAAGTGGAAGACCAGCTGCAGGCTCGACTCCTGGGTCTCGTTCAGTTCCATCACGCGGGACAGCAGGACCGGCCCGAACGAGGTGATGGTGGACCGGACCGGAATGCCTGCCCCGTCGCCGCCAAGGGCCAGGAACTCCACCGGGAAGGTCTTGCCGGACCAGGCCTGGCCGATGCTGTCGGTGCGCGCCTTCAGCTTCTCCGAACCCGTGGCGGCCGTCGCGAGGCCGGAGAGGTCGCCTTTGATGTCCGCGAGGAAGACGGGGACACCGGCGGTGGAGAGCTGCTCGGCCATCATGTGCAGCGTGACGGTCTTGCCGGTGCCGGTGGCGCCGGCCACCAGGCCGTGCCGGTTCATCATCGACAACGGCAGCCGGACCGGTGCCTCTTTGTGGAGTTCGCCGTCGACGATCGCGGCGCCAAGCTCGATGGTGGGCCCCTCCAGGGTGTACCCCTTTTGGATGGTGGCGACTTTATCTGCAGTGGATTTGATGGCCATGCGGCTAGCTTAGCCGGGTCCGGCAACCCGGACCCGGCTTCAGCTGATGTTTATTTGCCGCGACTGGGACTACCCGGCGATGGCCTTGAGGACTTCCTTCGCCACGGCCTCGCTGGACTGCGGGTTCTGCCCGGTGATGAGGTTGCCGTCGCGCACCACATGGGAGCTCCAGGCGGCCCCGTTCTCGACGATCGAACCGTTTTCCTTCAGCGCGTCCTCGACGAACCACGGCGTGTTCGGGCCGGTGCCGCCGCCGAGTTCCTCCTCGTTGGTGAATACCGTGAGGCGGCGCCCGGAGAACGCGAACGCGCCGGCGTCGTCGACGGCGCTCAGCAGGCCGGCGGGGCCGTGGCAGAACGGCGCAATGACCTTGCCGGCGGTGTTGGCTTCGATCAGCAGCCGGCCGAGGTCGGCGTCCTCGAAGAGGTCCGCCATGGGGCCGTGGCCGCCGGGCATCACGATCGCGTCGTACCCGGAAAGTTCGACGTCGGCCAGCACCAGCGGTGCCGAGAGCTCGGCGTCGATTCCGGCCAGGTAGGCGCGGAACTCATCGGCGCGGTCCTGTCCGCCGGCCGAGTCAGCAGCCAGGCTGACCTCGTCAACGGTCGGCTTGGCGCCGCCGGGGGTCGCGATGCGGACGGTGTGTCCGGCGTCGAGCAGGGTCCGGTGCGAGACGACAAGTTCCTCGGCCCAGTAGCCGGTGGGGTGCTGGCTGCCGTCGCGCATGGTGAGCGAATCGGCGGCGGATACGACCATCAGGATGTTAGCCATGTTGTACTCCTGTTCCTCCGGCCGGGGAGCCGGTTGACGGGTGGGGGTCACAAGGGCGGCAACCCCGTCAGCGCGCCGGCTATTCCGGGCGCCGGAATCCGCGGGTTTCTGGCGCCCTTGAAATAAGCCGGGCCCCGCCGCCGTTGCCACCAGTGTGGGCCGCTACCCTCCAGTGCGGCGGACCCGAATTTCCCACCACCTCCGAAAGGCCGGCATCTTCCGTGACTGTTCCGCTTTCCATCCTTGACCTCGCAATCATCGGCAAGGGCCAGACGGCGGCGGAAAGCTTCGCCGGCAGCGTGGCCATGGCCCAACGCGCCGAAGAACTGGGCTACCGCCGCATCTGGTACGCCGAGCACCACAACATGTCATCCATCGCCTCGTCGGCGACCAGCGTCCTGATCGCCCACATCGCCGCGCACACCAGCACCATCAGGCTCGGCGCGGGCGGTGTGATGCTGCCCAACCACTCGCCGCTGACCATCGCGGAGCAGTTCGGCACCCTCGAGACCCTGCACCCGGGCCGGATTGACCTGGGCCTCGGCCGGGCGCCGGGCAGCGACCAGAACACCATGCGGGCCCTGCGCCGGGACCCGATGAGCGCCGACAGCTTCCCGCAGGACGTGCTGGAGCTGCAGGGCTACCTGACCGGGAACACCCGCATCCCGGGCGTGGACGCTACCCCCGGGAAGGGCACCAACGTGCCGCTCTACATCCTGGGCTCGTCCCTGTTCGGGGCGAAGCTGGCAGCCCAGCTCGGCCTGCCCTACGCTTTCGCCTCGCACTTTGCCCCGAACGCCTTGCAGGACGCTGTGGCGGTGTACCGCCGCGAGTTCCGTCCCTCCGCGCAGCTGGACGCCCCGCACGTGATTGCCGGCGTCAACGTGATTGCCGCTGACTCCGCGTCCGACGCCCAGGAGATGTTCCAGGCCACCAAGCGCGCCCGGGTCTCGTTGTTCTTCGGCAACGGCCGGGTCTTCAGCGACGACGAGGCGGACATGATCCTGGATTCGCCGCAGGGCCAGCACATGGCGCAGATGATGAAATACTCCGCCGTGGGCACCCCCGCCGCCGTGCAGGAATACCTGGAGGAGTTCACTGCCCACGCCGACGCCGACGAGCTGATCGTCGCGCACCAGAGCGCACGGGTCGAGGACCGGCTGCGCTCAGTGGAGCTCCTCGCGGAGGTCGCCGGGCTCGCCCGCGTCTGAGGCCGGCGTCGCCCGGCCCCGGACGGGCCCGGACGGGCCCGGACGGGCCGGGCATCAGCGGCCGTATGGCGCCGGCCGGCTAGGACTCCCGGCGGGCGCCCTCCGCGGCGGCCACCGCGAAGATGTGCGGGGCCGTGTAGCCGGCCCGGGCAAAGCGCTCCGCCACGCCCTCGGCGATCCGGGCGGCGTCGGCGTCCCGGACCAGCGCGATCGCGGCACCGCCGAAACCGCCGCCGGTCATCCGGGCACCGATGGCACCCAGCTCCTGGGCGCTGGAGACCGCCAGGTCCAGTTCAGCCGTCGAAATCTCAAAGTCGTCGCGCATCGAGACGTGCGAGGCGTCGAGCAGTGCCCCGATGGCAGCGGCACCGTCGGCCCGCAGTGTGGCCACGGTATCGAGGACACGCTGGTTTTCGGTGATCACGTGCCGGACCCGGCGGTAGGTGGTCGGATCGAGGACGGCGGCGGCGCGGGGCAGGTCCTCCGTCCCGAGATCCCGCAGGCTGGGAACGCCCATGGCCCGGGCGCCCTCCTCGCAGGAACGGCGGCGGCTGGCGTACCCGCCGTCGGCGTGCGAGTGGCTGGTGCGGGTATCGATAACCAGCAGACCCACCCCTGCGCCGGCGAAACCCAACGGCACCGCCTCGGTCTGCAGGCTCCGGCAGTCCAGCAGGATGCCGTGGTCCGGTTCACCCAGGAGCGACGCCGACTGGTCCATGATGCCGGTGGGCGCGCCCACCACGCGGTTCTCGGCGAGCTGCCCGATTTTCGCCAGCTCCTGCCGGCCCAAGCCCAGGCCCCAGAGTTCGTTGAGCGCCAGCGCCACTGAGCATTCGACGGCCGCCGAGGAGGACAGGCCTGCGCCTGCCGGGACCTCGGAACTGAGTGCCAGGTCGACGCCGGGCAGCCGGGAAGCGTCCGTGCCGCGGTCTGCCGCGGCCCGGGATATGGCCCAGGCGACCCCCAGCGGGTAGGCGGCCCAGCCCTCAAGTGCGTCCGGGTCCAGCTCGGCAAGGTCCAGCTCGACAACCCCCGGGAACGAGCTGCTGACCACCCGGAGCCTGCGGTCCGTGCGGAGGCCCGCGGCGACGGCCGTGCGCTTGTCGATAGCAAGGGGGAAGGCGAAGCCGTCGTTGTAATCCGTGTGCTCGCCGATGAGGTTGACCCGCCCCGGGGCTGACCAGAGGCCCTCCGGGGCGTGGCCGAACGCGGCGGCGAAGTAGTCGAGTCCCTGTTGGAACAGTTCCGTCATGGTTATGCTGCCTCTTCCTTGTCCATGGCGTCCCGGAGCCGGGCGGCGGCGGTTTCCGGCGGGATGTCGGCGATGAACGCCCCCATGGCCGCCTCGGAGCCGGCCAGGTACTTCAGTTTGTTTTCTTCACGGCGCGGCGAGGTCAGCTGCAGCATCAGCCGGACGTCGTCCCGGTGGGCGTTGACCGGGGCCTGGTGCCAGGCCGAAATGTACGGGGTAGGGGTCTCGTAGAGAGCGTCCACGCCGCGCAGGAGCCGGCTGTAGAGCACCGAGAACTCGTCGCGTTCCTCGTCCGTGGTCGCTGCGAGGTCCGGGACGTGCCGGTGCGGGAGCATGTGCACTTCCAGCGGCCAGCGCGCGGCGAACGGGACGAACGCCGTCCAGTGCCTGCCCTTGAGCAGGACCCGTTCGGAGGCCTGCTCGAAGCTGAGGATGTCCTCGAACAGCGAGCCGCCATAGTTCTCGATGGTGCGGATCAGCTGGGCCGTGCGGGGCGTGATGTACGGGTAGGCGTAGATCTGGCCGTGCGGGTGGTGCAGGGTCACGCCGATTGCTTCGCCGCGGTTTTCGAACGGGAAGACCTGCTCGACGCCGGGCAGCGCGGACAGCGCTGCGGTACGGTCCGCCCACGCCTCCACGACCGTGCGCATCCGAGACACGGGCAGGCCCGCCAGGGAACCGGTGTGTTCGGGGGAGAAGCAGACCACCTCGCACCGGCCCACCGACGGCCTGCTCCGGCCGAGCCCCACCGTGGCGAGCTCCGCCAGGCTGGCCGGGCCGCCGTCGTCCGCCAGGTCCGGGCCGAAGGACGGGGACTTGTTCTCGAAAACCGCGACGTCGTAGAGGCTTGGGATCTCGGAGGGGTTCTCCGGCGATGCCGGGGCCAGCGGGTCCAGGTGCGAGGGCGGCAGGACCACCCTGTTCTGCCGGGCGGCCGCGATGGATATCCACTCCCCGGTCAGGACGTCCTGGCGCATCGTGGCGGTCGGCGGCCGGACGGCCGGTTCGCGCAGGTCCGGGCCGCGCTCGGCCGGGAGCGACGTGTCTGCGTCGTCGAAGTAGATAAGGTCACGCCCGTCGGAGAGCTTGCAGGCGCGCTTGGTGATCTGGCCCATGCTAGGAATTCCTTACGGAGTGGCCGCCGTCGGCGGAGTCGGCGTCGGTGACACGGCGGACCGCCAGGAGCACGCCGTGTTCGGGGTTCAGGACCGGCATCGGCAGGCCCGAAGCCGCGAGGAAACTGCCCGTGGCTTCGACTCCCGTGGCCAGCCAGGCCGGCGGCACCGTGTGGATGTAGGCGCCCCGGTCATCGGAGTCCGGATACACCGCCTCCACCCGGTAGCGGCCTTCCGGCTGCAGGGCCGGGAGGCAGATCCGGCCGGGCATCTCGGCGAACGACGTCGCGACGGACACCACCGCGTAGAGGGCCTCGCTGCCGTCGTGGGCGACGACGCCGTGCACCCGGAAGGCGGGATCGGGCTCGTCGGCCCGCACCATCCGCCCGCTGTGCAGCAGGGAACGGTACTGCTTGTACAACGCGATCGCCCGGGCGAGTTCCGTGTGCTCGGCGGCGCTGAGCTGCCGGACGTCCCATTCGAGGCCGAAGTGGCCGAACATCGCCGTGATGGCCCGGAAGGAGAGGTCGTGTGTGCGTGCGGTGGTGTGGCTGGTGGTGGGTCCGATGTGGGATCCAACGAGCTCGGGCGGGACCACCATGCCGGTCCAGCGCTGGATGGTCTGCCGCTCCAGGGCGTCGTTGCAGTCCGAGCCCCAGACCCTGTCGGTGCGTTCCAGGATGCCCAGGTCCACGCGGGCGCCTCCGGAGGAGCAGCTTTCGATTTCCACGCCGGGGTGGGCCCGGCGCAGCTCGTCGAGGAGCCGGTACACGGCCTGGGTCTGGGCATGCACCGAGGGCCGGCCGGCGTGCCCCATCTCGGTCAGGTCCCGGTTCTGGTCCCACTTGAGGTAGCTGATCCGGTTCTCCCGGAGCAGCGCGTCGAGCCGGTCGAAGATGTACTGCCAGGCCCCGGGGTTGACCAGGTCCAGGACTTGCTGGTGCCGCCAGCGTTCGGGCAGGCGGCCGTCGGCGGCGCGGCGCGGCGCCGGGCCCGCGATCCAGTCCGGGTGCGCCCGGGCCAGATCCGAGTCCTCGTTCACCATCTCCGGTTCCACCCAGAGGCCGAACTCCATGCCGTGCCCGGTGACGGCGTCGATCAGCGGTGTCAGCCCGTCTGGCCAGAGCTGCTCATCGACATACCAGTCGCCAAGGCCGGCGGAGTCGTTGCGCCGGCCCCGGAACCAGCCGTCGTCGAGGACGTAGCGTTCGACGCCGAGGTCCGCGGCGGTCTCGGCGAGCTCCAGCAGGGCCGGGAGCCGGTGGTCGAAATACACGGCCTCCCAGACGTTCAGCACCACCGGGCGGGGTGCGCCCGACGCCGTCCCGGGGTGGTGCGGGCGCCCGCGGAACCAGGTGTAGAAGGCGTCAGTGATGCCGTCTAGGCCGTCCGCGGAGTAGGCGGCGAACAGCCAGGGGGTCTCGTAGCGGGCGTCCGGGGCCAGGGTGATTTCGGCGGATCCGAGCAGCTCGGACGCGCCGATGACGGTCCGGCCGTCGCCCGTGGTGTCGACGAAGCTCTCATGGTTGCCGCTCCAGCCGAGGTGGACGGCCCAGACCTGCCCGTGCCGGTATCCGAAGCCGGGGGTGCCGGCGGCCAGCAGGAGCGAGGCATCGTGGCCGGTCCTGCCGTGCCGGCCGGAGCGTACCCAGGTGCCCTGGTTCAGGGGCAGCCGCTGGGGGTGGGACTCGCGGCACCAGCGGCCGGTCAGGTCCAGGACCTCGGTAGCGGCGCGGCCTACGGGCAGCACGGCCGCCAGTTCGTCGACGGTGTAGGGGTCCGGCCCTTCGTTGGTCAGCGAGTGGCGGAGCTGGAGGAGGCCGCCGTCGTTGATCCGGAGCTCGGTATGGACCGTGATGCCGGCGTCCGGGTCGGCCTGGGTGATGACCGCGGAGCCGGTGCCGCCCTCGGCAACGGATACCAGCCGGAGCCGGGAGGAGAACGCACGCCCGTCGCGGTGGCCGCGGAGTCCGGGCCGTCCGCGCCAGCCGGAGGACGCCTGCGGAACCAGGCCCAGGGTCACCGGGGTGTCCAGGGCCGAGTGCGGGACGGGGTCCCGCAGCAGCGCCAGGTCCGGCAGGTCCGGGCCGAGGTCGGCGCCGAAGTGCAGCAGGGCGGGTTCGCCGGTGCTGAAGTCGATGAGGAGCGCCGTGCCGGAGCGCCGCAGGTAGAGGGGAGCAGGTGGTGTGGCGGTTCCTCCGGCGAGGGGTGCCGGGGCAAGGTTCAGGTCCGGGTTGTTCACTGCAGCTCCAGGCGTTGTCAGGTCGGGTGGGTGGTGCTGGTTGGGTCAGCCGGCGGCGGCGCTGGCCGCGGCCTCGGTGGGGGCCAGTCGGAGCCGGCCGACGCGCTCGCCGAGGACGCGCCTGGCCTCGCTGCCCAGCCGGTCGTCGCTGATGAGTTCGTCCGCGTCCTCGAGCGCGGCGATGGTGCTGATGCCCAGGGTGCCCCACTTCGTGTGGTCGGCCAGGACCACCACCCGGCGGGCCGCCGCGACGAAGGCCCGGTCGGTTTCGGCCTCCAGCACGTTCGGGGTGGTGAAGCCGGCGTCGGGGTCGACGCCGTGGACGCCGAGGAACAGGACGTCCAGGTGCAGTTGTTTCAGCGAGGATGTGGCCAGCGGGCCCACCAGGGCATCGGACGGGGTGCGCTCGCCGCCGGTCAGGATCACGGTGGACGGCGAGGAGCTTTGGTGGAAGACGTCGGCAATCCGCACCGAGTTGGTCACCACCGTGATCCGCGGGCCGGCGGAGAGCAGCTGGGCGAGCGCCCACGTGGTGGTGCCCGCGCTGAGGCCCACCGCCATCCCCTCCCGCACCTGGGCCGCCGCCTCCTGCGCGATGGCCATTTTCTCGTCCTTAAGCTGGGTGACCTTCAACTCGAAGCCCGGCTCGTGGGTGCTGGCCCCGCCCGGCAGCTTGGCCCCGCCGTGGATTTTCTCCACGGCGCCGGACGCGTCCAGGGCCTCGATGTCCCGCCGTACCGTCATCAGCGAGACGCCCAGCATCTTGGCGAGATCGGCGACACGGACGATCCGTTCGCGCTGGACCTCGGCGAGGATGGCTGAATGACGGGCTGCGGCGAGCATCTGGGGTCCTTACAGGTTTGAGGGGGTTGGCAGGCTTGGCTGGTGTGAGTGGGCGGCGGCCGTGCCGGCGAGCCCTGCGGCCGCTGAGCGGACGACGGCGACTGCTCCGGCCGCGAGGCCGAGACCGCCGTCGAGCTCGGTGCCGGTGAGCACGTCGACGCCGGCCAGCGGGAGCCGGACGTCGGCGCTCCCGTGGTTGATGCAGAACGTCCAGTCGGTCCCGTCCTTGCTGCGCCGGGCCACCTCGACGTCCTCCGGCAGGTCCGTAACGAGTGGTTCCACCCCTGCGTCCGCGCAGACGGTGCTGAGCAACTCGCCCAGTCCCTCCGGCGCGAGCGAGGTCGCGACGTAGTAGGCTCGGCCGCTTCCGGCAGAGTTCCGGGTCACGGCGGGGGAACCGGCGGCCGGTCCCTCGTCCACGGCGGCGAGGACCTCGGCGGTGGTGGCCTGCCCGAGCTCGTTCCAGCAGGTGCCGGCGCCGTAACCGGTGAGCCGGACATTCTCGCCTTCCCGGAGCGGGAAGAACTCTTCCATCCGGACGCCGAGCAGCGCGCTGAACCCGCCGGGGTAGCTGCCGAGCCTGATGTGGTCATTTTCGTCCACGATACCTGAGAAGTACGTCACTATGAGGTGGCCGCCGGCGCGGACGTAGGCGTCCAGGTTCGCGGCCCCGGCATCGCTGACCAGGTACTGCATCGGGGCGACCACCAGGCGGTAGCCGGAGAGGTCGTCGGTGCCCTGCCGGAAGTCCGTGGGGATGCCGGCGCGGTAGAAGGCGTCATGCCAGCGGCGGGTTTCGGCGATGTTGGATGCGTCCACGCTGGGGTGCGAGTCCAGTTCCGAGGCCCACCGGGCGTCGGTGTCGTGCAGGATGGCGACGTCCACTTGGCCGGAGGCGCCGGTGGCCACGGACCCGGCGATCTCGGCCAGGCTGCGCAGCGCCTGTCCGAGCTGGACCACTTCACGCCAGACCTTGGTGTCGGTGCCGGCGTGCGGCAGCAGCCCGGAGTGGAACTTCTCGGCGCCGGCCCGGGAGGCCCGCCACTGGAAGAACAGCGCGCCGTCGGCCCCGCGGGCCACGTGCTGCATGGAATTGCGGAGCATCTCGCCGGGCGCCTTGGCGATGTTGCGGGGCTGCCAGTTGACGGCGGAGGTGGAGTGCTCCATCAGCAGCCACGGCTTGCCGTTGGCCCAGCCGCGGGTGAGGTCCGCGGTGGCTGCCAGCTCCTGGTAGTTCCGCGGGTCCTCGGCAATCAGGTAGTGGTCGTTGGACACCACATCCATTTCCTCGGACCAGCGCCAGTAGTCCACCGGCTGGTGCAGGCCCATGTTGAAGCCCATGAAGTTGGTGGTGACCGGGTGGCCCGAGTGCGAGCGGAGGATGGCGGCCTCGGCCTTGTAGCATTCGAGCAACTCATCGGAGGAGTAGCGGGCGAAGTCCAGCTGCTGGGTGGGGTTCACCCAGGTTCCGGAGGTCCGCGGCGGCAGGATCTCCTCCCAGGCCGAGTAGCGCTGCGACCAGAAGGCGGTGCCCCAGGCGGCGTTGAGCGCGTCGAGGCTGCCGTAGCGGGCCTCGAGCCAGCGCCGGAAACCGGCAGCGGCGCCGTCGGAGAAGTCCGGCTGGTTGTGGCAGCCGTATTCGTTATGGACGTGCCACATCACGACGGCGGGGTGGTCCTTGTAGCGGACGGCGATCTGCTCGGTCAGCGCGGCGGCCGCCCGGCGGTAGTCGGGGCTGGAAGCCGCGAATGCCTGCCGTGAACCGTAGCTGTGGCGGACGCCGTCGGCAGTGACCGGCAGTGATTCCGGGTATTTGTGGCTGAACCAGGGCGGCGGCGATGCGGTGGCGTTCGCCAGGTCCACCCGGATGCCGTTGGCGTGCAGCAGGTCCAGGACCCGGTCCAGCCAGCCGAACTCGTAGACGCCCTCGGACGGTTCCAGCAGCGACCAGCTGAAGATGCCCACGCTGACCAGGTTGACGCCGGCCTCCCGCATCAGCCGGACATCTTCCTCCCACGTTTCCTCGGGCCACTGCTCGGGGTTGTAGTCCCCGCCGAAGGCGAGCATGGGGGAGCCTTCCGAGCCGAGGCGGGCGGTGATGTAGTCCATGGCGGCGTCGGTCTGCTTGGTGCTGTTGTCCACAATTATCCTTTGCTGGAGCCGAGGGTCAGGCCGGCCACGAAGTGTCGCTGGAGCAGGAGGTAGATCACCAGGGCCGGGATGGCCGTGATCATGGCGCCGGCGGCGATGAGGTTGTAGTTGGAGAGGAACTGGCCCTGGAGGTTGTTGACGGCCGTGGTGAGGGGGAGGCGGTCCCCGCTCTGCAGGAAGAGCAGCGGCCAGAAGAAGTCGTTGTAGATGAAGATGACTTCGAGTGTTCCCATGGCGGCCAGGGCGGGACGGCAGAGGGGCAGGATGATGTCCCAGTACTGGCGCCAGATCCCGGCCCCGTCAACCAGCGCAGCCTCGGTGAGTTCGGGGGAGAGGGCCTTCATGTAGTTCGAGAGGACGAAGGTCACGAAGCCGATCTGGAACGCGGTGTCCACGGCGATCACGCTGATGTAGGTGTTGAGCAGGCTCCCCGAGTCGCTGACGCTGTAGGGAAGCGGCAGCAGCTTGAACATCTCGAACAGGGGCGCGGCGAGGACCTGCGGGGGAAGCAGGTTTCCGGCCGTGAACATAATCAGGAGCGTGACGTTGAACTTCCAGCTGACCCGGCTGACGGCGAACGCCATCATCGAGGCGAAGAACAGCACCAGCAGGACGGACGGGATGGTGATCAGCGCCGAGTTCCAGGCGTACTGGGCGAAGCCGCCCTGGGTCCAGGCCTGGCTGAAGTTGTCGAAGTTGAAGGACCCCTCGAAGCTGAAGTAGCCGTACTTGTCCGTGTCCGCCTTGGGCCGCAGCGCGGTGAAGATGGTCCAGACCAGGGGGATGAGCCACATCACTGCGAGCACGATCAGGAAAATGTGGATGCCGTAGTGGCGTTTTCCGCGCTTGGCGCCGGCCTGCTGGCGGGACGCCGCACGGGCGCTGCGCCCGGCGATGGTGTTGCCCGCGGCCGGTGCATCGGTGGGCTGTGCGATGCTCATGCCTCTTTGTCCTTTCCGAAGGCCCTGGACAGGTAGAAGGTGATGGGAACCAGGGAGATGACAAGGAGGATGACGGCCAGCGCCGATCCGACGCCGATCACCTGACCCTCTCCGACCAGGTTTTGGATGACCAGGGCGCTGATGAGTTCCAGGCCGTTGGTGCCGCGGTTGATCACGTAAACAATGTCGAAAGCCCGGAGGGATTCGATCACGGTGATGACGATGATGATGACGTTGACCGGCCGCATGGCCGGGAAGATGACCCGGAAAAAGGTCTGGACGGCGTTGGCGCCGTCGATCTGCGCAGCTTCGCGGAGGGTGGGATCGACGCCCTTGAGGCCGGCCAGATAGAGGATCATGACGTAGCCCGCGTGCCGCCAGGTCGCGGCGATGAGGGCGGCCCAGATGTTCACGCTGGAATCGCCGAACCAGTCGACGGCCTGGGGTGTGCCCGCGGTGCCGAGCAGGAAGTTCAGCAGCCCGCTGTCGCGGTTGTAGAAAAGCTGCCAGATGACGCCGATGAGTGCCAGGGAAAGCATCACCGGGGTGAAGAAGATGCTCTGGTAGATCTTGCTGCCGCGGATGTTCTGGTCCAGCAGGATCGCCAGCAGCAGGCCCAGCGGGGTGGCGATCACAGCCAGGAACACCAGCCAGAGCACGTTGTGCTGCACGGCGGGCCAGAACGGCGGGTAGTTCTGGGCGATGAAGTCGTAGTTGCTCAGGCCCGCGGGCTTGATGTCGTCGAGGCTCAGGCCATTCCACCGGGTGAAGGACAGGGCAGCCGACAGCAGTGTTGGGATCCAGACCAGGACCAGTTGGATCAGGGTGGGCAGGCCCACCATAAAGGCCAGGACCCATTTATCGCGGCCTGAAAGCCGGCGGACCCGCCCCGTCGGGGCAGCGGCTTTGCGCCGCGCCCCGACGGGGCTCGTATCGGTTGGTGTACTCACGAGAACTTATTCCTTAGTGCCGGATGGTGGTGGCCCGAACGGCCACTACTGGGCGGCGTAGAGCGACTTGGCCTGGGCTTCCAGGTTCTTGACGTCCACGTTGCCGTCCTTGATGAAGGACTGCAGCGCCGGGATCATGACGTTGTTGGCCATGGCCGGAAGCGCGTCCCGGTCGAAGAACTGGCTGATGCTCTTGGCGTTGGAGATGACATCGGCCATCTTCTTGCTCAAGGGCGAGAACTTAGACGTATCGGCGCCCTTCGCGGCGGCGATGTTCGAGCTGTCGACGGAGGCGTAGACATTCTGACCCTCCGGGGTGCCGAGATAGGCCAGGAAATCCTTGGCGGACTGGTTCTGGCCGCCCTTCTTGGACAGCAGGAGTCCGTCGATGGGGGCTTCGACGGCGTCCCGGCCCTCCACCGCCACCTCGGGGAACGGGAAGAAGTCGATGTCTGCGGCGACGGTCTTGTCCGTGTACTGCTGGGTGAGGAAGGAGCCGAGGAGGTACATGCCCGACTTCTTCGAACCGAGGTTCTTGGCCGAGTCCTGCCAGGTCATGCCCAGGGCGTTGGGGTTCTGGAACGGGAGCAGCTGCTTCCAGGTGTCGAAGACGTCGCTGACCTTCTTCTGGTCCCACGATTCCTTGTGCGCCGTGAGGTCCATATGGAACTGGTAGCCGTTCAGGCGCATGTTCAGGTAATCGAACGTGCCCATGGCCGGCCAGCCGTCCTTGTCGGCGAATTCGATCGGGATGAGGCCGTCAGCCTTCATCTTCTTGGCGAGGGCCACAAGCTGGTCGAACGTGGTGGGGACCTCGTAGCCCTTTTCCGTCCAGAGGCTCTTCCGGTAGAAGAAGCCCCACGGGTAGTTGTAGTTCGGGACGAAGTACATCTTGCCGTCGGCTCCGGTGGAGGCCTTCTTCATGGCGTCGGAGTAGTTGCCGCCGATCTTTTCCCAGACGTCGTCGATCGGCGCCAGCAGGCCCTTTCCGGCGTAGTACTGCATCCGGTAGCCGGCGAACCAGGTGAAGGTGTCGTCCGGGCTGCCCTGAAGGTAGGTGTTGATTTTGTTCTGGAAATCGTTGTGCGGCACCACGTTCGTGGTGACAGCGACGCCGGACTTCTTGGTGAAGGCATCGGTGACGGCCTTGTAGGCGGCCTTGGGCACCTCGTCCGATGAGCCCGATCCGAACGTGACGGTCTTGCTGCCGCCGCTCGCTGCGGGGCCGCTGCCGCCTGTGCACGCGGCCAGGAAGGGTACCCCGGCCATGGCGATGGCGCCGGCGCCGAATGTCTTCAGCAGCGTCCGCCGGTCCCACCCGCCCTGGGCGGAGGCTTGGCGCAACGCGTCTTCGTGCATGGTCATGATTTCTCCTTTGAAACAGCGCGGGTGGTGTGAAGCAGCTCACATGATTATCTATCATAATCGCACAATAAGGAACGTCAAGAGGCAAAAAAGAACATTCTTGCACCGGGATCGAGAAGTGTGACGTCGAGGACGGCGTCGACGGACGCCGGGTGGGGGTACCGAGTGGGGGCGCCGGGGCGGCGGCTGGCGACAGTGCCGTCGGCCCGTAGATATTTCCGGGGCCGCCCGCCACACTGAAAGATGATCGCCGGCAGTCATCGCTGTGCCGGCGGCCGGTGGCGCACCGCCTGTGATCCGGGGCTGCCCACCACGCTCCCGCTGGCCAGCAAACAGATTTCACCGGCCCTAGGAACTCATGGCATCAAACCCTGAGCGCAAAAAATTCCGCCCCTCCCGGCGCCTCATCACGGTCTTAGTGGCCATCCTCGCGGCGCTGGGCATCTGGCTGGGATCGACCGTGGTGTTGCGCGGCGCCGAGCCGGGTCCGCTGCCGGCTGCCGATGGGACCATCAGCATCGAGCTGGACAAGCCCGTCAACACCTTCGACGGCTACCGCGCCATGGGCGCGGGGGCGGACGGGCTGGAAGAAAACGAAATCGACCGTGTCTGGTCTGCCCGGAACGTCGAAGCCATGAAGTCGGCCGGATTCGGTCCGCTGAGTTACCGGCTGCGCACCGAGCTGGGGGTCAAGGCGTGGCACTGGAACCCACGGGGGAACTGGAGCCAGCCGGACCGGGAGCAGGGTTACTGGACGTCCTCGTCGGAGCCTGCGGGGGACTACGGCGTCTCCTATGGCTACCGCCTCCCGAGGCGCGGAAACACGATCGACCAGGGCAAGGACAACGGGCACTCCCGGCTCAACGACGGGGACGACGCGACCTTCTGGAAAAGCAACCCCTATCTGGATCCGCATTACACCGGGGAACCGGCCGGGCTGAATCCGCAGTGGATCATGACCGAGTTCCCGCAGGCACTGCCCGTGGATATGGTCCGCTTCGACTGGGGGACGCCGTACGCTACCTCGTTCAAGGTGCAGTACTGGACCGGCACTGACGCGCGGTTCCCCGTCGACCAAGGCACCTGGCGGGACTTTCCGCAGGCGGCCCACCGGGGGACCGCAGGCACCCAGGCCGTACGCGTCGCTGACCGGCCCATCAACGTCCAGTACCTCCGCATCCTGCTTCTGGAAGGTTCAGGCACCGCCCCCGCCGGATCCCGCGATATCCGCGACGGCCTCGGCGTCGCCGTCCGCGAACTCTACATTGGCCGGCAGCAGGGCGGGTCCTTCATCGACAACGTCCGGCACCGCGAGTCGCGCCGCCAAACGGTGATGTGGACCTCCTCGACCGATCCCTGGCACCGCGCGGAGGACCTCGACAAGAACTACGAGCACGCCAGTTTCGAGCGGCTTTTCGCCAGCGGCATCACCCGTGGGGAGCCCATGATGGTGCCCGTTCCGGCGCTGTACGGGACTCCCGAGGACGCTGCAGCCCTGGCAACCTACCTCAGTAGGAGCGGCTACCCGGTCCGGCGGATCGAGGTCGGCGAGGAACCGGACGGCCAACTGGCCCAGCCGGAGCACTACGGCGCCCTGTATGTGCAGATGGCGGCCGCCATGAAGGCCGTGAACCCGTCACTGGAGTTCGGCGGCCCGGGGTACCAGACCACGCTGCCCGACTGGGTGCATTGGCCCGACGGGCACGGCGTCCGGTCCTGGACCGGCCGCTTCGTGTCCTACCTCCGCCACCGCGGGGCCATGCAGGACTTTAACTTTTTCTCCTTCGAGTGGTACCCGTTCGATGACGTGTGCGCGGACCCTGCCGCGACGCTGCCCCAGAACCCGGACCTGCTTGCGCAGCTTCTCAAGCGCCAGCACGACGCCGGCCTGCCCGCCGAGATCCCCAAGGTCATCACCGAGTATGGCTACTCGTCCTTTGTGGGGGCGGTGGAACTCGAATTGCCCGGGGCCATGGTTAATGCCGAAACCGCCGCCATGTTCCTGGCGATGGGCGGCGAAAGCAGCTACTTCTACGGGATCGAGCCGAACTGGGTGGTCCAGGACGATGTCGGGGAGAAGTGCGACACCTGGGGCAACCTGATGCTGTTCCAGTTCTATGACGAATGGAAGATCCGCCCGGTAGCCGCCTTCCAGGCCGCCCGGTTGGTCAACGAGCACTGGCTGGAAGCCGGTACCGGCCGCCACACCATGTACAGCACCACCAGTGATGTCCGGAATGCGAAGGGCCAGGCGCTGGTCACCGCCTACTCGGTCCGCCGACCCGACGGCAGGCTCGGCGTGTTGCTGTTTAACAAGGACCCCAAACGGGCCTTCACCGTCCGCCTGGTGCAGCACGACGGCGGGGACAGCCGGCCGCTGAAAGGGAATCTGGAACTAGACCAGTATTCGGCGGCGCAATACCAGTGGAATCCCTCCCGCGGCAGGGGCAACGGCGGCCATCCTGAACCCAACGACCCGCCGGTCAGCATCACCATCGGCGCGGACAGGCACGCCACCATCACGTTGCCGCCCTACAGCATCTCCGTGGCACTGGCCCCCGGCTGAGCCGCCGGCCGGGTCAGGCCGAGCGGCTACTCGCAGCCCACTCCGTCGCCGTCGCGGTCCAGTTTGCGGCTGTACCCGGGCTGCCCGGCACGGATCGGCGCGGCACCGGCGGCCCGGGCCGCGGAGCAGTTGGCGTAGTAGATATCCGGGGCCGGAGCCGCCGGGGCGGGCGCCTGTACGGGGGCCTTGCGGACCGGCGCTAGTGCAGGTGCGGGTGCCACTGCCGGCGCCGGTGCGGCCGGGAGCTGGGTGGCGGGGGCGACGGCGGCCGAGCAGTCCGCCAGGATCCGGGCCATGGCATCGTGCTCGGCCCGGGTGACCCAGAGTGCGTAACTGGCCTTGACCGAAATCTGGCGCGCCACGTAGGCGCAGCGGTACGACTTGTTGGCCGGAAGCCAGGTGGCGGCGTCGCCGTCGCTCTTTTGCATATTCGCCGGCCCGTCGACGGCCAGCAGGTTCAGCGGATCATTGGCGAAAGCGAGCCGCCGTGCCGGACTGAGCCGCTGCGCCCCCTTCTGCCACGCGTCGCTGAGCGCCACGACGTGGTCGATCTGGACCGCGCTGCTGGTGCGGGCGCCGCGCTGGAAGGGAATGGACGTGGCGGTGTACGGATCCTTCAGCACGCCGGAGAGCACCACGCAGCCGTGCGTTCCGGGCTTGAGGACTTCCGCGGTGAGGTCGCGGCGCAGGATGTCGTTGCGGGTGTCGCAGCCGTTGCGGTCGACGTCGGACCAGGCCTGCCCGAACTGGTCCCGGGCATATCCGGTCTTGGGTGCCCTGCCTTTGACCGGGATCGTTGCCAGCACTTTGAGGGCTGTGGCTGCAAAAGCCGGCTGCTTGGACGGGGTTTTGGCCACGGCAGCTTTGGAGGCGGTGCCGGGAGTGGCGGACGGTGCGGGGGCCGCCGTCGCCGTTTTGCTCGGCGTCGGCGCAGGGGTGCCGGCCGCGGAGGGCAGTGTGGCGGCGGCACTGCCGGCCTGGGCGGCCGGTGAAGAGACGCCGGCGCAGGCGCTGGTCGAGGCCAGCAGGACGGCGGCGATCCCGCAGGTGATCCAGTCGACGGCCCCCGGCCGGCGGCCGCCGCCCTGTCGCGTACCAATCCTGCGCACTTCATCCCCCGTTGCTTGTCCTGCGGCCCGGTTTTGGCCGTTGCCAGCCTACCGGCGGTCCTCAGGCGAGCAGCAAGGCCACGCCGATCATGGCGGGGACAGCCACCACGGTGGTGATCAGCACCGTATCTTTGGCCACGGTGAGGCCTGTCCTGTACCGGTTAGCCGCGACAAAAACGTTCTGTGCCGTGGGCAGCGCCGACGTGACCACCACGGCGAAGAGCGCCTGGTCCTGCAGGCCGAGGGCGAACCGGGCGAAGAGGTAGGCCAGCGTGGGGTGCAGGATGAGCTTGAAACCGCTGGCCAGCAGGGTGTCAATCCTCCGGCCCGTGTCCGCCTGCAGCGGCCGTGACCCGTTCAGGCTCATGCCGAACGCCAGCAGCATGGCAGGAATCGCGGCGCCCCCGATCAGGTGGATCGGCTGCAACACCAAAGCAGGAACCTCCCAGCCGGTCCCGGCCACCAGGAGGCCGAGCCCGGAACCGACAATCATGGGGTTGCGAAGAATCATCAGGGCGAAGCTCAGCGGGGTGGTCCGGTGCGAGCTGGTGGTGGCGTCAAGGAACATCAGGAACAGCGGCGTGAAGAAGGCCAGCTGAAAGATCAGCAGCGGGGCCACGTAACTGGCGTCCCCGAGGACAAACACGGCGATCGGGATGCCCAGGTTGGCCGAATTGGCCAGGGAAGCGCTCATGGAGGACACCAGGGCTTCCGGGACCGGGCGTTTGAGCAGGAACCGCACGATGCCGAAGTAGATAGCCGCCGTTGCCACTGCGCCTACGGCCGTCACCAGCAGCGGTGCGGCGAAAACGTCGTGCAGTTTGGCCTTGCTGAGGGTTTCAAAAAGCAGCGCCGGGCTCGCTACGAAGAACGTCAGCGCACTCAGGACGTTGCGGGCGTTCTCGCCCAGGATGTTGCGCCTGCCGACGAACATGCCCACCAGGATGATGAACCAGACGACGAAGAAACCGGCGAGGACTCCTAGCACGCGGCTGTCCTGGACGGCGCGGGCGGAATCAAAGGGGTGGGCACCCGTCCACAATAATCAGATTTGTCCCGGGAACCGCGACGCCGGGGCGGCACCGCGTCACGAAGCGTCCAGGTCCGACGCCCGGAATGAGGGCGGCGGGCGCCGGCGTTAGTTCAGCGTGGCGTTGTTCAGCGCGTGCGGCGGCCGCAGCAGGCCTGCGGTGTGGCCCTCCGCGGGATCGTTGCCGATCTGGGCGATCTTGTTGTCCTTGTCCACGTGGACCACCTTGGGGACGTAGGACTTCGCCTCTTCGGAGGTCATCTGCGCGTAGGTGATCAGGATGACGATGTCGTTTTCGTGCATCAGGTGCGCCGCGGCGCCGTTGATGCCGATGACGCCGGAACCGCGCTCGCCGGCGATGGTGTACGTCTCGAGCCGGGCGCCGTTGGTGACGTCGACGATCGCGACGAGCTCACCGGGGAGGATGTCGGCCGCCTCCAGCAGGTCCAGGTCCACGGTGACCGAGCCGACATAGTGGAGGTCCGCGTGGGTGACCGTGGCGCGGTGGATTTTGGACTTGAACATTGTTCGATTCATAACGTCACCATTCTAGCGCCGGGACGTGCGGCGCGCTGTGAGCCAGGAAACACCGCCCGGACCCCCGGGCCGCGGCACCGTCAGGCCGGCGGGGCGATGGACGCCGCGGTTTCGGCGAGAATTTCGCGGGCCGCGAGGATTGCCGGGCGCTTGGCGCTGGAGCGCCGCACGGACGTGAAGACTGTGCGGCGGGGGTTGCCCGGGAGGTCGATCAGCTGGGCCGTGGTTCCCCGGCCGGTCCACACCAGGTCCGGCATCAGCGCCACAGCGTTCCCCGATTCGATGAGCCGGATCTGGGCCTGCAAGTCGGCGGTCTCGAAACGCACGTCCGGCTCGAACCCGGCAGTGCGGCAGGCCTGCTCCGCCCAGTGCCGGGACGCCGCGCCCCGCGGTTCCATGACCCAGGACAGTGCTGCGGTGTCGGCGAGGGACGTGATGGCCGGCCGGCCCGGGGCTGCGGGCGGCACGGCCAGCCGGATCGCATCCCCGGTGAGGCGGACCCGGTCCAGTTCGGCGTAGCGCGGCGCCGCGTGTCCCGGGTACTGCTCCGCGATAACAAGGTCAAAGTCCCGCGCCCAAGTTTCGTGGAGGGCCGTCTCGGGTTCCCGCTGGATCATCTCAATCCGGACTTCCGGGTAGCTGGCGGCCATCCGGGTCAGGGCATCGGGCATCAGGGCCAGGGCCGCGGACTGGAAAACAGCGATCCGCACCGTTCCGGTCACTGTGGTGAGTGAAGCCGCGAGGTCCGCCTCGGCCTGCTCGAGGGTTTCGAGCAGCTGCGTGGTGTGCGCAACCAGCACCTCCGCCTGCGGCGTCAGCTGCACGCGGCGGCCGGTTTTACGCAGAAGGTCCACGCCCGCTTCCTTTTCCAGGAGGGCCAACTGTTGGGAGACCGACGACGGGCTGTACTGCAGCGCTTCGGCGACTTCGGCGAGCGTGCCGCGGATTTTGAGTTCGCGTAAAAGGCGCAACCGCCGGACGTCGAGCATCGATATTCCTTTGTGAATTCTAATGGTTATTGATTAGGAGAATTCACTTTATCTAATGCAACCGGGCTTGCATACTGTTCTCACTGAGTAACCCCCATCACAGGGCGGATTGATGGGCGCCACCCCCGAGCAGGAGACCCTGATGAGCACCAGAGAACTGACCAGATCGATCATGCGGCGCAAGCCCATCGACGATATTGAAGAAGAAAACAAGCACAGCGGCCTGTTCAAGAGCCTCGGGCTATGGCAGCTGACGGCCATCGGCGTCGGCGGCATTATTGGCGTCGGCATCTTCTCGCTCGCGGGGCTGGTGGCCCACGGCAGCGAGGGTGAGCCCGGGGTCGGCCCGGCGGTGCTGTTCTCGTTCCTGATCGCCGGACTGGCCTCGGCAGCGGCCGCGCTGTCCTACGCCGAGTTCGCGGGAATGATCCCGCGGGCCGGTTCTGCCTATACCTATGGATATGTGGCGCTGGGAGAGGTGATCGGCTGGTTCATCGGCTGGGACCTCTTGCTCGAATACATTGCCATCGTGGCGGTGGTGGCAATCGGCATTTCCGGATACTTCGACGCGTTCCTGTCCGGCATCGGCATCCACATGCCGGTCTGGATGACCTCCACCGTGGATGAGGGCAAGGGCGGCGTGATCAATATTCCGGCCATTGCCGTTTGCCTCCTCGTGACCTGGATCCTGTCCCGCGGCACCAAGACTTTCGGCCGGTTCGAACTGGTGGCCGTCGCGATCAAGGTTGTCCTGATCCTTTTCATCATCGGGCTGGGCATCTTCTACATCAACACCAACAACTACAACCCGTTTATGCCCAGCGGCTTCGGGCCCGTCCTGGCCGGTTCCGCCACCGTCTTCTTCGCCGTGTTCGGCTATGACGCAATGAGCACAGCGGCCGAAGAGGCCACGGACGGCAAGAAGCACATGCCGAAGGCCATCATCCTCTCGCTGATCGTCGCCATGCTCCTGTATGTTGCCGCGACCCTGGTGCTGACCGGGATGCAGAACTACAAGGACATCGACCCCAAGGCCGGCTTCGCCTCCGCCTTCAACGGGGTGGGGCTGCCGGTGATCGCAACGATCATCTCCGTCTTCGCCGTCCTGTCCATCCTGACCGTGATGCTGACCTTCCTGCTCGGTGTCACCCGTGTCTGGTTCTCCATGAGCCGCGACGGGCTGCTTCCGGGCTGGTTTGCCAAGACCGACCGCAACGGCACCCCGCAGCGTGTCACCTGGATCGCGGGAGTGGCCTCGGCGCTGCTGGCCGGCGTCTTCCCGATCAAGGCCGTCGCTGACCTGACCAACATCGGCATCCTGGCCGCCTTCGTCGTCGTCTGCCTCTCCGTCATCATCTTCCGCTACAAGAAGCCCGACGCCCCGCGCACCTTCCGGCTGCCGTTTATGCCGGTGGTTCCCCTCTTCGGCATGCTCGCCTCGGCCTTCCTTATGGTGCAGCTGCACTGGGAGACGTGGGTCCGCTTCGGCGTCTGGCTGGTGATTGGCCTGGTGATCTACTTCGGATACGGCCGCAAGCACTCGCTGATGAATCCGGACAGCCCGCGGCACCAGGAAGCCGTGGAAATGCACCGCCACGTCGGCTAACGCCTTCTCCTGAAGGACCCCCTCCCGCGTGCGCGGAAGGGGGTCCTTTGCGTCTGTACGGACGGCGCGGAAGGGGGCCGGTACGCCCGCGGAGCGCCTGCACCGCGCCGTTGCGAAACGTTCGGTTCTACTAACCAGTATTGCTCAGAAAACATCGCTTTATCTTATGGAAATCCGGTCGCATACTAAATCAAGAACGGTCCACATTTTGAGAAAGAACGAGTGCCACCATGACCAACACCTCAACGGAATCCGGCCTGAACGCCGGCGCGGACGCGGGCAACGAGGCCACGCACGCCGCAGTCTCGGAAGGCTCCCCCGTGCTTGAGGCGGCAGCCCTCGCCGAGGAAACCACCGCCCTGGTCCGCCACTGGCTCACCGAGGCCGCCAAGGTGCCCGTCGACGCCTCGGCCCAGCAGCTCGCCGGGGTTCTGAAGGACCCCAACGGTCTTGACTTCACGGTCGGCTTCGTTGACGGCGTCGTGCGTCCCGAGGACCTGCAGGTCGCGGCCCGCAACCTCGCCGCCCTGGCCCCCAAGGTTCCGGCGTTCCTGCCCTGGTACATGCGCAGCGCCGTCCGCCTCGGCGGCACCATGGCCCCGGTCCTGCCGCAGGTGGTCATCCCGGTTGCCCGCCGGGTGCTCCGGGAAATGGTCGGCCACCTCATTGTTGACGCGACGGACGCCAAGCTCGGCCCGGCCATCTCGAAGATCCGCAAGGACGGCATCAAGCTGAACGTCAACCTCCTGGGCGAGGCAGTCCTGGGCGAGCACGAGGCCTCCCGCCGGCTTGAGGGAACCCACACCCTGCTCTCCCGTCCGGACGTGGACTACGTCTCAATCAAGGTGTCCTCAACCGTCGCCCCGCACTCCGCCTGGGCCTTCGACGAGGCCGTGGAGCACGTCGTGGAGAAGCTCACCCCGCTCTTCACCCGTGCCGCCGCCTTCGCCACAGGAGGCCGCAAAGCCAAGTTCATCAACCTGGACATGGAGGAATACAAGGACCTGGACATGACCATCGCGGTTTTCACCCGGATCCTGGACAAGCCCGAGTTCAAGAACCTCGAGGCCGGCATTGTCCTCCAGGCCTACCTCCCCGACGCGCTCTCCGCCATGATCCGCCTGCAGGACTGGGCCGCCGCGCGGCGTGCCGAGGGCGGTGCGGCCATCAAGGTCCGCGTGGTCAAGGGCGCCAACCTGCCGATGGAACAGGTGGAGGCCTCCCTGCATGACTGGCCGCTGGCCACCTGGGGCACCAAGCAGGACTCGGACACCAACTACAAGCGCGTCATCAACTACTCGCTGCACCCGGACCGGATCAACAACATCCGGATCGGCGTCGCCGGACACAACCTTTTCGACATCGCCTTCGCCTGGCTGCTGGCCAAGCAGCGCGGCGTTGAATCCGGCATCGAGTTCGAGATGCTGCTCGGTATGGCGCAGGGCCAGGCCGAAGCCGTCAAGAAGGACGTCGGGTCCCTCCTGCTGTACACCCCGGTGGTCCACCCCGCCGAGTTCGACGTCGCGATCGCCTACCTGATCCGCCGCCTCGAAGAGGGCGCCAGCCAGGACAACTTCATGTCCGCCGTGTTCGAACTCAGCGAGAACGAGACTCTGTTTGAGCGCGAGAAGCAGCGCTTCCTGGCCTCGCTCGCCAAGCTCGACGACGAGGTTCCGGCCCCGAATCGCCGGCAGAACCGTGCCCTTCCGGCCGAGCCGATGCCGCGCGACTCCTTCGGCAACACCCCGGACACCGATCCGTCCCTCCCGGCCAACCGCGACTGGGGCCGGGCCATCCTTGGCCGCGTCCAGGGCTCCACCCTGGGCAACGCCGCCGTCGAGGCCGCCACGATCAATGACGAGGCGGCCCTGAATGCCGTCATCGACACCGCGGTCGAGAAGGGCAAGGCCTGGGGTGCCCTCTCCGGAGCGGAACGGGCCGAAATCCTGCACCGCGCCGGCGACGTGCTGGAGGCCCGCCGCGCCGACCTCCTCGAGGTCATGGCGAGCGAGACCGGCAAGACGATTGACCAGGGTGATCCCGAGGTCAGCGAAGCGGTGGACTTCGCGCACTACTACGCCGAATCGGCCCGCAAGCTCGACGACGTCGACGGCGCCACGTTCGTACCGGCGAAGCTGACTGTCGTGACGCCGCCCTGGAACTTCCCCGTGGCCATCCCCGCAGGGTCCACCCTGGCGGCGCTCGCCGCAGGATCCGCCGTGGTGATCAAGCCCGCCAAGCAGGCCCGCCGCAGTGGTGCCGTGATGATCGAGGCCCTCTGGGAGGCCGGTGTCCCGCGCGACGTGCTCACCATGGTGCAGCTCGGCGAGCGGGAACTGGGGCAGCAGCTGATCTCGCACCCCGCCGTGGACCGCGTCATCCTCACCGGCGGCTACGAGACCGCAGAGCTGTTCCGCTCCTTCCGCAAGGACCTGCCGCTGCTGGCTGAAACCAGTGGCAAGAACGCCATCATCGTCACCCCGAGCGCGGACCTGGACCTCGCGGCAAAGGACGTGGCGTACTCCGCGTTCGGCCACGCCGGCCAGAAGTGCTCGGCCGCCTCGCTGGTGATCCTGGTCGGCTCCGTTGCGAAGTCCAAGCGCTTCCACAACCAGCTGATCGACGCTGTCACCTCGCTGAAGGTCGGCTACCCGCAGGACCCGGCCAGCCAGATGGGCCCGATCATCGAGCCTGCCGGCGGCAAGCTCCTCAACGCCCTGACCACCCTCGGTGAGGGCGAGGCCTGGGCCGTGGAGCCGAAGCAGCTGGACGAGTCCGGCAAGCTGTGGAGCCCGGGCGTGCGCCACGGTGTGCGCCGCGGTTCCTACTTCCACCTCACCGAATTCTTCGGTCCGGTCCTGGGTGTTATGACGGCCGAAACCCTGGAGGAGGCCATCGCGATCCAGAACCAGATCGAGTACGGCCTGACCGCCGGCCTGCACTCGCTGAACACCGACGAACTTGCCCTCTGGCTGGACACCGTCCAGGCAGGCAACCTTTACGTCAACCGCGGGATCACCGGCGCCATCGTGCAGCGCCAGCCCTTCGGCGGCTGGAAGAAGTCTGCCGTCGGTGCCGGCACCAAGGCCGGTGGCCCGAACTACCTCGCAGGCCTCGGCGACTGGGTCAGCAAGGCCAGCACGGCCGAGACGAAGCCGGCACACTCCGGCGTTCGCAGGATCGAGGACGCGGCCAAGGGCATCCTGCCGGCCGATGAACTCGGCCCGCTGCAGCGGTCCCTGGCCTCGGACGCCCAGGCCTGGGCCGAGGAGTTCGGCACCGCCAAGGACGTCTCCGGGCTGAGTGCGGAACGCAACGTGTTCCGCTACCGCGCACTGCCGGTCATGGTGCGGTTGTCAGAAGGCCAGCCGCTCGCCGACCTGATCCGCATCGTGGCTGCCGGTGTCCAGGCGGGCTCGGACTTCACGGTGTCCAGCGCCGTCGAAGTACCCGCCCAGCTCCGTGCGGTGCTGTCCGGACTCGGGATTGAGACCACCGTGGAGAACGACGCCGAGTGGCTCGCGTCCGTGGGCCGGCTTGCCCAGGCTGCCACCCTGGCCGTGCCCCGCATCCGCCTGATCGGCGGCGACGCGAAGGCGCTGGCCGACGCCACGGGCGGCCGCCCCGACCTGGCCGTCTACTCCCACCCCGTCACGGAGGCCGGACGCGTTGAACTGCTGCCGTTCCTGCACGAGCAGGCCGTCAGCATCACCGCCCACCGCTTCGGCACCGCGAACCACCTCTCGGACAGCCTGATCTAAGCAGCCAATCCGGGTTCGCGACCCCTGAGTACGCAACGCCGCCGTCCCCGCACTCACAGTGCGGGGACGGCGGCGTTTGCGGTTACATGGGCGCGGGCATGGCTCCTACCCGAGGTACCAGCCCGGCGGGACCCACGCGGCCGGGACGGCATGGGCGGAGAAATCCTCACAGCCTGAACAGAAGTAGGTCACCTCACCGAGCCTGCTGATGGAACCGTCCCGGTGGTGTTTGGCCGGGACAAAGGATTCCAGGTAGACGAACTCATCCGTCCCGCAGCGCTCGCAGTAGGGGATACCGACGAAGTCGTCGTCACCCCGGGTACGGGCCGCATGCGGATCCAGCCTGCCGAGGCTCGGATGCGGCAGGCCTTCCAGGCGGGCAGCTGTACTCAGCGGCGGGGCGGCGCTCATTGGATGGCGCGGCCGCATGGTGGTGTGGGAGTTGTTTATGGCTGGCGTCATTGCTGGCCTATCCCGAACGTTTGCCGGTTTTGCTGCATGGCAACAACGAGGATAAACGTTCGTTTGTCGGATCGTTGTGGGGGCCTCTGCTTGACCTTCAACACTGTCAGGATAGGACAAGTAACACTTGGGTTCAATGGTCGGGGACAGACCCGCTGAAGCAAGTATGTTGCGGGTAGCTACCTGCTGTGGAGCGAGTATTTCGCCGGGGAGCGGGACTAGGACGAGCGGCTGAAGGCGCGGCCAACAATGGTCTGGGTCAGGGCGTCGATCACCTCGGTGTTTGCCAGCGGATTGCGGATCAGGGTGAAGTCGACGTCGCCGACGGGCGGCAGGTCGAAGCGCCGGGTGATGATTTTCAGGTCCTCCGGCACCAGCGAGGAGGGCATCACGGCGACGCCGATCCCGGCCCGGACGGCGGCCAGGACACCGCTGATCTGGCGGGTGGTGCAGGTGATGCGCCAGGTCCGGCCGGTGGCCTCGAGCGCGTCGATGGCCAGTTTCCGGCTCAGGCTCGGCGCGGGGTAGGCGATCAGCGGTACCGGATCCCCGGAATCGAGGACAGTCTGCTCGAGGCCCACCCAGGAGAAGGAATCCTGCTGGACCACGGTTCCATCCTTGGCGCCGGCAACCCATTTGACGAATACCAGGTCCAGTTGGCCGGCGTTGAGCCGCTTGTACAGCTGGTCGCTTTGCCCGACCGTCAGTTCCAGGTTGATCTGCGGGTAGATCTGCCGGAACTCCCGCAGGATCCGTGGCAGCCCGGTAATGGCGAGGTCATCCGCCGTGCCAAAGCGCAGCCGGCCGCGCATGGCGGAGCCGGAAAAATAGCGTGCCGCGGAGTCATGGGCAGCGAGGATGGTGCGCGCGAAGCCGGCCATCGCGTCCCCGTTGTCCGTGAGCCGGACATCGCGGGTGTCGCGGGCAATCAGGGTTCGTTTGGCGGCGGCCTCGAGCTTGCGGACGTGCTGGCTGACCGTGGGCTGTGCCAGCCCCAGCCTGTCCGCCGCCCTGGTAAAGCTCAGCGTTTCGGCCACGGCAAGGAACGAGCGCAGCTGGGCCGGTTCAAACATGCCTTCCGCCTGCCGGAGGAACTCGGGTCGCCATGAGATTCCTTTCATTGCATTTCGTGATGCTAGTTATGCCCTGGATAGCCTTCCATTATCAATTGCGGCCAGCTTAGCGTTAAGGAGACCCCGCAGACTTCTTTTCCCTGAGGACTTTCCGTGCCACCCCCTCCGCCGTTCCATCCCGCCGACACCCGGCCGGACCAGAGCCAGCCGACCGTCCCCGCCCCCATTACCCAGCCGATCGGCGTCGTAAGTGAACGCCTGCCGTGGCGGCACACCTTCATTTCCCTGAAGGTCCGCAACTTCCGGATCTTCGCGGTGGGGCACTTCATCGCCGTGGTGGCGCTGTGGATGCAGCGGATCGCCCAGGACTGGCTGGTGCTTCAGCTCTCCGGCTCGGTCACCGCCGTCGGAATTACCGTGGCCCTGCAGTTCCTTCCCTCGCTCCTGCTGGGCCCGTGGGGCGGCATGATGGCGGACCGCTTCGCGAAGCGGAAAATCTTGATGCTGTGCCAGTGCGTGGCCGCCGTATTGGCGGCGACGCTGGCCGTGCTGGCACTCTCGCACCGGATCGAGGTCTGGCAGGTCTACGGGATTGCCCTCATTCTGGGCCTGGTCACCGTACTGGACCAGCCGGCCCGGCAGGTCTTCGTCAACGAACTCGTCGGTCCCGCCTACCTGCGCAACGCCATCAGCGTGAACTCCACGATCTTCCAGCTGGGCGGCCTGATCGGCCCGGCCGTCGCCGGAGTGCTGCTTAGCGCGGTCGGCGCGGGCTGGGCCTTCGCCGGGAACGCGCTGGCGTGCTGCTCCACCCTGACCATGCTGCTGGTCCTGCGCAAGGACGAACTGCACGTGACGCTGCCGGCGGCCAAACGCAAGGGCATGCTCCGGGAGGGGCTGCGCTATGCACTCGGCAAACCCACGATCTACTGGCCGTGGCTGATGGCCGGCTTCGTCGCGGTGTTTGCGATGAGCCTCCCGGTGCTGCTGGCAGCCTTCGCGGACCACGTCTACCGGGCCGGTGCCGGCGGCTACGGTCTGCTCAACGCATTGGTGGCCCTCGGTGCGCTGGCCGGCGCCATCACCTCCGCCAGGCGGCGGCAACTTCGGCTGCGTTCGGTGATGCTGGGCGCCGGGATGTACGGGCTGATGCTCTGCCTGGCCGCCTCCGCGCCGTCGATGGTGTTTTTCGGCGCGGCGATGGTCCTCGCCGGCTTCTGGTGCCTGATGTTCCTGACGGCCGCCAACCAGCTGGTCCAGGTCAGCGCCAACATGGGCATCCGCGGCCGGGTGATGAGCCTCTACATCATGGTGCTCATCGGTGGACAGGCCCTCGGCGGACCACTTATGGGCTGGCTCGCCGAGCACCTTAACCCGCACACGGCCATCCTCATCGCCGGCGCGGTGCCAGCGCTGGCCGCCGCCGTGGTCTCGGTGGTACTTGCCAGGCGCGGCCAGCTGGCGCTCAAGGTGGACCTGAAAAACCGGCGTCAGTTGCTGCGGATTGTCGCGGCCTAGGCTCACGGGGCCGGGGCGTGGGGTTGCCTGATCGAGTAGGGGTTCCGCGGGTCCCCTCGGGTACATTGCGGTGCTGATCCCGGTTTACCCGCAATAAAGTACTCGTGGATGGGGCGGCACCCGGGACTAGAATCCGGCCATGAAACGGACTCTGCGTATTGTGGCCGACATCGTTGGGGCGTTGCTTCTGGCAACGGGTATCGCCGTTCCGGCGCAGACCGACCCGTTGCATTGCGGCGCTCCGTGTCCGCGTGATTACAGCGGCGACGGCTACCCGGATGTCATGGCACTCGACAGTCACGGCACGCTCTGGCTTTACCCCGGCGATGGCGATGGCGGGTTCAAGCCGAGGATCAAATCGGCGACCGGGTGGCACTACACGGCGATCATTCCCTCACGAGGAGCCTTCTACGGCGTCTTCGCCCGGGACAAGGACGGGAACCTCTGGGCCATCCCGAGCAACGGGCACTCCGGATGGCGGTCGCGGACCCCACTCGGCGGAGGCTGGAACCAAATGACCAGCATCATTGACGAGTCTGGCCGTGGCAACCTGCTCGCCATCGACCGCTCCGGGACGCTCTGGCGTTACCCGTACACCACGGTCGGCAATGGCTACTCGGTCAGCTGGCAACCGCGGCAGCGGGCCGCCACCGGCTGGGCCGGCCGGATGCTCGTCGACTTGCATATCGGCGGGGGTTGGCCGTGGTTCTACGCGCGGGACACCCACGGCATACTCTGGCCCTACGACGACCGCCAAGGGATCCAGGTCAAGACCCCCACCTCGTACTACACCTTCGGCTCCGGCTGGAATCGTTACACACGAATCGTCGAGGCGGGCGACTGGGAGAACGTGGACGGGCTCAGCGACCTAATCGCCACGGACAAGCACGGCGACCTCTGGATGATCCCAGGCGGAGATGCGGGAAAGCACCGCGTAAAGATTGGCCACGGCTTTAGCGGTTACACCATCTGGTGACCCGGCGAGCCCAGGCCGGGAGAGAAAATGGAGCGGCTGACGGGAATCGAACCCGCGTATCAAGCTTGGGAAGCTAGCGCTCTACCATTGAGCTACAGCCGCAGAGCCGCAGAAATGACCGCAAAAACGCCTGGTCAAGATACTGCAGAACAACGAGATTTACCTTACCCCAGCCGCGGGGCTTCCCCGAACAGCAACACCGCGAGCACCGCCGTCGTGCCCGTTCCCGTCCGCGTGCAGCGCCACCAGTGGCGAATAGGTAGCCCCGTCTCAGTTCCACGTAGCACCGACAAGCAGGTCGAGTGGTGATTCGGCGGAAAGAGGTAGCTAACACTCGTGTGCGCCAATAAGTCACATTATTGACTGTGGAGACCGCAGCCACACTAGTCGCTAGAAGGTCTCCTCATGTTTCTTCGGACGTTGATTGCTGTTCATTTTCTCTGGTTATCGGACCGTCATAAACAGTCCGGTTCCCCTTCCAGCCAGGCCGACCAGGCCGCGCCGGCCAGTGCGCCGGCCGCTCATCGGGCCGACTCCTCCCGGCGCCGGTGATGAGCGAACTCAAACACCGCCGGCCATTCCACGCAGTACGGCGCGCGGCGGTTCCAGGAATCCAAGCACGTGCACTCACCCCGGAACGTCCCCAGCACTCGGTCTGGGACGACGAATCCCGGTTCGACCTCGCGGCCTCCCGGAAAGCAGTCACCCGGCAGTGGAAGAACTTCGCCAACCGTCTCCGGCTTACTGACTCGGCCGCCATCGCTGTATCCGTGGCCGCAGCCTACGTCTTCCGGTTCGGCGTCGATGCGCCCACCAGGTCCGCGGAGGAATTCGAAGCCCGGTACCTTGCAGTGTCTGTCCTCCTGCTAGCGGCCTGGATCGCCGTCCTGGAGATCTACCCCACCCGGGACAGGCGGACGTTCGGCATCGGTGCCGCGGAATACAAGCGGGTGGTTCAAGCCACCCTCAAGCTCTTCGGCGCCCTGGCCATCGCCATGGTCTTCGTCCGGTTCGACGTCGTCCGCGGCTATTTCGCCGTCGCGCTGCCCCTGGGGCTGGTCCTGCTGACAGGCACGAGGTGGCTGTGGCGGAAGTGGTTGAACCTGAAGCGGCGCGAGGGCAAATACCTGTCCCGGGTCATCGTGATCGGCGAACGCGCCGACGTCGAGTACGTCATCAACAACATTGAAAAGAACCGGGCCGCCGGCTATGAGATCACCGGGGTCGGGTTGTCCGCCCTGGACAAATCGGTGGAGCTCCGGGCGCCCTGGTACCGAATTCCGGTGGTGTCGAGCCTGGCCGATGTTTCCCGGATGGTCGAAACTGCGGGTGCGGACGCCGTCATTGTCGCGGGCAGGGTCCCCGGCGGCAGCACCTACATCCGGGAACTCGGCTGGAAGCTTGAGGCCACCGGAACGGAGCTTGTCCTGGCGTCAACGCTGACCAACGTCGCCGGACCGCGCATTCACTGGCGCCCGGTGGACGGCTTGCCGCTGGTACACGTTGAACTCCCGCAGTACGCCGGTGCCAAGCACATCCTCAAGCGGGTCATGGATGTGGCCGTCGCGTCGCTGGCGCTACTGATGTTGTTCCCCCTCATGGTGGTTCTCGCCATCATCGTCAAGCGGGACAGCCCGGGGCCCGTCTTCTTCCGCCAACTCCGCGCCGGCAGAAACGGTATGCCGTTCCACATGGTGAAGTTCCGTTCAATGGTGCAGACCGCCGAAACGGATCTCGGATCGCTGCAGGCGCTCAACGAGGGCTCCGGGCCGCTGTTCAAAATGCGGAACGACCCACGGGTCACCAATTGCGGGCGGTGGATGCGGAAGTACTCCCTGGACGAGCTGCCGCAGTTCTGGAATGTCCTCACCGGCGAGATGAGCCTGGTGGGCCCACGGCCGCCGCTGCCCACCGAAGTTGAACGCTACGAGAAATTCACCAGCCGGCGCCTGCTCATCAAACCCGGGATAACGGGCCTCTGGCAGATCAACGGCCGCTCCGCCCTCCCGTGGGACGAGAGCATCCGGCTGGACCTCTACTACGTCGAGAACTGGTCGCTAACCGGTGACCTGATCATTTTGTGGCGAACGTTCAGGGCCATGCGCAGCCCCGTCGGCGCCTACTAAGGAGCAACCATGAGCACACTGATTGGCTACGCAGCCGGGGCGTTCGATCTCTTTCACGTCGGCCACCTCAACCTCCTCCGCCACGCAAAAGCCCACTGCGACTTCCTGATCGCAGGCGTCGTATCCGACGAGCTATTGGTTCAGGCGAAGGGCCGGCCGCCGGTGATCCCCCTGGCCGAACGCCTGGAAATCGTCCGGTGCATCAGTTACGTCGACGACGCCGTGGCGGAAACCCTGCCGCGCAAGATCGACACCTGGCGGAGCCGGCCCTTCGACGTCTTCTTCAAGGGAGACGACTGGAGGGGCACACCCAAAGGCCTCGCCCTCGAACGCGAGTTTGCCGCCGTCGGGGTAAGAGTCGCCTATTTCCCCTACACGATGCACACGTCCAGCACCGCGCTCCGCCGGACCCTGGATCTCTTGAACGCCGGCACCCAGGAAAGAGGGGTCCTGCACAGCCTGCCCTGAGCGGTCGATTCGCGCCCCGCCGGCGCCGGCTCACCGCACGGTCTCAACCACTGGCCCGGCCCCAACAACCAGCCCGGTCCCACTAAAGCTCGGTCTCTATCAGCAGCATGTACCAAACTTCGGGGGTAAAAAATGAACAACGCAACGCCCAAACCTGCCGGTTTACGCATCGCCCTGGTGGGCACGCGCGGCGTACCCGCCCACTACGGAGGCTTCGAAACCTGCGTGGAGGAAGTGGGCCGGCGGCTCGCCACGCGCGGGCACACGGTGACGGTTTACTGCCGGTCCGGCAACGGTCCGGACAGGAAAGCCGAATTTGAGGGGATGCGGCTGGTGCACCTTCCGGCGGTCCGACGGCGCTCCCTGGAAACCTTGAGCCACACCGGCCTTTCCGTCGCCCACCTGATGGCGCACCGGGCCGATGCCACCATCGTCTTCAACGCCGCCAACGCGCCCTGGCTCCCGCTGCTCCGGCTGGCCAGGCTCCCCGTCGCCACCCACATGGACGGACTCGAATGGAAGCGTGCCAAGTGGGGGCCCGTCGGCCAGCGCTACTACCGCTGGGCGGAAAGCTTCGCCGTGCAGTTCTCCAACGCCCTGATCGCGGACGCCGCCGGGATCCGTGACTACTACCGGGATACCTTCAACGCGGACACGGAGCTTATTTCCTACGGCGCCCCGCTGCTTGAGCCGAGGGCACCCCAGCACCTCGGGTCAGTGGGCCTGGGCGCCGGAAAGTACCATCTGGTGGTCGCCCGGCTGGAGCCGGAAAACCACGTGCACACCATTGTGGAAGGTTACGTGCGCAGCCGCGCCAAACTCCCGCTGGTGGTTGTCGGGTCCACCCCGTACGGGCAGGGGTACGATCAGCGGCTCAGGACCTCGGCCGACAGGCGGGTCAGTTTCCTGGGCGGCGTCTGGAACCAGGAGCTGCTCGATGAGCTCTACGCCAACGCACTGGTCTACTGGCACGGGCACTCCGTGGGAGGAACCAACCCTTCGCTGCTCCGGGCCATTGGTGCCGGCGCGGCAACCAACGCGTTCGACGTGAACTTCAACCGTGAGGTCCTCGGCCCGGTCGGCCGGTATTTCCGGGACCCGGACGACGTCGCCCGCCTGGCTGAAGAAGCAGAAACACAGCCGGCCCTGACGCGCTCGCGGGCCAACCAGTCCCGGGAGGCAGCTGCCCGCTACGACTGGGACGTGGTGGCCGACGGGTACGAGGCCCTCTGCTATGCGCTGGCGTCCCGGGCGCTGACCAAGGCGCAAGGCCCCCGGGTCCGCAGCTTCGCCGCGGCCGCCCGGCACACGGCGGGCGAAAGCCAGGTGGCACAGTGAGGCCCCCGATCCCGCGGGCTCCGATGAACCCGGCGCGGCTCCGAAGCGCCCTGCGCGCAACCCCTAACCCCAGCAGCATTCCCGTGGAGGTCCCCATGCACCAGGTCCCTGCAGTACCGGCAGTATCAATTTCGACGGGCGCCAGGAGCCGTCTCCTGCGGCGGAAAGTCCTGGCGACCCTCGTCGGTGCCACTGTCGGCGTCGCACTCCTGTCCGGCTGCAACGCCGCGGCAGGGGCGCCCGGCCAGGCCGCCGCAGCGGCACAGGGCGCCGCGTCGAGCGACCCGAAGCCGACGGCGGACGGCCCGTCACTTCCTCCGGGCGGCCCGGGGTTCGTGGACAACTCGACGGCGGCCCCTGTGGTCAAGAGGGACAAGGAGAAGGCCGCCACCGCAAAGTCGCGCGCCGTGCCGGGCGACTTCGGCTCGGCTCCGGCCAAGTACACCGACGGAGTCCTTGTCTCCGTGGGCGGCATGCGCAGCGGGGTGGTGTCCGGCACGGACCCCGGCACCATCTCCGGAGCGCCCTACGTCTACATGGATATCACCATCCACAACGGTTCCGGCGAGGTCCTGCCGGTGTCGAACGTGGTGGCGACCCTGCGCTACGGGAACGGCAAAACAGCAGCGGCACCGCTCTACGAGGGCGCCAACGAGCTCGACTTCGCGGGCACCATCAACGCCGGAGACAGCCAGACGAGGGGTTACGCCTTTATGGTCCCCAAAGGCACCGAAAGCGCCACCCTCTATGTGGACATCGACGGCGGCCACACTCCCGCGGCCCTCAGCGGAAACCTCCCGAAGTAGTGGCCAGCCACAAGTCCCAACCCAACGCCCCGGCAGGCCAGGCCGGCCGAGGCATGCTCGGCGGTGTCGCCGCCCAGGGGTCGCAGGCGCTCGCAAGCTTCGGACTGCAGGTCCTGGCCGTAAGGACCCTCGGGCTCGACGGGCTGGGGCAGTTCGCCATCATGTACGGCGTCGTTCTGCTGGTCACGGCCATTGTGAGCGGATTTATCGGCGACACCTTGACCGTCCAGGACCGCCACGATCCGTCAATCCGGTTCACCCTGCAGCTGTGGTGCCTGGGCCTGGGCCTGGGGAGCGGGCTGTGCGCGGCCGTCATGGCGATGGCCTCCGGCCTGCTGGCGCCGTCTGGGGCCTGGATCTTCGGGGGAGCGATTACCGTTTTTGTCCTCGAAGACACCATCCGGCGGCTGCTCATGGCGCACCTCCTTTTCTGGAAAATCGTCGTCGTTGACCTCGCAGGACTCCTAGGCGCCCTGGCAGCACTCGGCGCGGAAGCAGCAGGCGGGCCCTTGGGCCTCAGCTCCTTCTTCGCCGCGATCATCTGGGGCCAATCCGCGGCGCTCATCATCGGGGCGGCACTCTTGCCCAAGGATGACCGCTACCTGATCCTGGCGGCCCGGAAACTCTCGCCGGCAGTGGCCCGCTACGGCATCTGGCGTTCCCTGCAACAAGCGGTCCGGCCCACGCTGCTCACCGCCGTTCGGGTGTCTGTGACGCTCCTGGCCGGACTGGCCGCCACCGGAGAACTGGAGGTCGCCCGGATCTACGTCGCACCGATCATGTTGATGGTCAGTGGTGCGTCCTCGTACCTGTTTGCCGCTTTCGCCCGGCAAAGCGCCGTCCCGATGACGGAATTGCTGCGCAGGGCGGACCGGGGCGTGGCGGTCCTGACCGTCGTGGCCGTAGGCGCGGGCGTCGTCGCCCTCGCATCGTTGCCCACGGTGGGCCGGCTCGTAGCGGGACAGCAGCCGGAGGTCGCTGCCGTGCTCGGCTGGATCGCCTACGCCACGTCCGTGGCGGCGGTAACGCCCTACGGTGCCCTCGCCGCAGTCCGCGGCAAACAGGCCGGCGTCCTGGGTCTGCGCGTGGCGGACTCCCTCTTCTCCCTGCTTCTGGCGGGGGCATTCGTCGCGGTCACCACCGGGTACACCATGGTGCCCGCCCTGATGGCTGTCGGCTCCTTGCTCGGCGGCCCGCTCATCCGCGGCCTGCTGATCAAGCCTCTGCTGGTTTCCGAAATTCAATCAACGGCGGCAGTTCAGCCTCCGCGGTCTCGAAAGGTGGCACATCGTGCATAGCAACAAATTTCCATCGCAAGAACACTTGTCCAGGGGGTCATCGACCATGAAATCACGCGCCAACAGGTTCAACCGGTCCGTCCGCGGCCTGGCCGGGGCGACGGCCGCCGTCGTCATTGCTGCTTTCTTCAGCGCCGGTGCGGCGGCAGCCGCGGACAACCCTCCACCGCCACCCCAACTGCCACCAACGGTGAGCGGCGACGTGCTGCCCACACCACAGATCAACGGTGTGGTTTGGAAGACGGCGGTCATCGGCAACACGGCCTATGCGGTGGGCAGTTTCACCACGGCCCGTCCCTCCGGCGCCGCACCGGGAACCAGCGAAGTCACCCGCAACAATGCGATGGCCTTCAACATCCTGACCGGAGCGATCCTGCCTTGGAACCCCAACCTCAACGCCCAGGCGCGGACCATCAAGGTCTCGCCGGACCAAAAGAAGATCTATCTGGGCGGCGACTTCACCACCGTCTCGGGCAACGCGCGGGGAAAGGTCGCGGCGTTTGACGCGGCCACGGGCGCGCTCGACCCCAACTTCAAGCCGACCGTCAACGGATCCGTCTGGAACGTCGCGGCCAGCAGCAACGCCGTCTACGTGGTCGGGTCCTTTGGCGTTGCCGGCGGAGCGACGCGGCGGAACATGGCGTCCTTCACCACCGCCGCGGGCGCACTGCTGCCATGGAATCCTGCTTCTGACGACATTGTCGAGGCAGTGGTCGCGGCACCGGACAATAGCAGGGTCGTTGTCGGCGGCCGGTTCCAGCAGCTCAACGGTTCGCCCATCGTCGGCATCGGAGCCGTCGATGGTGCCGCTGGCGGCCTGCTTCCCTGGACCAGCCGGCCCATCCCAACACGGCAGGACACCAACCGATCCGGAGTCACGGAACTCTCACTCGTCGGAGGCGTGGTCTACGCCAGCGCCGACGGCGAGGGCGGGCACTGGTTCGACGGGCGGTTCGCCGCGGACTTCGCCACTGGGGACCTGCTGTGGCTGAACAACTGCTACGGCGCCACCTACGGGATTTCCGTGATGGACCAGGTCATGTACTCCGTGGGCCACGCCCACGACTGCACCTCGGTGGGCACCTTCGCCGACCACAGCCCGCAGATCTGGAAGCGGGCCACGGCCGATACGACGTTCGCCACCGGAACTGACCAGGGGGCGCCCGGATCCAACATGAACTACGCCTACCAGCCCGTTCCGACGCAGCTGCCCTGGTACCCCGAAGTCAACGCGGGCAGCTACACGGGTATGTACCAGGGTGGCTGGTCGCTCGCGAACAACGGAACCTACCTTGTGATGGGCGGTGAATTCACGCGGGTCAACGGGCAGAACCAGCAGGGCCTCGCAACCTTCGCGAAGCGATCCGTCGCCCCCAACAAGGTGGGACCGACCTACAGCCCCATGAAGCCGAACGTCCTGTCGCTGAACTCCGGGACGGCGCGAGTCGCCTGGACCGGCACCTCGGACATCGACGACGGCACACTCACCTACGAAGTCCTGCGAGATAATGGCACCGTTCCGGTGTTCAGTGTCGACGCAAAGTCGCCGTGGTGGGCGCTGCCCCAGCTCGGGTTCACGGACACCGGCCTGGTTCCGGGGTCCACCCACACCTACCGGGTGCGGGTGAAGGACCCGGAGACCAATAACTACACCGGCAGCCGCTCCGATCCGATCGTGATCTCCTCGGCCGCGCCCAGCGCCTACGCCCAGAAGATCATCGGCGACGGCGCCACGAACTACTGGCCGCTCAATGAACCCGCCGGTTCAGTGGTCTTCGACAACGCCTCTTTCGCCGACGCCGATGCCGGTTCCGGCATCAGCCGCGGCGCCGGCGGCGCCATCCCCAACGACGCGGCGTCGACCTTTGACGGGACCAGCAACGGCTTTGCCGCAACCCGCGCCGCCATTCCCGGACCGGACACGTTCACGGCCGAAGCTTGGTTCAAGACCACCAGCACCAGCGGTGGCAAGATCCTCGGCTTCGGCGGCTCGGCAACCGGCGACTCGGGCACCTACGACCGCCACATCTACATGGATAACGCCGGCCACATCTGGTTCGGTGTCTACCCCGGCGGAGTCCAAACGCTGAACACCGCCAACACGTACAACGACGGACAATGGCACCAGGTCACCGCCAGCCTCGGCAGCGACGGGATGCACCTCTACATTGACGGCGTGGCGGCAGGGCAGCGGAACGACGTGACGTCCGGCCAGGCCTACAACGGCTATTGGCGCATCGGCGGGGACAACCTCGGCAGCTGGCCCAACCAGCCCGCCAGTTCCTACTTCGCCGGTGCCATTGACGACGTCGCCATCTACCCCACGGTGCTGACCCGGCAAACAGTCCTCTCGCACTTCACCGCGAGCGGCCGCGAATCCAGCCTTCCGCCGATGCCCAAGGACGCTTACGGTTCGGCCATCACGTCGGACCAGCCGGACCTCTACTGGCGCCTCGACGAAACCTCAGGCACCCAGGCCGTGGATTCGACGCAGTCCAGCAACAACGGCGCCTACCAGGGCGGCGTAACGCAGGGGGCAACCGGAGTGATCCCGGGCTACAGCGGGACGGCGGCCACCTTCAACGGACAGGACGCGGTGGTCTCCGGCCAAAACTCGGTGAGCAATCCGACCACCTACTCCCTCGAGTCGTGGTTCAAGACCACCACCACCCGGGGCGGGAAGATCATCGGGTTCGGCAACAACAACACGGGCCTGTCAGATAACTACGACCGGCACCTCTACATGCAGGATGATGGCACGCTCGCGTTTGGGGTCTGGACAGGGCAACCGAACCTGATCATCACGCCAGTGGCCTACAACGACGGGAAGTGGCACCACGTCGTCGCCGAACAGTCCAGCGACGGCATGAAGCTCTACCTCGATGGCGCCCTGGTGGGCACCAACCCGCAGACCCAGGCCCAGCCCTACACCGGATACTGGCGCGTCGGCGGAGACACCACGTGGGGATCCTCCAGCCCTTACTTCGACGGCACCATCGACGAAGTCGCGGTGTACTCCAAGGCGCTGAGCGCCGATCGGGTGGCTGCGCACTACAACCTGGCTGCGCCGGCCAACGTCCTGCCGGGAGCCGCGTTCACCTCGACCGGCCAGAACCTGGACGTCACCGTGGACGGTACCCAGTCCAGCGACCCTGACGGTCAGATTGTGAACTACGCCTGGGACTTCGGTGACGGCCAACTCGGCTCCGGGGCCACGGCAACGCACAGCTACTCGGCCGCGTCCACGTACGCCGTGAAGCTGACGGTTACCGACAACCGCGGCGGGAAATCAACGGTCTCCCACGACGTCACTGTCACGGAGCCGCCCAACCAGCTCCCGGCCGCGGACTTCGCCGCCACCACGGCGAACCTCAAGGTATCCGTGGACGCGGCAGCGTCGCACGACCCCGACGGAACGCTGGTGAACTACGCCTGGGACTTCGGTGACGGCCACACGGCGACGGGGGTGAACGCCGAGTACACCTACCTCACTGCGGGTAAGTACACGGTGACACTGACCGTGACGGACAACCGTGCCGGGACCAGCACCACCACCCGGGAGGTGACGGTGGAACGGCCGCCCAACGCGCTGCCCACCGCCGCCTTCACCCCGACGACCCAGAGCCTCGACGGATCCTTTGACGCTTCGGCCTCAAGCGACTCCGACGGGCAGATTGTGGACTACAGCTGGGACTTTGGGGACGGCTCTACCGGCAGTGGGGTCACCGGGCACCGCACGTACGCGGCCGCCGGCACCTACACCGTCACCCTGACGGTCACCGATGACCGCGGCGGCCAGGCCCGGATCGCACACGACGTCACCGTCGCTCCTGTACCCAACAGGGCTCCGACGGCGGCTTACGCGTTCACGACCACCGATCTCCGGGCAGCCTTCGACGGATCGGCGTCGTCCGACCCCGACGGAACAATCGACGCGTACGCGTGGGACTTCGGCGACGGGTCAACCGCCACCGTCGCCGCACCGGCCCATGTCTACGGCACGGCCGGCACGTATAACGTCACCCTGACCGTGACCGACAACAAGGGTGCCCGGGACGCGGTGGTCCACGCTGTCACGGTCACCGCCGCTCCGCCGCCCAATGCGCCGCCGGTCGCCTCATTCTCGAGCGTGGTCAACGGCCTGAGCGGACAGTTCGACGGTTCGGGTTCGTCCGATCCGGACGGCACGGTCACCGGTTACGCGTGGGACTTCGGCGACGGGTCCGGCGCAACCGGCCCGACGGCGAACCACACCTTCACCAGCGCGGGCGAATACTCCGTCACCCTTACTGTCACGGACAACAAGGGCGTCACGGACTTCATCGTCCACAAGGTGACGGCCTCGGCGCCCGCGAACGCGGTGCCCGTGGCGGCTTTCACGTCGCAGGTCCAGAACCTGAAGGTCAGCTTCGACGGATCGGCATCCTCTGATTCGGACGGGACCATCAGCAGTTACGAGTGGGCCTACGGCGACGGCGGCACGGGGACGGGCGCGACGGCGAACCACACCTATGCAACCGCGGGTGACTACGACGCCGTGCTCACGGTGACCGACAACTCCGGAGCGACCAACTCGGTCACGCACCGGGTGACGGCCACCGCGGCGCCAAACACGCCGCCCGTAGCGGCCTTCACCAACTCCGCCGGCAGCCTGCAGGTTTCCTTCGACGGCTCGACGTCGACGGATTCCGACGGGTCGGTCGCCGGCTACGCCTGGGACTTCGGCGACGGGGCAACCGCCACCGGGGTGACCGCTTCACACCGTTACGGCAAGGCCGGAACGTTCACGGTCCGGCTCACGGCTACCGATGATCAGGGTGCCAGTTCCACGAAGTCGGCCCAGGTGGTGGTGACGCAGCGGAGCTTCTCGCAGGATGCATTCTCCCGGACCGTCACCAACGGCTTCGGTTCCGCGGATCAGGGCGGGGCCTGGACAAGCTCGTCCAGCTCCAGCAACTTCTCAGTCACCAACGGAAAGGGGAATATTCGTATGGCGGGTCCGGGATCGGGCCCTTCCATCTTCCAGAAGTCGGCAAGCCAGGCTGATGCCGAGATCCGGGTGAGCGCCGGTGTGGACCGCGCGCCAACAGGCGGCGGAATCAACCTGTCCGTCATTGGCCGCAGCGTCGACGGCCAAGGCGATTACCGTGCCAAGGTGAACCTGCTGGCCAACGGGGGAGTCACCCTGGGCCTGTTCCGCGTCAACACTTCCGGGGTCGGCACCATGGTGGCCGCCGAGTCGGTAGTCCCGGGTCTCACCTATCAGGTTGGCGATGTCCTGAACATGCGCGTGCAGGTGACAGGAACGTTCCCGACGACGGTCAAGGCCAAGGTCTGGAAGGCCGGCACCACCGAGCCCGCGACCTGGACGAAGATGGGTGCTGACTCCACAGCGGGTCTGCAGGCCGCCGGTTATGGCGGACTATTTTCCTATCTCTCCAGCTCGGCAACAGTGGCGCCCGTAGTGGCCTCCTGGGACAACTGGTGGGCCGGGGAGAGCGCCGACCAGTAGCCGGCGCCCCACCCAGCTGAAGCCTCAGGCGGGTTCGCCCGCCTGAGGCTTCGGCCACCCGGCCAGCTTTGTCGCCTGAAATAGCGACGAATTACTTATCCAAGGAAGGACCAAAATGTCTAATGCAGTGAACATTTCCCGCCAGGGATCCATTCACGATTTCCGGGCGGCATTAGAGTCGCTGAGGACTGCGCAAAAAACCTCAAAAGGGGCTCCAGCGTACTCTCGCTACATTAATCGTCCCCTGGGCCGTCCCCTTGCTGCGCTGGCATTTGCCTGGAAGATGACTCCTAATCAGGTGACAGCAATAAGTGCGGTCATGACGTTCTTTGGACTGCTCATTGTGGCCGTCACGCCGCCCCGGGCGTTCACGGCGCTCGCAGCGGTATTGCTGCTGGTGGCCGGGTACGCCCTCGATTCGGCAGACGGTCAACTGGCCCGTTTGCGCGGCGGCGGCAGCTTCGCCGGGGAATGGCTGGACCACGTGGTGGATGCCTTCAAGGCCAGCCTCCTCCACATCACGGTTCTCCTTTGCTGGTGGCAGTTTTACGATCTGGACGCAGCGTGGTACCTGGTTCCCCTTGCATACACCGTTCTGTCCTCGGTGTTCTTCTTCGCGGTCATCCTCACTGACCAGTTGCGGCGGCAGCACCGCGGAAGTTCTGCGATGTTTCTTCAAGGGGAGGGACACTCGTCAGCCTGGTATTCGCTGGCTGTTGTCCCCACCGACTACGGCCTCATGATCGTGGTCTTCGGCCTTCTTTGGCTTCCGCAGGCCTTCATCACTGTCTACGTCGCGCTGTTCATCGCGAACCTCATTTTTCTCGCTCTGGCGCTGCCGAAGTGGTTTGGTGAAGTACGCGCATTTGCCAAAGCGTAGTCCGGTATTTTCTTCGCATTTTCCCTCGTCAATTACTAGTTTGGATGTAATGCTATGTACTACAAACCCCTGTGGGACGGGAACTGCGATCGGGACAACCTCATGGAGCTATCCGACTATTTGAAGGCTTTTCGGGAACGCTGGCTGTTGATTCTGGTCTGCACCCTGGTTGGAGGCGGGTTGGCGGGCCTAATTACCCAGCGCATCCAGCCCACGTACACCGGAGAAGCGACCCTTTTTCTGAAGGTTGATTCCAAGACAGGTTCCCTTTACGAGCGTTCCCAGTTCGGCCTGCAGCGGGTCAAGTCGTATCCCGCCGTCGTTCAGAGCCCCGACGTACTCCTGCCGGTTATGGCGGAGCTCAAACTTGGCGGGACCCTGGAGGACCTCCAGGCGCGCGTCTCTGCCACCAACCCCACCAATACGTTCTTCCTGAAAGTGCAGGCCGAGGACAGCTCCGCTGATCAGGCAGCAGCCGTGGCCAACGCGGTGGCCAAAAACCTGGCCGTGCAAGTCGCGGTTTTGGAAACGGCCAAAGGCGAGGCTGCCTCCGCCGTCTCCCTGGTGCAGACCGTCCCCGCCTCACCGCCGACCAGCCGGACCTCTCCGAGCCTGGCTCTGAACCTCGCCCTTGGATTGCTGATCGGACTATCGCTGGGGCTTGGGACGGCGGTTGTTGGCAAGCGGTTCGGCCAGCGGATCCGCACCGCCGACGACGTTCGGGCGGCCAGCGATCTGCCGGTTCTGGGGGTGCTGGGACGTAAATCCCGCCGCAGGCCGGTCATTCCGTCCCGGCACCGGTCGGGCCTGGACGAGACGAGGTCCCATCAGGACCTGGTCACCAACTTGCAGCTTGTCGCCGGGGGGCGGCTGCCCAACCTCCTGGTCCTGGTCTCAGAGCTGGATTGGCAGGCGCAGCACAGGCTTCGCCAGGAACTGGCATCGACCCTCGCGGGCACCGGCCGGGCCGTCTGCCTCCTGGAATCCGAGCTGCCGCCCGGTGCCGCCGACGACGGCACGCTGCCGCCCGGCTCCCGCGGCCTCGCTGATCTGCTCAGCGAAAAGTGCGAGGTAGTCGAGGCGCTGATCCCGAGCGCCGACGGCAAGTTCCAGGTCCTGCCGCCAGGCTCCAAGGCTGCAGCGCCCAGCGAATTCGTCATCCAGAAGCGCTTCCCCATGGTGGCCAACCGGCTGCGGGAAAGCTTCGACGTCATCCTGGCGGAGGCCGGTCCACGCTCGGAACCGCTAAGTCTCGCGATGGTGGCCCCGTGTGCGGGCGGCGTTCTCCTGGCCGTCCAGTACTCCAAAACCCGTAAGCGCGAGCTCGCCCGTCTGCTGGCTGAGGTGAAGGCGTTCGGATTGCGGCCGTTGGGCGTTGTGATGACGTCGGTGCCGGGTTCCCGGCGGGTGCCTGTCACCGACGGATGGCGGTCGGGCGACTTCCGCGATACAGACCTGCAGTTTGAACTTCAAAGAGTCCACGAGTATCGGTGATGCCGCCGCTGGCTGGCGCCGCGGCGCCGCCGAGGAGCGCCGCGCCGTACATCGTGTGGCTGTTGACCTTGGCAAGTGTTGTTTCCTGGCGGCGGGGAGTTTATTTCTCCGGCGGCCTGGATCCCGTGGTGGTCATCAAGGGCGCCGTTGGACTTGCGGCACTGGCGGCCGCTGCCTGGAGTTTCCGTCGCGGCGACGGCAAGCTGCGAGCCGGCAGCCGCACCCTGGCCTTCCTTCTGGTCTACGTATCGATCTCGATCCTCGGCGCGATCTCCGACGGCAACCTGCCGGCGTCGCTGATCCTCACTGTCCGGGTGCTGCTCATCGCCGTTTCCATCGTGTTGCTGGCCGGCACGTTTCCGCCCCGGACCCTGGTGCATTCGCTGCTGGCCATGATGGCGCTGGTGGGGCTGTGCGCGACGGCATCAGGGCTTGAAACCATGGGGGCGGAGGGGAGGATCTACGGTGTGTTCCCTCCCCTGAACCCCAACGAAATTTCACTGCTTTGCGGTTTGCCGGCCCTGGGGGTGGTGCACGAGCTGAGTATCGGCACCATGAAGAACAGGGTGGGTCTGCCGCTCCTGGCCGCCCTGCTGGCCGCCGTGTGGATGACCGGGTCCCGGACAGGTTTCTTTGCTTTTGCTGTGGCGTGCGTGCTGATCCTGATGCACGCACGGCGGCTTCGCCTCGGCGCCGGGCTGGCCCTGATCGCCCTTGTTCCGGTTGGTTTCTACGTCCTGACCGAGACCACAGTGGTCTCGAACATCGTGGAGCGTGGAGATGCGGCCGGGGCGGACCTGCTGACACTCAACGCCCGCACGATCGCCTGGGACACGGTGCTCAGCACGCCGGCAGATACCTGGCAGCGCTGGGTCGGTGCCGGGTTGTCCGTAAAACAGGTCGCTGTTGAAGGCCAGTACTGGCAGGACCAGGTGCTGGACAGCAGTTGGATTTCCGCGCTGGCCCAGGCGGGGGTCATCGGCACGGTGGTGCTGGGTGCCTGGTCGCTTTCGGCCGTCCTCGCGAGCCTGTCCGCGAAGAATGTCCGCTCCATCACGACCCCGATCCTGGCCTTCATCCTGATACGGAGCTTCCTCGAAAATGGCCTGGTCGATTCCAACGTGCCCTTCATCGTGTTCCTGACGGTGTCGCTTCTGGTCGAACGTGTCAGGAGTAGCGGCCCGCATCCCGGGGGCGCTCACGTTCCGGGCGGGTTAGGCCGGCCAGGCGCCCAGGTGCTGGATTCCCAGGTTTCTGCCCAGGGCGGCCGCCACAACGCCCGGTAGGGGCTGGCCGAGGGTCGTGTCCCTCGCTGCGACTTCGGAGGTGGGCTGCCAGCCGCTCAGGGCCGGCCGTCCGTCCACGAAGAGGTGGGAGGATTCCTGCCCGGTTGCGGACCTGAAGCCCGGGACGGTGGTGAACACGGCGGGATTGCCCGGCCCCCGCGACCACACGACTACCCACGAGGGGCTGCTGGCCGACGGGCGTTGATAGACATCCCCGTTGGCCGTGATGCCTAGTTGCTCGGCGCTGAACTGATGCGAATAGTCCTCCACGCAGAGGAGGCAATTGCCGGTCCCGCCGGCCAGGATGTTGTTGCGGACGGCGATCCTGGAGTTGATCCACGTCATGGTCGGGTCGGGGAACACCTGCCGGGGGTCGTGGCCGGGCAGCGCACGGTTGCTGGCCCGGCGGCCGTCCTGGACGATATTCAGATTCCGGCTGTTGGCGCTCACCGTGTTGTTCCACAGGTCCACGTTGCTGGTGTCGTTGAGCTTGATGCCGTTGCCCAGGTTCGCGGCGATGTAGTTGTCGGCGACCAGGAATTTGGCCGAGATCTCCATGGTCAGGCCATGCCCCTGATTGGAGACCATGTCATTGCGAGTGATGACACCGTTGTAGACGGATTCGTCAAGCCACAGGCCCGGGCCCGCGTTGCGCACAAACGAACTGTCGCTGACCTTCACCCCGCGGGAGCGTGTCACCTTGAAGCCACCCGACACCGGGGCCTGGTTGAACAGTTCCGTGTTGTTGCCGTAGGCCAGGATCGAGGTGGCCTTGAAGTTGTCCGCCGTGCTAGCGCTGCCGCCCAGCATCCCGTTGCGGGCCAGGGTGAGGTTGCGGAAGGTGATGTTGGCGCCGACCGCGTGGATGCCGGTGCCGGCGTTGTCCGTCACGGCGACGTTTTCGACCGTGACGCCGTCTTTCTCCGCAGTGATCGCGCCCATGTCCGGTATGGACGGCGCAAACCGGCGGAACCCCACTCCGCGGAGTGTGGTGCCGCCGCCCTGCAGTGTCGCGGCCTTGGAAATGTCGCTGGCGCGGACGCTGTGGCCCGTAGGGTTGCTCCCCAGATACAGCTTCCTGGCGGCGTAGTCCACGAAAAAGGTACCGGTCTTGACCTGGTCCAGAGCCTGGACCTGCGGGACGGCTTTCCCGTCGATCCAGACCTGGTCCGGGTGGGCGGCCATCGGGTGGGCCCGGTTGACGAAGGTCCAGTTGGCCGTGCTGCCGTCGGGGGCCCCGCGGGTGTACGTGGGGCTGGCATCGAATCGCGCGGTCCAGCCGCTGGAAACCCAAAGGTTTCCGCTGGCAACCCAGTTCTGCACCGGAACGCTTCCGTCGAACCAGACAGCCTCGTGGGGGTAAGGCTGAATGGTCAGTCTCTTGTTCGCCGGGACAGTTACGCTCTCGTGGTACTGACCTTGCCTGAGAACAATGGTCGAACCGCTGGCGGCCAGGGCGACGGCGCGGGCCACCGTCCGGACGGGCGTTCCCGGGGCGCCGGTTGCGGCGTCGGACCCGCCGGGGGAGACAAATAGCGCGCCTGCCGGCACCGGATACGCCGTCGAACCCACGGCCGGGGATCCTGCCGTCAGGCGGGTCCCGGTGAGGTCCATGGCCGGCTGCGGATCCGTTACCGTCGCAGCCGCGGCCAGCCGCGGCGTCGAAGGCGCCGCCTGCCCCGGGGCCGAGGCCAACAACGGGGCGGCCACGATGAGGGTGAGGGCCGCCGCGCCCGCTACAGGACGCTTTAGGCGCAGCCGGGGTGGGACGTTAAACCTGAGGGTAGCCATACGCAGTCCTTGAGTGAGCAATGGTTGGAGGTGAGACCACAGGAGAGACCGTCCGACGATTGTTGCATGGCGGCGTGGCTACCGGAAGCGGCCTGAAGTCCGGTATCAAGGCGGGGAACGGCCCGAAAAACGACGGCGGACGGTCCGGGGCCGCAGTGTCGGCAAATCTGCGCGCAGGGCCTACGCTGAGGGAATCACGGCGGCTCGAGGCTGGGGAGGAAGCTTTTGGGTTCTGAAGAATGCGCCACTGCGGCGAGCCGGTTGTCCAGGCGCCAGTTGGTGGTGCTGTCTGCAAGCTCAATGATCCTGCTGCCCGTCTGGGCCTGCGCGCCCTCGAAGTCCGGGCCCGACGGCAAGAGTCACACGATCGACGGGCTGCTGCGTTCCAGCCCCTTCTATATCGCTCACCGGGGCTCCGGGGATAACTGGACGGAACACACCGAGGCCGCCTACAGCCAGGCGATCGCGGCAGGGTCGACGGCGATCGAAGTTTCAGTCCACGCCACCAGCGATGGCGTCCTGGTCTGCCACCACGACGAGTCGACCCTGCGGCTGACGGGGCAAGACCACAGGATCAAGGACCTGGACTACCCTGCCGTGGCTGGGCTCCGCGCCGATGCGCGCCAATGGCTGGGCCCCGCGGCCGCGCCCCAGCCCATTCCCAGGCTGAGGGACGTCCTGGATGCCCACGCCGCCACGCATGTGATCTTCATCGAAGACAAGCAGGGCACCAACACCAAGCAGCTCCTGGACCTGATGGACAGCTACCCGCACGCCACTGAACATTTCGTGTGGAAACAACCCGCGGCGTCGCCGTCCTACCGGCAGGCACAGGACCGGGGCTACAAAACCTGGGGATACTTCATGGACGGCTCGGACGGCCAGTTCGACCGGTACGCCCGCAGGCACGACCTGCTCGGCATCTTCCACAACGCTACCGACGATGAGATCCGGCAGCTGGCCGCCTTCGGGAAACCGACAATTTGCTGGGAAGTCCACACCCGGTGGATGCGTGAGCGGCTGACGGGCCTGGGCGTCCACGGGATGATGTGTTCAAACATCCCCTATGTCACGGGTGGCGCCGCGTTGGGCGTCGCCGATGCCTTCGGCACGGGATTACGCGCCGCAGGTGACCTGCCGTCCAACATCAACTGGACAGCCCAACCGCTGATCAGAGCGGACACCCAATCCGTCCTCCTGGCCAGTAACCCGCCGCTGAGTTACTGCCTGGGATCCATGGCGCCAGTGGCGGGCGGGACCTACACCGTCGCCTTCCACATGCGGTGGCCGGAAGAACCATCCGCCCAGGCCCGGGCAGGGCTTGCCTTCGGGCAGCACAGTGACGCTCCATACGTACCCACCACGTCGGGGCCCTCTGGTTACCACGTGACAATGGACCCATCGGGGGATTTGGCCCTGTTCCGCCGGGCGGAAGATGCCTCCGAAAGCACGAAGTTGGCCAGGGTCCATACGGCTCCCCCCGTTGCCGGGGAATGGATGGAATTCCAAGTGGACGTGTCGCCCGATTCAATCCGCATTGCGCGGCTGGACGGGGGCCGCGCCGTCGCATCCGTCGACGACACGTCCGAAAAGGGAAAGTATTTCTCCCTCTGCAAAAACTACGGCGGCCAGCCGGGGGTGGAATTCCGGCGCGTGACAGTGAGCGTTGGATAAGCGAGAATCCTGCTAGAAAAGCGTGAGGCATTACTCCGACCCCTTCAGGGAAAGGCAGCTTTCGTGCGGATACTCTTCGATGGACATTGGTGGATCGACGGGCCGGCCTCGAACCGGGAAGTCCTCCGGCAAATAGTTGTGACGTGGATCCGCGACTACGTCGATGACGAGATTGTGCTGGCCGTGCCGCGGAAGCACGTCAGCGCGGTGCAGAACGAACTCGGCCCCTCGGCCAGGGTGGTTCCGTCGCGGCTGGTCCCGCACGGCGCCAGTGCGATTCTTGAATTGCCACTCTTGAACCTGCGGCATAAGGCCGACCTGATGATCGCGCACAATTTCGCTCCGGCCTTTGGCCCATCGGTGGTGTTTATCCACGATTTCCTCTTTTTGACCAATCCGCAGTGGTTCACCTTTGCGGAGCGGCGGTACTTCGGTTTTATGCCGCTGCTGGCCCGCCGCGCAAAGATGATTTTCACGTCGTCGAAGAATGAGGCGCAAAGGATCCGGCGCTTCGCGAAGAGGGGCAAACCGGTTCATCCGATCGGGCTCGGTCCCAACATTGGGGTTGTCCATGCCGAACCTCGGCCGGTCCCTGACCTTGCGGGGCTCCGCGGGTTCATCCTGTCCGTGGGGCGCCTCAACATCCGCAAGAACCTGGGCATGACCCTGGACGCGGCCCTTGAGTCGGGCCGGATCTCAGCAGAGTACCCGCTGGTGGTTGTGGGCGCTGAATCGGGGAAAGGTGCGGAGTTTTCCCCGCGGCTCCGCGAAGCGGTCGAGTCGGGGGCGATCCGTTTTCTCGGCTACACCTCCAACGAAGAGCTGGCGTGGCTGTACTCCACTGCGGATGCTTTTATCTTCCTGTCCCTTGATGAGGGATTCGGCATGCCGCTGCTGGAGGCGCTCTCCTTCGGGACCAAAGTGCTGGCCAGCGACATCCCCGTGTTCAGGGAGATTATGGGCGACGCCGCAATGTTCGTTGATCCCACCGACCTGGCCGCCGCGTCCGCCGGCATCAGATCGGTCCTCGACGCCGAGCCGGATCCGGCCAGCGCGGCGCGGGTGCTGGCTAACTACTCCTGGGCCGGCACTGTCCGGAGGATGCGCCAGCACGTCAGCGGCACGGGTTCCGATCCGTCCGCGTCTCGCACTGATTCCCCGGCCAATCCCGGACCGGCCGGGTAACTCTTCGATAAAGGCCCGCCGCGCAGGGGACTCAGGGCCGGCTTTGCTCGATACGCTGAAGGGGATAGCTGCAGTCTCCGGGGAACGGGCTACGTCCATCAGCCGCCTAGCGAGGAGTCCCGTTGGCTTTTGCAGAGTACGACGTCGTGATCCAGCGCGACGCGTTGAGCGTGTATTACTTCCTGCTGGATCCAGGGAACCTCCCGGCCTGGCGCGACGGCATCCGCGGCGTTGAATTGATCTCCGGCGCAGCGTGCTCCGCCGGTGCCATCTACCGCCCGCTCCTGGCCGGCGCCGGATTCCGGCCCGCAGCGGCGGACTTCGAACTCACGGCCACCCGGCCGGGTGCCGAGATCCAGTTCCAGGTGGTGGTGGGACAGGCCCGTCCGCACGGCGGCTACTACCTCAGCACCGAGCGCGGCGGCACCCGAGTCCGGTTTGCGCTCCGTTACCGGCCCTCGGCGGCCGAGTTTCTCTCCTACGGCAGGCTCCGCCGCGCCATGAAGGCCGAGGTCGCGCAGCTGGAGCGGCTCAAGACGGTGCTGGAAGCGCAGCGGGCCGCCGCCTAGGGGCGCGCGGCGGTAACACTGGACGCACGGCTACGGCCCGGCGATTACTGCGGTACTTTTGATCCTGTGCTGATCTCAGACCGCGACATTCGTACCGAAATCGATTCCCACCGGATTGTGCTGGAGCCCTTCGACCCGGACATGGTCCAGCCGTCGTCGGTGGACGTGCGGATCGACCGCTTCTTCCGGTTGTTCGACAACCACAAGTACGCACACATCGACCCGTCCGAAGACCAGCCGGAACTGACCCGGCTGGTGGAGGTCGACTCCGGCGAGCCGTTTATCCTGCACCCGGGCGAGTTCGTGCTCGGCTCCACCTACGAGACCGTCACGCTCCCGGACGACATTGCCGCCCGGCTGGAGGGTAAATCCTCGCTGGGCCGGCTGGGCCTGCTGACCCACTCCACCGCCGGGTTCATCGATCCCGGTTTCTCCGGCCACGTCACCCTGGAACTGTCCAACATGGCGACGCTGCCCATCAAGCTGTGGCCGGGCATGAAAATCGGGCAGCTATGCTTCTTCCGCCTGAGCTCTGCCGCCGAGCACCCGTACGGGTCCGGCGAGTACGGGAACCGCTACCAGGGCCAGCGCGGCCCGACGGCGAGCCGCAGCCACCTGAACTTCCACCGCACCGACATCTAGCCGGCGCCGGTTCCTAAGCGACCGGCCGGACCGGCAATCCGGCACGTTTGGCCGGGCGCCGCAGGACCTTCACGATCGGTTCCACGAAGCGGGCGGCCAACGGACCCATCACGGCCATGATCAGGACGTAGGCCGTGGCCAGGGCGGCCAGTTCACGGGGGACCACCCCGGATGCCACGGCGAGCCCGGCGATCACGATCGAGAACTCCCCGCGGGCGATCAGTGCGGCCCCGGCACGGAAGCGGCCGGGGAGCGCGATCCCGGCCCGCTTGGCTGCCCACACCCCGGTGATCATCTTGGTCGCGGCCGTCAGCACGGCCAGCGCCAGCGCCCACCCGAGCACCGGCGGGATGGAGGTGGGGTCCGTGTTGAGGCCGAAAACGACGAAGAAGATCGCCGCGAAAAGGTCGCGCAGCGGCTCGAGGATCCGGGTTGCACTGTGCGCGGTGGCGCCGGAAATCGCGATGCCCAGCATAAAGGCGCCCACGGCGGCGGAGACCTGCATGGCGGCGGCCAGCCCGGCGACGAGCAGCGCGGCGCCCAGCAGGTTGAGCAAGAAAACCTCGGAGTTTTCGCTGTGCACTGCTTTGGACACGTGGTGCCCGTGCCGCAGTGCAACCACGAGCACCAGGGTGACGACGGCGAGGGAGATCCCGACGGTCTGCAGGCCCACGAGGAACGTGACCCCGGCCAGGGTGGCCGTCAGGATCGGCAGGTAAATGGCCATCGCGAGGTCCTCGAAGACGAGGATGGACAGGATGACCGGTGTTTCGCGGTTACCGATCCGGCCAAGGTCCGTGATGACTTTCGCGGCGATGCCGGACGAGGAAATGTACGTGACGCCGCCCATGACCATGGCGCCCACCAGCCCCCAGCCCAGCATCACGGCAAGGCCCGCTCCCGGAAGGAAGTTCAGGACGAGGTCCAGCACGCCGGCCTGCCAGGAGCGGCGTAGGCCGGTCACGAGCTCCGCCGCCGTATATTCCAATCCGAGCATAAGCAGGAGGAGGATAACGCCGATCTCGCTCGAGAGGTGCGCGAACTCGTGCATTCCCTCCAGCTTGACCAGGCCGCCCGCGCCGAAGAACAGGCCCCCGATCAAATAGAGGGGGATGGGAGACATGCCGATCCGCCCGGCCAGCCTGGCCAGCAGGCCAAGACAGAACACGACGGCCCCCAGTTCGATGAGGGTCAGGGCGAGCGGATCCATGCCGCTTATCCGTTGCGCAGGATGCCGGCTGCCGTATCCAGGCCTTCTTGGGTGCCAACGGCCACGAGCAGGTCGCCCGGATGCAGGACGACGTCGGGGCCAGGCGAAGGGAGCACTTCACCCTCGCGCATGATGGCCACGATCGAGACGCCACTGCGGGTACGGATGCAGGCCTTGCCCATGGGCTGGTTCTGGAAGGGGGAGTCGGCGCCGATGGAAAATTGCCGGGTGACGATGCCGGGGACCTCGCGGTGGGCCTCGGAGAGCTGCATTGCCAGGCGCTGTCCGCCGAGCAGGTTACCGAGGGCAGCGGCCTCGTCGGCCGTCAGCGGGATGGAGGCCTGGCAGGTGTCCGGGTCGTCCCAGGTCGAGACGATCAGCTCGGTCTGGCCTTCGCGGTATTCGACGACGCCGATCCGGCGCCCCGAGGCGGTCATGAAGTCCTTGCGCCGGCCGAGGCCGGGCAGGTCTGTCTCATCCACGTTCATGCCTCCAGCCTAGTGCGCCGACCCGGATTTCGGGCAGCTTCAGGCCTCGGGTACCACCGCGATCTCCGTCTTGCCGGGCGCTTTGACCGGTAGCAGCACGAGCAGCCCGGCGAGCAGGACCACCATGATGCCCAGGATGCCCCAGCGCTGCGCTTCGCCGGGAGCAACAAGGGGCGTGGCGACGGTGATGCATAGCGTAAACAGCGCAGGGGCCAGGAAGCTCACGGCCCGGCCGGTGGTCGCGTACAGGCCGAAGAGCTCCCCCGACTCGCCGTGCGGGGCGAGCCTAGCCAGATAGGCGCGGGAGCAGGACTGCGCCGGACCGACAAAAAGGCACAGGAACAGCCCGAACACCCAGAACGTCGTGCTCCCGGCCCAGTCCATGCCGAAGAAGGAATACTTCCCGTTGCCGAGGATGAGGATGACGCTCCCGGAGACCAGCAACCCGGCCAGCGAGCCAATGATGACCGCCTTGGGTCCCACCTTGTCGTCGAGGAACCCGCCCAGCAGGGCCCCGGCGGCGGCCACGATGTTGCCGAAGATGGCGAAGAAGATCACCTGTTTGAGTTCGAAGCCAAAGGTCCCGGCGGCGATGATGCCGCCAAAGGTGAACACGGCGGCGAGCCCGTCGCGGAAAATGGCGCTGGCCAGCAGGAAGTAGATGGTGTGCGGGCTGGTCCGGTAGATGGCGCGGATCCGGCGGCCCAGCAGGCCGTAGGACGCGAAGAACCCCAGGTTGGAGTGCCGGGCCTTGGGTACCTCGGGCACCGCGAACATCACGGGGATGGCGAAGACCAGGAACCAGAGCGCGGAGAACACGGCGACGAGGCGGATGTTCAGGCCGTCCTGCGTGGAGGCGCCCACCCAGTCGATGGTCGGCTGGACGAAGAGCTGCAGCACGATCAGCAGCGCGACAATTCCGCCGAGGTAGCCGGAGGCCCAGCCGAAGCCGCTGATCTTGCCGATGTTTGCGGGGGTGGAGATTTGGGCGAGCATGGCGTTGTAGTTGACGCCGGCGAATTCGAAGAACACGTTGCCGAGCGCAATCAGTGTCACGCCCAGCAGCAGGAACTCGGGGCGGGGGAAGACAAAGAAGCAGAGGCCGGTCAGGAGCGCGACGGCGGCCGTGTTGACGCCGAGCCAGAGTTTCCGCCGGCCGCCGGTGTCCGAGCGCTGGCCGGTGACCGGTGCCAGCAGGGCGATGGCCGCCCCGGCGATCGCGAGGGCCGAGCCCAGGACGGCGGAGGCCTGGTCCTCGCCGCCGAAGGCCTTGGAGGTCAGGTAGACCGTGAACACGAAGGTGGTCATCACGGCGTTGAAGGCCGCGGAGCCCCAGTCCCACGCAGCCCAGGCAAGGACGCGGCCCTTGCCCGTGGCATGCGCGCCGGACTCGAGTTCCGAAGCAGGGCGCGTGGCCTGGGGTATGGCGGAGTTCATAGCCTGATGGTAGCCGTCCGCATGCCGGGGCCTTGGAACCAACGGCCCTGACGCCGGCGGGTCCTCGGCGAGTGCGGGGAGGCGGCCGCCGCGGGTGGTCTGGCCCGTCACGGTCAAAACAATTTGTCAACGCTTGGTAAACTAGCCGCACCGAACCTAACCAATTGCCCCGCCTGCTCCAACTTTTTGATAATCGCATTCCCGACGTTGCGGAGATACCAGTGATCACAGTCCTTGCCGTGCACTTCGCGGTGGCTGCTGTGGCCCCGTTCCTCTTCCGCAGACTCGGTAGAAACGCGTTCTTCGCGCTGGCGGCGGTGCCCGCGGGTTCCTTTGTGTGGCTGGTCTTCCAGCACGGAATGGTCTATTCGGCCGCCGGGTCAACCGCGGTGTCCATCCCGTGGATCCCTGACCTGAGCCTGGAGCTGGCCTTCCGCATGGACGCCCTGGCCTGGGTCATGTCCCTGCTGATCCTGGGCGTCGGCACCCTGGTCCTGGTTTACTGCGCGCGCTATTTCAAAGACAAAGACAGCTACCTGGGCGGGTTCGGCGCCCAACTGCTGGCCTTCGCCGGTGCGATGTTCGGCCTGGTCACCGCCGATGACCTGCTCCTGATGTTCATCTTCTGGGAACTGACCACGGTCCTGTCCTACCTGCTGATCGGCTACGCCCGCACCCGCCTCTCGGCCCGGCGATCGGCGCTGCAGGCGCTGGTGGTCACCACCGCCGGCGGCCTCGCGATGCTGGTCGGGCTGATCATGCTGGGCGCGACGGCAGGCACCTACCGGATCTCCACGATCCTGCAGATGGCGCCGGACCTGGTGGCCGGCCCGGCGGCGGCGGCCGTGGCCGCCGCCGTCGTCCTTGTCCTGGTGGGCGCCATCACCAAGTCCGCCCTGGTGCCCTTCCACTTCTGGCTCCCCGGGGCGATGGCGGCGCCGACGCCGGTCAGCGCCTACCTGCACGCCGCCGCCATGGTGAAGGCCGGGATCTACCTTGTGGCCCGGCTGGCTCCCGGTTTCGCCGAGACGGCGTACTGGCTTCCGGTGGTGCTGGGCCTGGGCCTGGCGACCATGCTGGTGGGCGGGTACCGCGCCCTGCGGCAGACGGACATCAAACTCATCCTCGCCTACGGCACAGTCAGCCAGCTGGGCTTCCTGACCATGGTGGTCGGCCTCGGCAAACCGGATGCGGCGCTCGCCGGGCTCGCCCTCCTGCTGGCCCACGGCCTCTTCAAAGCCACACTGTTCCTGGTGGTCGGCATCATCGACCACCAGGCCGGGACCCGCGACATCCGCAAGCTCTCGGGCGTCTACCAGTCCTCCCGTGCGCTGGCCGTGGTGGCGGCGATCGGCGCTGCTTCGATGGCCGGTGTCCCGCCCCTGGCCGGCTTCGTGGCGAAGGAATCGGTCTTCGAGGCCTTCGTGCACCACTCCGGCGCCGGGACCGGACCGTGGGGACTCGTGCTCCTTAGTGGCCTGGTGCTCGGTTCCATCCTGACGTTCGCCTACAGTGCCCGGTTCATGTGGGGCGCCTTCGCGGTCAAGCCCGGCGTGCCGGCCACCCCGTTCAAAGCGATCCAACCCGCCTTCCTGGCCACCCCCGCCCTGCTCAGCCTCCTGACCGTGGTTTACGGCGTGTGGCCGGACCCGGTGGACGGCTGGATCCAGCCGTACGCTGCGCTCTTTTCCGGCCATGCCGGTGCCGCCGGCGGTGAGGCCGACGCCGGCCACCTGGCACTATGGCACGGCCTCACCCCGGCCCTGGGGCTGACTGCCGTCACGTTCGCCCTCGGCCTGGCGATGTTCTACGGCCGCAACGCCGTCTCCCGGGTGCAGGCCCTGGTCCCCGGCTGGGTCGACGGCGACCGCGCCTACCAGCTGACCATCGGCGCCCTCGACGACGCCGCCGTGTGGATCACCGGCCGCACCCAGCGGGGCTCGCTCTACTTCTACCTGGCGGTCATCCTGACCGTCGCCTTCGCCCTGCCGCTCACGGCGCTGGTCCTGGCCAACAAGCCCCTGCCCGACGGCCTGTACTTCATCGATCCCGGCTCGCCGCTGCAGCTTGTGGCCGGCGCCGGCATCGTGATCGGTGCGCTCGCCGCCGTCCGGGCCAACAAACGGTTCCTGGCCGTGCTGATGGTGTCGGTCACCGGCTACGGGATCGCCCTGATGTTCGCGCTGCAAGGCGCGCCGGACCTGGCCCTGACGCAGATGCTGGTGGAGACCATCATCCTGGTGGCCTTCGTCCTCGCCATGCGCAGCCTGCCGGCCGAACTCCGGGACCGCACCGGCGGCAAATACCGGGTGGTCCGCGTGATCATCGGCGCGGCCTTCGGGATCACGATGATCTTCGTGGCGATCTACGCCCTGGGCGCCCGGGTCGCGACGCCGGTCTCCCTGGAGTTCCCGCGCCTGGCCTACGAGGGCGGCGGGGGACTGAACGTGGTCAACGTGACTCTCGTGGACATCCGGGCGTGGGACACCTTCGGCGAAATCTCCGTGCTGGCCCTCGCCGCCACCGGCGTCGCCAGCCTGATCTTCGTCCGCGGCCGCGGCGACCGCATCGGCCCCGCCTCCTCGGTGGCAGAAGGAACCGTCGGCCGCAGGACCCGCGTGCCGGCGCATACCAGGGACAACGCGGCCCTCGCCATGAGCCGCCGTTTCGCGGCGTCCACCCGGGACGCCTGGCTGGTGGCCGGCCGGACCATGGCGCCCGAACGCCGCTCCATCATCTTCGAAGTCATCACCCGGCTGATCTTCCACTCCATGATCGTGTTCTCGATCTACCTGCTGCTCGCCGGGCACAACCTGCCCGGCGGCGGGTTCGCCGGCGGGCTGATGGCCGGCCTGGCGCTGACCATCCGCTACCTCGCGGGCGGCCGCTTCGAACTGCGCGAGGCCACCCCAGTCAGCGCCGGTGCGCTGCTGGGCATCGGGCTGGCCACCGCCGCCGCGTCCGGTGTGGCACCGCTCCTCCTGGGTGGCCAGGTCTTCCAAAGCGCCGTGATCGAACTCTGGCTGCCGGTCTTCGGCGACATCAAGTTCGTCACCTCCACCATTTTCGACATCGGCGTGTACGTTGTGGTGGTCGGCCTGGCCCTGGACGTGCTGCGCAGCCTGGGCGCCGAAATCGACGAGCACTTCGAAGAGGAACCCGAGGACGGCCCCGGCGAATCGTCCGGCGCCCCGGAGATCGACGGCCTCGCGGCCGAAACCACCGCGAAGGGCATCTCATGAACGTCAATCTGACCTTGCTGACGGTCATGGGCGCGTTGTACGCCTGCGGCATCTACCTGATCCTGGAGCGCAGCCTGACCCGGGTCCTGCTGGGCCTGATGCTGCTGGCCAACGCCACCAACCTGCTGATCCTGGCGACCGGCGGGTACGCGGGCCTGGCCCCGCTGTACAGCAAGGGCACCGCCGCGGGGGATTACAGCGACCCGCTGCCGCAGGCCCTGATCCTGACCTCGATCGTGATCTCCTTCGCCGTCACGGCCTTTATGTTGGGCATCATCTACCGCACCTGGGTGCTGGCCCGGCAGGACGAGATCCAGGACGACGCCGAAGACCGCCGCGTGGCCGAGACACCCAGCTTCGACGCCGAGGACGACGCCGTCATCCCCGTCGAAACCTCGGAATTCCCCCTGGTGGGCGGTGTGGACGGCGTAGAGACCGTGCAGGCCGGCCCCCGGCCGATGCCGGCCGCCGCAGCCGCGGCGGAGGAACAACCCGGTTCCCGCAACATCACCCCCGGCCCGGAAGGAGGGACCAAGTGAACATCGCAAGCTTTGCCCCGCTCGCCGTCGTCCTCCCGATCCTGGGCGCCGCCCTGACCTTCCTGCTAATCCGGCATCCCCGGGCCCAGCGCACCGTCAGCATCGCCCTGCTCTCGCTCACCCTGCTGCTGGAGTGCCTGCTGCTGGCCTCCGTCTGGCAGGGCGGGACAGCATCGGTCAACATCGGCGGCTGGCTGCCGCCCTGGGGCATCGTGCTGGTGGTGGACCAGTTCTCCTCGCTAATGCTGGTGGTCTCCTCCACCATCAGCCTCGCCGTGCTGGTCTACGCCACCGGCCAGGGCATGGCCGACGGCGACAGCGACGCACCCGTGTCGATATTCCACCCCACGTACCTGATCCTGGTGGCAGGCGTGTCCAACGCCTTCCTCTCCGGGGATCTCTTCAACCTGTACGTGGGCTTCGAGATCCTGCTGACGGCCAGCTACGTGCTGATGACCCTCGGCGGAACGGGGCCGCGGATCCGCGCCGGCGTGACCTACGTGGTGGTCTCCGTGGTGTCCTCGGTGCTGTTCCTGATCGCGATCGCCATGATCTACGGCGCCACCGGCACCATCAACATGGCGGACCTGGCCATCAAGTTAATGGAACTGGACCAGGGCACCCGGAACCTGCTGCACGTGCTGCTGCTGGTGGCGTTCGGCATCAAGGCGGCCGTGTTCCCGCTCAGTTTCTGGCTCCCCGACTCGTACCCGACGGCGCCGGCCCCCGTGACGGCCGTGTTCGCCGGCCTGCTCACCAAGGTGGGCGTCTACGCGATGGTCCGGACCGAGACCCTGCTCTTCCCCGGGGACACGTTCAACACCCCGCTGATGGTCGCGGCACTGCTGACCATGGTGGTGGGGATCCTTGGCGCGCTGGCCCAAAGTGACATTAAACGTCTGCTCTCCTTCACCCTGGTCAGCCATATCGGCTACATGGTCTTCGGCCTGGCGATGTCCTCCGTGGCCGGGCTGGGCGCGGCCGTCTTCTACGTGGCGCACCACATCACCATTCAGACCAGCCTCTTCCTGGTGACCGGCCTGATCGAGCGCCGGGCCGGAAGCTCCTCGGTGGACCGGATCGCCGGGCTCGCCAAGCTCTCCCCGCTGCTGGCCGTGCTGTTCTTCGTGCCGGCCATGAACCTCGCCGGCATCCCGCCGTTCTCCGGTTTCCTGGGCAAAGTCGGCCTGCTGCAGGCCGGCGTCGCCCTGGGCACGCCGCTGGCCTACGCGCTAGTGGCCGGCGGCGTGCTGACCAGCCTCCTGACGCTGCTGGCCATCGCAAGGGTCTGGAACCGTGCGTTCTGGCGCAAGCCCGAGGACGCCGAACATCCTGATCCCGTACTCCTGGCCGCCTCCGCCGGCGGCTCCGAAAGCCAGGGCGTGACCCTGCTGCCGCGCACCATGGTGGGTTCCACCCTCGGGCTGGTGCTGTTCGGGGTGGCGCTGACGGTCTTTGCCGGGCCGCTGTTCCAGGTTGCCGGCCAGTCGGCCGGGGTGATGCTGGACCGTACCTCCTACATCCATGCGGTGCTGGGTGACCAGGCGCCGGTCCCGGCCATAGCCCAGCCGCCGGGACAGGAGGGCGGCAAATGACCCGCAAGCGAATCTCCCTGCGCCAGGAGCTGCCGCTGCTTGTCTGGCTCGTGATCGTCTGGGGTGCCCTGTGGCAGGACTTCAGCCCCGGTAACCTGCTCTTCGGCGCCCTGATCGCCGTGGTGGTGGCCCGGCTGCTCTACCTGCCGCCGGTGGAACTGGGCGGCCGCTTTAATGTGCTGCGGGCCGTCCCCTTCGCCCTGGTCTTCCTCGGCAAAGTGGTCGCGGCCAGCTTCCAGGTATTCTTCCTGGCCGTGGTGCGCGGGCCGCGGGTGATCAGCGCTGTCGTCGCCGTCCCCCTCCGCAGCCACTCCGACCTGCTGGTGACGGCGACCGGACACGTCATTTCCCTGATCCCCGGGTCCTTGGTGGTGGAGGTGGACCGATCCACGTCCACGCTCTACATCCACGGCATCAACGTCCGTGACGCCGACGACGCTGCCAGGCTCCGCAAGGAAGTGCGTGACACCGAAGCGGGCTTGATCCGGATCATGGGCACCCCGGCCGAACTGACCGCACTCCAGCAGGAGGTAGCCGGATGATGCCCCTCGTCCTGATCATCACCGCCGTCGTGCTCTCCCTTGCCGCGGCCGGGGCGATCATCCGCATCGCGCGCGGGCCCTCGCTGCTGGACCGGGTGCTGGCCGCGGACGTCCTGCTGGCCATCCTCGGCGCGGCGCTCTGCATCGACATGGCCGTCAACCGGCACCTGAACAACCTGATGCTGCTCGTGGCCATCTCCATCATCGGCTTCGTCGGCTCGGTGACGGTGGCACGGTTCGTGGCGGACCGGAGGAAGCAGCCCAATGAATCCTGAGACGAGCTCCGTGGATACCGTGATCGACGCAGTCTCTGCCGTCTTTATGGTGGTGGGGGCGCTCATGTCCCTCGGCGCCGCGATCGGCCTGCTGCGCTTCCCGGACCTGATGAGCCGGATGCACGCCGCCACCAAGCCGCAGGTACTGGGGCTGTTCCTGCTGCTGTGCGCCGTCGGGCTGCAGATGCGCACATGGTGGGTGTGGCCGGTGCTGGTGGTCGCGTGGATCTTCCAGCTGCTCACGGTGCCGGTCTCGGCCCACATGGTGGGCCGGGCCGGCTACCGGACCAAGCACCTGCACCCGGAACTGCTCAGCGCCGACGAGCTCGAAGCCGTGGTGCAGCAGGCGGCCGGGAAACGCGGGTTCACCGACGACGGCGAGTGACGCCGGGCGGTGTGCCCATAGCGGTGTGCCCTTAGACGATGTCCTGGGTCTTGGCGAAGCGGCTGATGGCGCGCTGGGTGCCGCGGTTGGCGAGGACCTGGATGATGGCGCTGACCGAAGCGGAGATCAGCGCGAACGTCAGGGCCTGGCGCAGGGTGGTGGGGACGTCGTCGTCGTGGCCCTTCGGCGGCTTGTTGCCGGTGGTCTTCTCCCACGCGGTGTCGACCAGCTTGGTCCCGACGAAACCGGCGACGAGGCTGATGCCGGTGCCGAGCAACTTGATGAGGATGTTCATGCGTCGTACTCCTTGCGGGCGGAAACAGGGCTCCCCCTAGCCTAGCGTCCCTGCCGTCCGAGGATTTCCGACAGCGCCTCGACCACCAGCTCATGGTCAGCCTTCTGCGGCAGGCCGGATACGGTGACCGTGCCGATCATTCCGGTTCCGCGCAGGTAGATCGGGAAGGAGCCGCCGTGGGCCGCGAATTCCAGCTGGTCGAACCAGGCGTTGTCCTCGATCCGCCGCCCGGACGCCCGCGCCCGCAGCCCCACGAGCAGGGACGGGACCTCGTACCGCACGGCCGTGCGCTGCTTGGCTTTGATCCAGCGGCCGTTGTCAGGGGTGGCGCCCTCCAGCGCCGCGTGGAAGAGCACCTGCTCGCCCTTGGTGATGTCGATGGCGATCGGATGGGAGCGCTCCCGGCCCAGTTCCACCAGGAGCAGCCCCAGGTCCAGGGCGTCGTCCTTGCTGAAGGACCGGAACTGGAGCTCCTCGATTTCGGTGAGGATGCGGCCGATGAGCTCCGCCAGGGAACCCGGCGGCTGGGGCTCCGCGGAATCGGGGTCGAAGTCGGGGGAAGGCGCTGGGGAGTCGGTCAAAGGAATCACCTTCCGTCAGTGGCGGCCGGGGCCCGGCCGCGGCTGCGGCCGATGCTCGCGATCTGAGCAGACTCTACCAAGCAGGCCGATCCCGGTCACCGGCTCGTGCGGGCGATCTGCCGGGTGTAAACTGAGCCAGCCCACAAGGGTGAATTGCATACGACAGGGGAGCGCCGCCGTCGGGCCTTCCGGAGCAGTCCGGAACCTTAGGTGGGCGCTGAGAGTGCGGACAGCCGCAGACCCTCGAACCTGATCCGGTTAGTACCGGCGCAAGGGAGTCGAGTTCTCAGGGTGCCCGGCACCCGCGGTGCAAACCGCGGCGCCACCGGAGCGCCCTCCCCTCCTGTACCTCAGGAGGAAGACATGACTGATATTTCTGCAAAGCAGACACTGACCGCGGGCAAATACACCTGGCGGGTGGTGGACATTGTGGTGGCGGCGTTGATCGCTGTTGCCGGCGGCGTAATTTTCTGGGCCTGGGACCAGGGCGCGAACGTGGTGACCACGCCGCTGAACGCGGTCTACCCGCCACTGACCGGGCTGTACGCCGGCGGGTGGATGATCCCCGCGATTCTGGGCATGCTGGTTATCCGCAAGCCGGGAGCGGCCGTGTTCTGCGAAACCGTAGCCGCCACGGGGGAGCTGATCATGGGCTCGCAGTACGGCGCGTCCGTGCTGTTCTCCGGCTTCCTGCAGGGCCTCGGCGCGGAGCTCATCTTCGCCGCGTTCCTCTATAAGCGGTTCAACCTGCCGGTCTCGCTGCTGGCCGGAGCGGGCGCCGGCCTGTTCTGCGGCCTGAACGACTCCTTCCTGCCCTGGGGCTGGAACATCGCGTACGAGACCGGTGACAAGCTCGCCTACATCATTTTCTGCGCCATCTCCGGGGCCGTGATCGCCGGCGCCCTGGCCTGGATCGCCACCCGCGGCCTGGCCCGGACCGGTGTGCTGGCTTCCTTCGCGTCCCGCAAGGCGGCAACGGAACCCGTGTTCTCCTAGGGCCCGGACACGTATGGGAACCCTCGACGACGTGCGCCCGGCTGCGGTCACCGCCCGCGGCTGGGGCTGGCGGCATGCCGGCCGCACCCGCCCGGCCGTGAGCGGCTTGGACCTGGACATCAGCCCCGGCGAACGCGTGCTGCTCCTGGGGCCGTCCGGCGCGGGAAAATCCACGCTGCTGCACGCCCTGGCGGGGGTGCTCGGCGACAGCGCCGGCGCGGGACCGGCCGCGGACTCCGAGGATTCGGACGAGACCGGCAGCCTGCTGATCGACGGCGCCCCGCCCCGGGCCCGGCGCGGCACGGCGGGCCTGGTCCAGCAGGACCCCGAAACCCAGGTGGTGCTCTCGCGGCTGGGTGACGACGTCGCCTTCGGCGCCGAGAACCTTTCCGTGCCCCCGGCGGAGATCTGGCGGCGGGTCGCGGAGGCGCTCGACGACGTCGGGCTGGCCGGCCTGCCGCTGCAGCACCCGACGTCCGCGCTCTCGGGCGGACAGAAGCAACGCCTGGCGCTCGCCGGGATCCTCGCCATGCGGCCCGGGCTGCTGCTGCTGGACGAACCCACGGCCAACCTCGACCCCGCGGGTGTCCTGGAAGTCCGCGACGCCGTGGCACGGTGCCTGGACCGGACCGGAGCCACGCTGGTGGTGGTGGAGCACCGGGTGGCCGTGTGGAAGGACCTCGTCGACCGGATCGTGGTGCTGCAGCCGGGCTCTGCCACGGAGCCGGCCGTGTTGTTGGACGGCGCCCCGGACCAGGTCCTGGCGCAGGCGAGGGACATGCTCATCGCTGCCGGGGTCTGGGTGCCGGGCCACGTGCCGCCCACCCGTCCCCGCCGGCAACCCGGTGGGGACGGCGTCCAGTCTGGCGGCGTCCCCGGCGGCGGGATCCAGTCCGGCGGCGTCCAGTCCGGGCAGCTGCTCCTGGCCGCCGAAGGCCTCGCCGTGTCCCGCGAGCGGACCCGCCGCTCGGGCCTGCTCCAGGGCTTCAGGGCCATCCCGCCGGCGCCGGTGCAGACCGGCCTCGCGGCCCAGGTCCGGGCTGGAGAGGCCCTGACCATCACCGGCCCGAACGGCTCCGGCAAGTCCACCTTCGCCCTGACCCTGGCCGGCCTGCTGGCCCCGGTGGCGGGAACAGTATCGGCCACCACCGAGCTGAGCGCCGGCGCGGGCATCGACCCCTACAAGTGGAAGGCCCAGCAGTTGATCGCCAGGATCGGCACCGTGTTCCAGGAACCCGAGCACCAGTTCGTGACCGGTCGGGTGCTGGACGAGCTGAAGTTCGGCCCGCGCCACCTGGGCCATGGTGAAGAACGCGTGGACGAGCTCCTGGAACGCCTGCGGCTGCGCGACCTGGTGGACGCCAATCCCTACACGCTCTCCGGCGGCGAAAAACGCCGGCTCTCCGTGGCCACCGTGCTGGCCGCCCACCCGCAGGTGCTGGTCCTCGACGAGCCCACCTTCGGCCAGGACGCCAACACGTGGGCGGAACTGGCGTCCCTCCTCTCGGAGCTCCTCGACGCCGGGACCGCCGTGGTCTCGGTGACCCACGACGCGGAGTTCAGCGCCGTCCTGGGCGGCACCGAACTGACACTCGCCGCGCCGCATGCGCGGCAGCCGGACAGCGCCGGCCGGACGATCCCGGGGGTGGCGGCGCCGTGAGGGCCCCGCTGATCCTGCCCGGAACCGGGGCCGTGCTGACCCGCGCGAATCCGCTGGCCAAGTTCTTCGGCGTCCTGCTCATCACCCTCGTCCTGGCGCTCTCCATCGACTGGGTATCCGCCTCCGTGGCGCTGGGGTTCGAACTCCTGCTGTTCCCGCTCGCCGGCCTGACCCTGGCCCTGCTTTGGCAGCGCGGCTGGCCGCTGATCCTCGCCGCTGCCCTGGGCGGCTGGAGCACTGCGATCCTGGCCGCGGACCACGGACGGACCCTGCTCGACGTCGGCGTCTGGTCCATCAGCGAAGGCTCGCTGGCGCTGGGCCTCGGTTTCCTGTTGCGCGGTCTGGCGATCGCCCTGCCCGCGGTCCTGCTGATGAGCTGCACGGACCCCACCGACTTCGCCGACGCCCTGGCGCAGCAGGCCAAACTGCCGCACCGCTTTGTCCTCGGCACCCTCGCCGCGATGCGGCTGGTGGGGCTGATGGCCGAGGAATGGCAGACCATCGGCATGGCGCGGCGGGCGCGCGGGGTCGGCTCGCACGGGAACCCGGGGCAGCGGCTGAGGGCCACACTGGGGCAAAGCTTCGGACTGCTGGTCCAGGCAGTCCGCCGCGCCTCCCGGCTCGCCGTGACCATGGAAGCCCGCGGGTTCGGCGGGGCGCCGCGGACCTGGGCACGGCCAGCAGTATTCACGCCGCTGGACGTGTGGGTGGTCCTCGGCGGCGTGCTGATCGCGGGCGGCGCGGTGGCGGCAGCGCTCGGCGCCGGGACCTGGAACATGGTCTTCCTCGGCCAGCAGTAGCGCCGGAGGTGGCGCCAGAGGGCTGGGCCCCGGGCCCTCGGCGGGAGGAGAGCATATCGCACAGAATGGATATTTTGTGAGCTTCACTGCAATTCACGCCCATGAGCAGGCCAAAATAACTCATCCGTGATATTTATTGAATATGACTCAACAGACTGCTGAATACGTCGGCGCCGTCCTTCGGAATGCCCGCGGCGAGAAGGGCTGGACCCAGGGACAGCTGGCCGCCGAGCTGGGAACCAGCCAGAGCGCCATCGCACGGATGGAGCAGGGCAAGCAGAACCTGAGCCTGAAAATGATCCAGCGGCTCGAGACCATCTTTGGCCGGGCGATCGTCAAAGTGGGCCGGCCGCAGATGACCCACCTCCGGGTGGAAGGCGGCCGCACGCTCGCCGGCGCCGTGGACGTCAACAGCAGCAAGAACGCCGGCGTGGCCCTGCTGTGCGCGAGCCTGATCAACCGCGGCACCACCGTCCTGCGCCGGCTGGCCCGGATCGAGGAAGTCAACCGGATCGTCGAGGTGCTCACCAGCATCGGCGTCGAATGCACCTGGCTCAACGACAACGACCTGCAGATCCGGCGCCCGGCCGTCCTGGACCTCGACGCGATGGACGTCGAGGCCGCCCGCCGCACCCGCAGCGTCATTATGCTGCTGGGCCCGCTGCTGGATGAGTCCACCGAATACCGGCTGCCGTACGCCGGCGGCTGCGACCTCGGCACCCGCACCGTGGAGCCGCACATGCAGGCCCTGCGCCAGTTCGATCTGTCCGTCGAGGCGAAGTCCGGTTTCTACAGTGTTCAGGCGCCGCCGTCGGACGGGCATGACCGTTCCTTCGTGCTGAGCGAACGCGGCGACACCGTGACCGAAAACGCAATCATGGCAGCCGCCCACCGCCGCGGCACCACCATCATCCGCAACGCCAGCCCGAACTACATGGTCCAGGACCTCTGCTTCTACCTGCAGATGCTGGGCGTGGAGATCGACGGCGTCGGCACCACCACGCTGAAGATCGTCGGACGCCCCTCAATCGACGTCGACATCGAGTACTTCCCGTCCGAGGACCCGATCGAGGCGATGAGCCTGATCACCGCCGGAATCGTGACCAACTCCGAGGTCACCATCCGCCGGGTGCCGATCGAGTTTATGGAAATCGAGCTGGCCACCCTCGAGCAGATGGGCCAGCAACTGGAGGTCTCGGCCGAATACGTGGCCCGCAACGGCCGCACCCGGCTGGTGGACGTCACCACCAAGCCCTCGGAGCTCAAAGCGCCGGAGGACAAGATCCACCCGATGCCCTTCCCCGGCCTGAACATCGACAACCTGCCCTTCTTCGCCGTGATCGCCGCGAACGCGCAGGGCCAGACCATGATCCACGACTGGGTCTACGAGAACCGGGCCATCTACCTGACCGAACTGAACAAGCTCGGCGCGCAGGTCCAGCTCCTGGATCCGCACCGGATCTACGTCAACGGACCCACCAAGTGGCGGGCCGCGGAAGTCGGCTGCCCGCCGGCCCTGCGCCCGGCCGCCTGCCTGCTGCTGGCCATGCTCGCAGCGCGGGGTGTGTCCGAACTGCGCAACATCTACGTGATCGAACGCGGGTACGAGGACCTGGCCGAGCGGCTCAACACCATCGGCGCCAAGGTCGAGTACTTCCAGGACTGATACCGCGCTCCCGCGAAACAGCGGTCTAGGGCAGGTGCTGGCGCACAATGGTTGCATGCGCACCTTTGGCGTCGAGGAGGAACTGCTGATCGTGGACCCCGCCACCGGGGTTCCGCTGGCGCTTGCTGACACCGTGCTGCGCGACCTGAAGCCCGGCGTCGACCCCGCCGACACCCGGCACGATGACTCCGGCTTCAGTTTCGAGCTCAAGCTCGAACAGCTCGAAATCCAGACCCCGCCCTGCGCGGACCACACCAGCCTCCTCCGCGAGATCCGGCGCTCCCGGTCGGCAGCGGACGCCGCCGCCCGCCGGCACGGCGCCCGGGTGGCGGCCCTGGCCACCTCGCCGCTGGCCTCCTCGAGTCACCTGACACCGAAGCAGCGGTACGTGACCATGCAGGAGCGGTTCGGACGCACGGTCCGCAACCAGCTGACCTGCGGCCTCCACGTCCACACCCTGGTGAAGTCGCCGGAGGAGGCGGTGGCCGTGATCGACCGGATCCGGGACAAACTCGCCGTCCTGATCGCGCTCAGCGCCAATTCGCCCTACTGGAACGGGGCCGAGACAGGGTTCGAGAGTTACCGCACCCAGGCGTGGAACCGCTGGCCGGGGTCCGGGCCCACCATGATCTTTGGCAGCCTCCCCGTCTACCGCAGGGTGGTGAACCGGCTGGTCGAGACCGGGGTGCTGATGGATGAGGGGATGGTCTACTTCGATTCACGGCTGTGCCGGCACCATCCCACCGTCGAAATCCGGGTCGCCGATGTGTGCCTGCGGGCGGAGGACGCCGCCCTGATAGCCGTGCTGGTGCGGGCGCTGGTCGAGACGGCATCCCGCGAATGGGACGACGGCGTGGACCCCGCCCCGGTGCCGACCCTGCTGCTGCGGATGGCCGCATGGCAGGCCAGCAACTGCGGGCTCCGCGGGGAACTGCTGGACTTTGGCACCTTCACCCCCGCCCCCGCAGCCGAGGTGGTGCACGCGCTGGTGGACTTCGTGGCGCCGGTGCTGGCCGAGCAGGGCGAACTGGAGCTGGTCCGCCGGGGCATCACCCGGTTGCTGGCCGAGGGCACCGGCTCCCAGCTGCAGCGCGAACAGTTCAATGCCCGCGGAATGTCCGCCGTCGTCGAGCGGGCCGTCGAAGTGACGGCGTGCGGGGCTACACCTGCTTGAGCGCCTGCTCCAGGTCGCCGATCAGGTCCTCAACGTCCTCCAGGCCCACCGACAGCCGCACCACGCCGTCGCTCAGCCCGATCGCTGCCCGCCCGTCGGGGCCCATGGCGCGGTGTGTTGTGGTGGCCGGATGAGTGATCAGCGACTTCGAATCGCCGAGGTTGTTGGAGATGTCGATGATCCGCAGCGCGTCCAGCAGCGCGAACGCCGCGTCCTTGGCCGAACGCCCCGGCGAGGGCGCAAGCTCCAGGGTCAGCACAGTGCCGCCGGCTTTCATCTGCCGGGCGGCCAGCTCGTACTGCGGGTGGGAGGCCAGCAGGGGGTACTTCACCCAGCTCACGGCGGGCTGGGCCTCCAGCCATTCGGCCAGCCGCAGCGCGGAGGCGGCGGAGTGGTTCACCCGCAGGGCCATTGTCTCCAGGCCCTTGCTCAGCACCCAGGCGTTGAAGGCGGACAGGGTCGGCCCGGTGTGGCGCATCAGCTGTTTGACCGGGCCCTCGATGAACTCTTTGGTACCCAGGATGGCACCGCCCAGCACCCGGCCCTGTCCGTCGATGTGTTTGGTGCCGGAGTACACCACAACGTCCGCTCCGAGTTCCCCGCACCGCTGCAACAGCGGGGTGGCGAATACGTTGTCCACCACCACGGTGGCGCCGGCGGCGTGCGCGAGCTCGCTCACCGCGGCGATGTCCACGATTTCCTGCATGGGGTTCGACGGCGATTCGAAGAACACCGCCGTCGTGGGCTCGGCCAGCGCCGCCCGCCACTGCTCCAGGTCAGGGCCGTCCACGAAGACGGTCTCCACACCCCAGCGCGGCAGGATCTCGTTGAGGATCACAAAGCAGGATCCGAACAGCGAACGCGCTGCGACGACGCGGTCGCCGGCCCCAAGCAGGGCGCCGAGCGCGGTGAACACCGCGGACATGCCCGACGCCGTCGCGAAGCAGGCCTCGGTGCCTTCGAGCAGCCGGAGCCGTTCCTGGAAGGTGGCCACGGAGGGGTTGCCGTAGCGGGAGTAGACGAACCGTTCGTCTTCACCGGTAAAGGCGCGCTCTGCCGCGGCGGCAGATTCGTAGACGAACCCGGAGTTCAGGAAGATCGGCTCGGTGGTTTCCTGGAACCCGGTGCGGTCCAGCCCGCCACGGACGGCCTGGGTTTCCGCGCTCCAGTCCTGCGCGTCGGGATTAAAGCTCACGGGGTGCTTTCCAGGCTGGTCGGGAGGCCGCGGTTCTTCCAGCCGTTCACGGTCCGCGCCCCGGTCGGGCCGGGTTCGCCCTCGAAGCCCTCCAAGACGTTGTAGGCAGTGAAACCGGCCGCGGTGGCCGCCGTTGCCGCGGCGATGGAGCGGGCGCCGGAACGGCACAGGAAGACCAACTCGGCGGTCCCGGCCGCCGGCGCCTGGCGCTGCAGCTGGTCCAGGAACTGCGGGTTCGGAGCGCCGCCTGCCAGGGTCCACTGCACAAAGAGCGGCTCCCTGCCGGTGCCGGGCGCCGTGACCGGGATGCCGATCCGGGACCACTCTCCTTCGGTGCGGACGTCCACCAGCACGGCGCCCGCCTCCAGCTTGGCCCAGGCGTCCTGCGGGCTCAGGTCTCCGGCGTAGCTCATGCGTGCCCCTCGCCGGCAAAGTCGGCCCCGGACAGGTCGGCGCCGTCGAGGTCATCGACGGCGCTGGCCACGGCGGCGTCGGCGCTAGCAATGGCGGCCGGCAGGACGACGGCCTGGGCCACGATGACGGTGCTGCCGTTGAACGTTGCGGAGGGGCTGCCGTGCAGCACGTACCCCTCGGCTAAGGCGGCGGACACGCGCTCGCAGAAGCTGCGGTCGTCGGGGCCGGTGAAGAGCCGGTAGGCCAGCTTTTCTTCCGCGGCCTGGCCAGAGGCGGCGGGGGACGGTGCGGGCTCAGTGGCGGGCACTGAGGGGGCGGATGCGTCGGGCATGACGGATCTCCTTACTTTCACGCTTGCAGCTCGAGTGGTCGATATGCCGAGTATTCACCTGAGGCACCCCGCCGCGAAAGGGAGGGTTGCCGACCGGCAAGTCAGGGCTTGGCGCCGGGTCTCATTACTCCCCAAAAACGTAGCACCAACCGTGGCGGCCGCCGCGGCGGGGCCGTCATGTTGAGTCACGAGGCACGAGTCCCGGCGGACCGCACGCCGCGCCGCCGGGTACTCCCGGAGCTATCCCTAAGTACTACCTGCAAGGCCGGCCCACGGCCACGGCGCCGAATCGGGTAGTCCCTACTCGGGATATCCGATAGCGCCCTCACCTTTACTGGGAGAGCTAGTCCAGGGGTCCCGGGACGGGAAGTGCGGGGGCATCAGGGGGCCAGGGCAAGCGCAATCCCACTCCAGAGTCCGGTGCTGGCCGGACGGGGTTGCTGATCCGCCAATTTGCCCGGCGATGCTCTGGAGGGGCCGTCGGAACTTCAACGAAGGAATTGGATTGTCATGGTCTCGATTTACGTTTTCCTGGGGCGTCCGGTGGCCGGCGCCCACGAACCCGGCCGTCTCCTGAGCTCCAGAACGGACAAGCAGTGAAGCCCCGGGTGCTGGTCACCGGCGCCGGCGGCCGCGCAGGCAGGGCCATCGCGGCGCAGTTGAAGGCCCGCGGGATCCCCGTCCTGGGCACCGACATCCGCGAACTCCCGCCCGGCTCGGGAATCACCGTGGTCCGTGTCCCCGAGGCGCGTGACCCGGAGATGGTCTCGGCCCTCCGCCGGCTGGTGGCCACCGAGGGCGTCAACCTGATCATCCCCACGGTGAGCGAGGAACTCCCGCAGTTGGCGGCGTTCCGGGCCGGCTTCGGTCCGGAGGTCCGCGTTATCGTCGGCAGCCCCGGGCCCGTGGCCATCGCCAACGACAAGCTCTACACCGCCACGCAGCTGAAGGCCGCCGGCGTTCCCGTGCCCCGCTTCGGGGTTCCGCGGGACTTCGCCGGCGCCGCCGCCGCCATGGAGGCGCTGGGCGGACCCGTGGTGGTCAGGCCCCGGGTCTCCGGCGGCGGACGCGGGGTCCTGGTGGTTGACGGCAGTGCCCAGGTGGACTGGCACCGGCTGCCGGAGGGCCAGATCGTGCAGGAATATATCCCCGGCACCGAATACGGCCCCATGGTGTTCGGGATGCCGGCGCACAACACTGCCGCACCGTTCGTCGTCGTGGTGGAAAAAGCGGAGCCGGCCCAGGGCTGTGGGGGCGTGAGCGCCCGCCGGGTCGAGGCGGGGAAGGACATTGACGTGGGGAATGTTGCCATGGCCGCGGTCCGCATGTTGGGGCTGACCGGCCCGGTGGAGGTCGACGTACGCCGACGCGCGGACGGGACCCCCGTGGTCCTGGACGTGAGCGCCCGGTTCGGCGCCCACAGCGGCCACGCACCGGAGCTGCTTGACGCCGTCCTGGCGTCCTTCAACCTGCCCTCGTTCAACCCGGCGTCATTCCGCCAAAGCACCGGAGCGTACGCGGATGTCCTGGTATGAAACGGCACTGGCCGCGGTTCTCCCTGCCGCGGACCTGCTCCTGCCGGTTCTGGGCCTGCCCCTCCTGGTGCTCGGGCTGGTGAAGCTACTGGTGCTGCCACTGGCGCTCTGCTTTGAGGTGCTCGCGGTGCAGCGCCACCGCAAGGGCGCGCCGACCTTGTTCGATGAATGGCCCACCGTGTCCATCATTGTCCCCGCCTTCAACGCGGCAACGGTCATTGAGAATTGCGTCCGGTCCATCCAGCTGACCCGCTACGACCGGTACGAGGTGGTGCTGGTGGACGACGGCTCCACCGACAACACTGCCGAACTGATGCGGGGGCTGGCCGCCGCCGATCCCCGGATTACGGTGCTGAGCCAGGCCAACGACGGGAAGGCGGCGGCCCTGAACCTGTGGCTGGGGCGGGCCACCGGGGACGTGCTGATGTTCGCGGACGCGGACGGGCTCTTCACCCGCGATACCGTCAAAAGGATGCTGCAGGGCTTCCCGGACAAGAAGACCGGGGCCGTCTGCGGCGCTGACCGGCCCATCAACCTGAACCGGGCCCAGACCCGGAGGCTGGCATTCGTCAGCCAGGTCGGCACCGGCATGGCCCGGCGGGCCGTCGCCGTGGTCGGCTGCCTGCCCGCGGTCTGCGGGAACATCGGGGCCGTCCGCCGTTCGGTCATTGAGGAAATCGGCCTGTTCCGTGGGGACACCATGGCTGAGGTGTTGGAGCTGACCTGGCGGGTCCGCCGTGCCGGGTACCGGGTGGGTTTCGCCCCCAGCGCCCTGGTGCACACCGAGCCGCCCTCCACCATCGGTGCCCTCTGGCGCCACCGGGTCCGCCGCGCCCGCGGGCTGCTGCAGACCATAAGGGTGCACAAGGACATGACCGGCCACCCCCGCAAAGGCTTCTTCGGTGCCTGCGTTATGTTCAGCGCCATGACCGTGGTGGCGGCCCCCGTGCTGCAGATCGTCCTGCTGGCGGACCTGGCCCTGCTGCTGGCGGCGGGACGGAGTCCGCTCAGTGCCGAAGTTTGGGCGCTGATCGGCTGGGTGGGGCTGGCCGTGACGGTGGTCCTGACCCTGTCCGGGCTGGCACTCAACCGGGCCTGGCGGGACCTGCGGCATATTTGGGCCCTGCCGCTGGTTGCCCTCTACCCCCTGTTTACCGCCCTCGCCATGGTGGCCGCCGTCGGCCAGGAAACCCGCGGCAAGAGGGTCCGCCGGAACAAGGTCCCCCGGACCGGGGCGGCCAGCGCGCCTGCCGCGGGCACGCATCACGGCGTGAGGCCTGCCCCGGTTACGGCTTCCGGCGGACGCCGCAGGCTGCCAGGGGGCTGATTTCGCGCCGGTGCTAGGCCCTGCCGGCTGCATGTCGTATGCTCCCGGTATCGCAGCTGCGGGCCGGTCCTCTGCCGGCGAACCGCCGCTCACTCTCACCGAATTGGGGATCCTCATGAACCTGCGACGCATCGCGCCGGCCACACTCTTGATTTCGGCAGCCCTCGCGCTCGCCGGATGCGGCGGCTCCACGGCCCCGGCATCGACCGGCGGCGCCCCCGCTACGGGATCGCAGGGCGCATCCGTGGCCGCGAGCCAGACCCCAACCCCGACGCCGACAGCCGAAGCCAAGACGTACACCCGGGGTGACCTGGCGGCAATCATCGCCGGCCTCAAAGATGCCGAAGGCAAGCGCCTGACCGCCATCCCCGCCTCGCAGCTGGACCAGGGCATCACGGCGTCGAAGGAGATGATGAAGGCGGTCAAGATCACCCCCGCGGCGTGTGCGGCCGTGGCGGACAGCAACGCCCAGATCCCCGCCGGCAGCACCTACGCGAGCGGCACGTCCCAGGCCGCCAAGGTCCAAGCCGCTACGGCGGTAACCCTCGTGGCCTTCAAGGACCCGGCAGTCCTGGCCAAGAACCTCGACGAATCCGCCGTCAACAGCAACAAGTGCTCCGACTTCACCATGGAAATCCAGGGCCAGAAGGTCACCAACAAAACCGTCGTACTCCCCGTGGAAACGAAAGCGGAGAAGTCCTACTCCGCCATGATGACCCAGAACCTGCCGAACAACATGACCATCAGCACGGTTGTGGTGATGGGTGTCCGTGGCGGACTCGCCGCGACGGCCGTCGCCACCGGCCCGGGCGTCACGAAGGCCGCGGCGGCCGACCTGGCGCGGATGGTCAATGAGGTCTTCGCCAGCCAGGGCTAGGGAGGTCCCTGGGCCGTTGAGCGGCCGGCCGGAGCGGCGTCCTACTCGATGGTGGCGAAGAGTTCGTTGAGCTCGGCCGTGAGCTGGGCGCGCAGCCCCGCCGTGCCGATTTCCTTGCCATCGATGTGGTTCACGGCGGCCAGGAGCCGGATGCTCGAGATCAGCCAGACGGCGTCGGCGTCGTAGAGGTCGGCCGGGACCAGCGGGCCGTAGCCCAGTTCCCAGCCGGCAGCCTTGGCCGCGGTGAACAGGGCGCCCTGCGAGGTACCGGGAAGGATTCCGCTATCCAGCTGCGGCGTGATCAGCCGCCGCACGGTGCGGACCCCGCCCGCGCCGTCGTCAATGGTTTCCAGGTGCGCCAGCAACACCGTCGACGTCGGGCCCTCCAGGACCCGGCCGTCGGCGGACGTAAAGATGACATCGTCCGCGCCCTGGTGGTGCGCGTAGCGCAGCGCCGCCATGTTGACGGCGTAGGACAGGGTCTTGGCGCCCAGCAGCAGCCAGGGGGCGCGTTCGCCCACTTCGCTGTCGTAGCCGCGGTCCAGCAGTACGACGTCGATGCCGGTCTCGCGCTGCCGCCGGCCGGCCGCCGGGGGCGGGGACGCCTGCACCCAGCAGGTCGGTTGGGCCGCGCCCTCGACCCCGCGGGTGGCCAGGAGCTTGACCACCACCTCGTCGTCGTCGCCGCCCGCGCTGCCGCGGAACTCGCTGATGGCCGTGTCAATCGCCCGGCGCCAGGTGTCCTCGGCGGGGATATCCAGCTCCAGCGACCGGGCAGAGCCGGCCAGCCTGGTCAGGTGGGCCTGCAGCTTCCGCGGGCGTCCGCCCACCACCAGCAGCGACTCGAAGACGCCGTCGCCGCGGGTGGCGCCCTGGTCCGTGGCCATCAGCTGCGGGCGGGACGCATCGGCGACGCGGCCGTGCTCAAAGGCGGGGTCGAGGAACACCAGCACGGTGCTGCGGGCCGGATCAGCGGCGGGGGTAGTCATGCCTTCAGCTTAGTGCGGCCTACGGCGGGATAGGATTTGCGGATTGCCCGTTCCGGAACTGTTCCGCGGGTCTGGAATTTGAGGGGTTCGCCTGTGCTGTGGCCATTTCCGCTTGTGGGAACACTCCCGTCCTGGGTGGTCCTCATCCTGACAGTCATCGACCTCGCCATCCGTGTGCTCGCCCTGGGCATCATCCCGGGGAACCGGCGCCCCACCACCGCCATGGCCTGGCTGCTGGGCATCTTCTTCGTTCCGGCGCTCGGACTGGTGCTGTTCCTGCTCTTCGGCAACTTCCGGCTCTCCCGCCGCCGCCGCGCGCAGCAGGAGGCGGTGAACACCCGGATCAGGGCCGGCACCTCGGAAATGGCCGCCGTCGAGAGCGAGTATGACGGGCCCGAATGGGTGGCGTCCGCGGCGGAGCTGAACAAGACGCTCGGCTCGCTGCCCATGGTGGACGGCAACAGCGTGGAGTTGCTCCCCGGCTACCCGGATTCCATTAAGGCGATGGCTGCCGCGGCCCGCGAGGCCAAGTCCTTCATCAACGCCGAGTTCTACATCATGAGCTCGGACCACGTGACGGACGAACTCCTGACCGCCCTCGAGGAGGCCGCCGAACGCGGCGTCGAGGTCCGCGTCCTCTTCGACCACCTCGGGACCATGCGGATCAAGGGCTACAGCAAGCTCACCGCGCGGCTGAACGCCAGCAAGATCCGCTGGCGCCCCATGCTGCCGCTGCGGCCGGTGCACGGCCAGTGGCGCCGTCCCGATCTCCGCAACCACCGCAAGATCATGGTGATCGACGGCGAGGTGGCCTTCACCGGCTCGCAGAACCTGATCGAGCCCTCCTACAACAACCCCCGCCACCGCAAGGTCGGCCGGGAATGGGTCGAGCTCATGACGCGTATGCGCGGCCCGATCGTGACCACCCTGAACGTGGTGTTCGCGACGGACTGGCTCAGCGAGACCGACGAATCCCTCGAACACCAGCTGGCCCACCAGTTCAAGTCGACCCCCGGCCACGTTACGGCGCAGGTGGTGCCCAGCGGGCCCGGCTTTATCACCGAGAACAACCTGCGCCTGTTCAACACCCTGATCTACTCGGCGCAGCACAAGCTCTCCATCTGCAGCCCGTACTTCGTGCCCGACGATTCGCTGCTGTACGCCGTGACCACGGCGGCGCAGCGCGGCGTCGACGTCGAGCTGTTCGTCTCCGAGAAGGGGGACCAGTTCCTGGTCCACCACGCCCAGCAGTCCTACTACGAGGCGCTGCTGGAAGCCGGGGTGCGGATCTACCTCTACAAGGCCCCGTTCGTCCTGCACGCCAAGCACTTCACGGTCGATGACGAGGTTGCCGTCCTTGGCTCTAGCAACATGGACATGCGGTCGTTCTCGCTGAACCTTGAGGTGTCCGTGATGCTGCTGGGCGAGGACATCGTCAAGCGGATCCGCGCTGTGGAGGACACCTACCGGGGGATCTCCCGGGAGCTAAAGCTGGAGGACTGGATGGAGCGGCCCAAGCTGGTCAAGTACGTCGATAACGTCGCCCGGCTCACGGCCACCCTGCAGTAGCAGTACCCGTTCCCCCGGCTAGGCCGCCGGGAAGTCCGCGCCGAGGGCCGAAAGCACCCCGAAGGCCTTGGTCCGGATCTCCTCATATTCCTCTTCGGGGGAGGAATCGGCGGTGATGGCCCCGCCAATGCCGAGGCTCAACGTGCTGCCGGACCCGCCGCCGTCGGCCACCACCAGCGTCCGGATCGCGACCGCAAGGTCGGTGGCACCGCTGAGCGAGAAGTAGCCGATCGCGCCGGAGTAGACGCCCCGGGGAGCGGCTTCGAGCCGGTCCAGGATGGCCATGGTGCTGACCTTGGGCGCGCCCGTCATGGAGCCCGCCGGGAAGCAGGCCGCCACGGCCTCGGCCCGCGGCATGCCGGCCCGCAGCTGCGCGTCGATGGTGCTGACCATCTGGTGGACCGTGGCGTAGGTTTCGATCGCGCACAGCCGGCTGACAGTGACAGAACCGGGGACCGCAAAATGGCTGAGGTCGTTCCGGAGCAGGTCCACGATCATGATGTTCTCGGCCCGGTCCTTCGGCGAGGCTTCGAGTTCGCGCCGCAGGGTCTCGTCCCGTCCCGGATCGGCGTCCCGGCGGCGGGTGCCTTTGATTGGTTCGGCGCGCATCGCCCCGCCGGCCGCGACCCGCAGAAAGCGTTCGGGCGAGGTGCTGGCCACGGTCACGCCGGCGAACCGGAGGTAGCTCGCGAACGGGGCCGGGTTGCGCCGGCGCAGCTCCAGGTAGGCTGCCCAGGCATCAAATCCGGCCGGTGCGGCGGCTGTCAGCGCCGTCGTCAGGCACACCTCGTAGGTGTTGCCTTCGGCGATCTGGTGCTGGGCCGCGGCGATTTTGTCCTTGTAGGCGGCTTCACGGTTCCTGGCATGGAAGGCGGGGGCGTGGACGGCATGGGTGCCGGGGTCGGGGGCACCGACGTCAGAGGCGCCGGGGTCCTGCCCGGTATCCTGTGCGGCGGCCGCGCCCGACGCCGTGACGGCGGTCCGTGCCGCGGCCAGCCAGTCCCCGGCGTCCGGGGTGTCGAGGGCCAGCAGCCACACCGTGCGTTCCCGGTGGTCCAGGACGACGGCGCGGCCGGCGAAGATCAGGCAGGCATCCGGGGTGGGGGAGGCGACGTCGCTGCCGCCGGTCTCGCGCTTGAGTTCGTAGCCGAGGTAGCCGAGCCAGCCGAGGGTGAACTCGCAGGGGTAGCCTTCCGGGGCCCGCAGCGCGCGGCGGCCCCAGACCCCGTCGAGCCACCGGAAGAACCCGCCTTCGGTGTGGACGGCGGTACTCCCGACGCTCACCCGGGTCCGGCCGGAACTGTGCCGGACCGACTGGCCGTAACTGCCGCCGTCGTCCGCCAGGATGCTGAAGCGGTTGCGTTCGCCGGCTCCGGGGAGCGAGGAGTCCAGCCAGACCGCGTTCGGGGATTTGCCGTAGAGCTTGGTGAACAGCAGGGCGGCGTCCGGCGTCGCCTCGATCCGCTCGGCCCGGAGCTGCAGCCCGCGGCGGGCGGACAATTCGGGTACCAGCACCCCCGCCAGGGAGGGCAGGTACTGCAGGGCCTGGAGCACCTCGGCCGGAGCTGCGCCGTCGGCGCGGTTGAGCACATGCACGTCGGCACGGGCGGGGACATCGTCCAGTGCCAGCCACTGGTCTTCCTGGCCGGCCCACTGATCCCAGTACGGCTCATAGGTCGCACCGTCCCGGGCCAGGGCGCGGGTACGCCGTTCCCCGTCGGGGGAGTCGGCCCAGATGACGGCGTCGAGGAACGGGGCGGCGCCCGCGGACGCGGCACCCACCCCCTCGACCACGACGATCTCGGCAGGCTGGGTGAGGCGGATCTCGCCGTCGTAGTGCCGGTCCCAGTCCCAGCTGACCCAGCGGGCGGTTTCACCGCGGCGCAGCGGGGTGAGCACGGTGGCGATGTAGCGGTCGACGCCGGCGGACAGGCCGTTCCAGCCGGGGTAGATGTCCTCGAGGTGGAAGAGGGAAACCTTGTGATGCTCGCGGAGGCGCGCAGCGAGCTCGATGGCCAACGTGGTTTTTCCTGCGCCGGAGCGCCCGTCGATGGCGATGATGACGGGTGCTTGGCTCATGAAATAGAGCGTACCCGCTGCCCTGCGTCCTGCCGGGCGGCCTGGACATGGGCCAGGATGCCGGGGACCGCGGCCCGGATGAGGTCCCAGGTGGTGTCGAAATCGGTGTGTCCGCCGTACCAGGGGTCCTCGATGCCCTGGTCCAACGGGTCTTTCCCGGCCGCGGCGGGGTCGAAACTGCGCAGCATCCGAATCTTCGCCAGCGCCGCCTGGTCCGGGGCCGCCTGCCGGAGCCAGCCGTAGTGGTCCACATCCAGGGCCAGGATCAGGTCCCGGGACTGGAACCATTCGTTGCGCCACTCGCGTGCTATGTGCTGCTCGGAGGCGATGTTGTTCGCCGCGAGTTTCCGCGCGGCCCTCGGGTCGATCGGGCGGCCCGCCTCATACGCCGTGATCCCGGCCGAGTCGACGTCGACCCCGGTGAGCTGCGCCGCGGCCGCAGCCTCTGCGAGCATCAGTTCGGCCATCGGGGACCGGCAGATGTTTCCGGTGCAGACCGTGATGATCCGGTACTGGCTCGACATTGAGGTCATGACTAAGCATGGCGGATCCGGAGGCGCCTTGGCTAGCCGGGGCGTCCGGTGGTATTACAAGTTTTGTCACATGGATTGTCGGGCTTGTCAGCGTGCGAAGGGGGTGATTTCGGCCCGGGCCGCCGGGCTCCCGCGGGCCGTTCGGCTCTGGACTGCCACCGGCGCCGGCCGCAGACTGAAGCCATGACGGATCCGGAGCCGGTGGCCCTTCCGCCGGCCGCCTTCGGAGGCGCCGACGGGGATGCGCCCTACGGGTCAGGTGATGACCCGGAGCCGGCGCCGGACCCGGGCGGGGAACCGCAACCCGAGCCTCCCGCCGCCGGAGCGCCGCCCGCGAATACTCCCCACGGCCGGGCGGGCCGGTTTTCGCTCGGCGTCCTGCAGTTGCTGGGTGTGGTCCTGGTCGCCGCGCTGGCGGGCGCAGGTTCGGCGCTGCTGGTGGCGCGGTCCAGCGGCTGGGGTACCCAAACGGTAGTCAGGCAGTACGTCGCGCCCGGCGGCGGCGTGTCAGACCACCCCGCAGACATCAAGGGGCTGCTGGCGGCGTCGCTGCCCGCCGTCGTCGCCGTGAAAGCCGGCGCCACCCAGGCCAATCCGTTCCTGGACCCCGGCGGGGGCAGCCGGCTGACTTCGGAAGGAACCGGCGTGGTGATCAGCGCCGCGGGGGAGATCCTGACGAATGCCCACGTGGTCAACGGGGCCTCGACCCTGACGGTGACCTTCCATGACGCCACCAGCCATACCGCCCGGATCGTCAGCGTGGACAGTGACCACGACCTCGCCCTGCTGCAGGTTGCCGGCGCGGCGGAGCTGCCCATGCTGGAACTTGGCGACTCCGCGTCCGTGGCGCCGGGCGACGCGGTGGTCGCCATCGGCTACGCCCTCGGGCTGGCGGGCGGGCCCAGCGTGACCACCGGGATCATTTCGGCCACCGGCCGGAGCACCACAGCCGAGTCGGGCTTCGGCCGGAATTCGCGGCTGGCCAACTTGCTGCAGACCGACGCGTCGATCAGTTCCGGGGACTCGGGCGGCCCCCTCCTCGACGCCGGCGGCCGGGTGATCGGCATCAACACCATGGTGGCCATGTCCACCTCACAGACCGCCGCGAACGGTATCGGCTTCGCGATCTCTTCGGACACGGTCAAGTCTCTGCTCCCGGCTCTGCGGGCGGGCGGCTAGCAGGGCCCGTTGGGCGCGCTAGTGGATGAGGGCCAGCAGGACGCCGACGGCGACGAACAGGACGCCGAAGGTCCGGTTGAGGATCCGCTGCCCGCGGGCATCGTGGGTGAATCGCTGGAACGTCGTTGCGGCCGCGGCGAAGAAGAACCACATGACCAGGATGTCGATGACGATCACGGTGCCGGATAGCACCAGATACTGCGGCACGAGCGGCTGGTCCGGGCGGATGAACTGCGGCATAAAGGCGAGGAAGAAAACGATCGCCTTCGGGTTGAGCAGGTTCACCCACAGCCCGCGGCGGAACATGGACAGTGCCGGTTCATTGCGCAGCGCCGCGGCCTTTTCCTGGTCCAGGTCCGGTTTGTGCCGGAACTGCTGGATGCCCAGGTAGACGAGGTAGGCGGCTCCGGCGTAGCGGATGATGTTGAACGCCACCGGGGAGCTCGCCACCAGCACCCCGACGCCGAGGGCAACGATCAGGATGTGCACCACCAGCGCGGCCTGCTGGCCGAGGATGCCCCAGATGGACCGGCGGAAGCCAGAGTTCAGGGAGTTGCTCATGGTGTTGATGGCACCCGCGCCGGGAGTAAAACTGATCAGGACGCCGGCGCCGGCCAGCGCCAGCCATAGGGAGAGTTGCACCTGAAAAGTTTACGGTTCCGGCCCGGCCCACTCCGCATGATGACGCGTCCGGGCCGGCGGTCAGTCCTTGCGGAGGGCGTAGTCCAGGATCATGTTGCCCTTGCTGGTCTGCTGGGAGGACTGCAGTTCGAGCCGGGTCAAAGGATCGCCGTCGTTGAACAGCCGCCGCCCGCTGCCGGCGACCACGGGGTGGACGATCAGCATAAGGCTGTCCAGCAGGCCGGCGAACAGCAGCTGGCGGACCAGCGAGATGCTGCTGAAGACGCCGATGTCGCCGCCGTCGCCCCTCTTCAGGTCCGCGACGAAGTCTTCCAGTGGGCCTTCGATCAGCCGGGAGTTCTTCCACTCCAGGTCACCCGTCAGCGTCCGGGACGCCACGAATTTCGGCAGCGGGTTGATGAACCCGCCGAAATCGGCGTCGGCTTCGGCGTTGGGCCAGTATTCCGCCCACTGCTGGTACCCCACGCGGCCCAGGAGCCCGGTATCGATCCGGCCCATCATCTCGCCCATCCCCGCACCCAGCTCGTCGTCGAAGCTGTCGAACTGCCACAGGAACGGGTCCTCCACCACGCCGTCCACGGAGCTGAACAGGCCGGCCGTCACTTTGCGCATGCTTTTTCCTTATCGATAGGGCCTTTGAGTGCACCCTAGCGCCAGATCGGGCAGCAGGGAATGGCTTGGCGGCTGCCACTGTGGCTACGGCGTCCCGCTCAGGCGCGGGCGATGATCTCGCCGTTGGGGATCAGGAACCAGCCGTCGTCAGTGGAGCCCCAGCGGTGCCAGCCCGCGGAGATCCGGGCCAGGTCCGCGGCGGTGGCGAAGCCGTACTCGAGCGCCTGCTCGGCAAAAGCCGAATGAAGTACCCGTTCACCCCAGACCCGTGCCTGCCACCGCCGCTGCTGGCCCGTGGCGTAAAGCCAGTTGCTGCTGGTGGGTGCGACGTCGGTAAACCCGGCGGCCTGCGCCCAGGAAACCAGGCGCCGGCCGGCATCGGGCTCGGCGCCGTTCCGGCGGGCGATGTTCTGGTACAGCTCCATCCACTCGTCCAGCTCCGGGAGTGCCGGGTACCAGCTCATTCCGTGGAAGTCGGCGTCGCGGGCGGCCACGATCCCGCCCGCCTTCGCGACCCGGCGCATCTCCCGGAGGGCAGCGATCGGATCGGTGAGGTGCTGGAGGACCTGGTGCGCATGGACGACGTCGAACGTCTCCGCCGGGAAATCAAGCCGGTAGAGGTCCCCGGCGACGAAGCTCACGTTCGGCACCCCGCGCTCCCCGGCCAGGGCGGCAGCATGGGCGATGACCTCCGGGGAGCGGTCCAGTCCGGTGACCTCGCCGGGGGCGACGAGCACGGCGAAGTCGCAGGTGATGCTGCCCGGCCCGCAGCCGACGTCGAGCACTGACACCCCGGGTGCGAGGTAGGGGAGGACGAAGGCCGCGGAGTTCTCCGCGGTCCGGGCCGCATGGGCACGGACCACCGACTCGTGGTGGCCGTGGGTGTAGACGTCGTCGGGCTGCTGGGCGCTCATAAGGGAACGCTACGCCTGCCGCGGCCGGGACGGACCGAACCGGCAGGTACTTGTTGCGGTTCAGTCCCCGCCGCGGTTCTTGTCAGGCGGGCCGGCCGGGGGAGCGGCGGCTTCTTGCCCGGCTTTGACCGTGGCGTCGATCATTGCGGTGATGAATCGGGTGGCGGTCTCCAGTTCAGCCGGTGTGAACCCGGCCATGGCCGCCCCCATATGCCGGGCGAGCGGAAGGAACATGGCCCCGCCGTCGCGGTAGGCTTTCGGCGTCATCCGGAGCTGCACCTGCCGGCGGTCCGGGCCCTGCCGTTCCCTCATCACGTGCCCGGACTTGTCCAGCCGGTCGATCAGGGCCGTGGTGGCCGGGGAGCTGAGGTGGAGTTCCCTGCGCAGCACGCCCGGTGTGACCACCTGGTTCTTCGCGGTGTGTTCCATGATGACGGCAAGGGCATTCAGGTCCGTACGGTGCATGTCATTCCGGCTGCCCGCCGCGTCAGCGTACCGGTTGGCCTCAAGGCTGAAGTCCTGAAGCAGCCGGACCAGCGGCGGAGGGCCGGCGTCGGCGCCCACCGGCTGTTCGCTTGGCTGTCCGCTTGACCGTTCAGTTGACACTGCACCCTCTCTGATTCGTCCCGCCACATCCTGAGCGCTTTGCGCCCTCCGGAGTTTACTCCAGCACGCCCTCCGGGCTGTCCGGCGGCCGCGGCAGTTTTCTCATCCCCATTTTCTCTAGTCTGACACTTATATCCATGATGGAGATAATCTATGATTTACTAATCGTACTCCGATACGCCACTCCGAGAAGGACGCTATGAATCGCAACCGGCCTGCTTCAACCCGTGTCCCCTTCTGGCTACGGTGGCTGGTTCCTGCCGTCCTGGTTTTCGCGTGGCTTGCCATCGCGGGGATCGGCGGCCCCACCTTTGGCCGGCTCAGCGAAGTCTCCTCCAACGATCAGGCGTCATTCCTGCCGGCAGGCGCCGAGGCCACCGCGGCGCAGGACTGGCAGGCCAAGTTCCGCGACTCCAAGGAGATTCCCGCGGTCATTGTGATCGAAGGCGATTCCGCCTTCACGCGGGCCCAGCTCGGCGAGGCGGCGGCCCTCAAGACCAAACTCGAGGCCCTGAAGGTCGGCAGTGCAGTGATCGGTCCGATCCCTTCGGAGGACTCGAAAGCGGTGCAGTTCGTGGTTCCGGTCGCCTCTTCCGACGAGGTCAAGGCCGTCATCAAGGAGCTGCGCGACGAAGTCTCGGCCTCCGCTCCGGACGGGATGCGCACCTATGTGACCGGACCGGCCGGGCTCACCGCGGACCTGGTCAGCGCCTTCGCCGGCATCGACGGCATCCTGCTGCTGGTCGCCCTCGGCGCAGTCTTCCTGATCCTCTTGGTGGTGTACCGCTCGCTGCTGTTGCCGGTTGCCGTGCTGTTCACCTCGGTCTTCGCACTCTGCGCGGCCATCCTCCTGGTCTTCGGAATGGCGAAACTGGGCTGGATCCAGCTCAACGGCCAAAGCCAGGGCATCCTCTCCATCCTGGTCATCGGCGCGGCCACGGACTACGCCCTGCTCTACGTGGCCCGCTTCAGGGAGGCGCTGACGCACACCACCAACCGCACCGCGGCCGCCCTCACCGCGTGGAAAGCCGCCTGGGAACCCATCCTGGCTTCCGGCGCCACCGTCATCATCGCCCTGCTCTGCCTGCTCTTCTCCGACCTCAACTCGAACAAGGCCCTCGGCCCGGTCGCAGCCGCCGGCATCCTGTGCTCGCTCTTCGCGGCACTGACCCTGCTTCCCGCGATGATGGCGCTCCTGGGCCGGGCAGCTTTCTGGCCCTTCCGGCCCAAGCTGCTCCCGGCGACGGAGCGCGAACCCGAACTCGTCACGGGCCTCGAAGGCCAGAAGGGCCTGTGGCGTGCCACCGGTTCCCTGGTCTCGCGCCGGCCCCGCACGGTCTGGATCACGTCGGTGCTGCTGCTCCTGGTAGCCTCGGCCGGCGTGCTCCAGCTCAAGGCCAACGGGGTGCCGCAAACCGACGTCATCCTCGCGGCCTCCAACGCCGTCGACGGCCAGAAGGCGCTGGCCCGGCACTTCGACGCCGGATCCGGCAGCCCCGCCGTCATCGTCGCGGATACCGCCAAAGCCCAGGAGGTGCTGGCCAAGACCAAGGCGACCGCCGGCGTCGGCGATGCCTACCTGCTGGCCGAGGGCAACGTGCCAATCGTCCCGGCCCGGGGCGCGCCCGGCTCGCCGGCAGCTCCCACCGAGCCCGCGGTGCGGGACGGCAGGGTGCTCATCAACGCCACCCTGGACTTCGCCGCCGACTCCAACGAGGCCGAAGACGTTGTGGTCAAGCTCCGCCAGGACCTCAAGCAGGTCGACGACGGCGCGCTGGTGGGCGGGGTGACGGCCACGGCCCTGGATACCAACACCACGGCCCAGCGCGACCTCGTCACCATCATTCCCGTGGTCCTCGCGGTCATCCTCGTCATCCTTATGCTGCTGCTCCGGTCCATCCTGGCGCCGGTCCTGCTGGTTGCCTCGGTGGTGCTGTCCTATGGGGCCGCGATGGGCGTCTCGGCCGTGGTGTTCAACCATGTCCTGGGCTTCCCGGGGGCGGACGCGACGGTTCCGCTCTTCGGCTTCGTCTTCCTGGTGGCGCTCGGAGTGGACTACAACATCTTCCTGATGAGCCGGGTCCGGGAGGAGTCGCTTAAGCACGGTACCCGGGCCGGTATCCTGCGCGGGCTGGGCGTCACCGGCGGCGTGATCACCTCGGCCGGAGTGGTGCTCGCCGCCACCTTCGCGGCCCTGGGCGTTATACCGATCATGTTCCTGGTGCAGCTGGCCTTCATCGTTGCCTTCGGTGTGCTCCTGGATACCGTGCTGGTCCGTTCGCTGCTGGTCCCCGCCCTGGCCTACGACATCGGTCCGCGGATCTGGTGGCCCGGGAAGCCGGGCCGGCCCGAGGCCGACGCCGCAGCCCGGACGCTGCCGGCCGAGGCGGAACCGGAATCCGCGGAGGCGGGAATCCGGTAGGCCGCGCCCCTGACCGCAGCCGCCGTCACTGCCCCTGGTCCCCCCACCGGGCCGCGGTGGCGGCGGCTGCCTTTTCCGGTCGTAAACCCGCTCCGGCCCCCCCTGTTGCCTCCCGGCGGCGCTCGATAGACTGCGACTGCGCCCGAGCGGGCGCCCGAGGCTTGCAGGAGGGATCCAAACATGTCTGACAACAGTGGGTTTGATCAAACGCCGGCAGAGAAGAAGCACCAGGCCACCCCGGTACCGGCCTCCGCCGACGAAGGGGCAGCCGAAGGCGACGCCGGCCAGTACGTCGAGGGCGACTACGGGCTGGCGGGTGTCGCGGGGGAGAACCCGGCCGGGGCGCCCGAGGGCGAGTATCCGGAAGGCGACTACGGCAGGGCGGGCGTGGCGCCCGGCACCACGGTAGGAACCGAAGAGGGGGACTACCCCGAAGGTGACTACGGTGCGGCCGGTGTCGACACCCCGGAGGCCCCCGTCGTCGAGGAGGGGGACTACCCCGAGGGCGACTACGGCGCGGCCGGGGCCACCGGTCCCCGCCGCACGGGACGGCTCGATGGCGACACTCGCGACGGCGACGCGCGCGATGGCGCCGCACGGGCAGACGAGGCCCGTGACGCGGGCCGCGACGGCCAGTAAGGCCCGGCACCGCTAACCAGGCACCGTTCACGCACAGCGAAATCCCCTCCGGGGGTTGTTGTGCCGTGCCAAAAACCGCGAAATTCCGCGGGTCCGGGCCTGCCCGCGGGAGCGCGAGGTTTGCCGGCGACCAAAGTTGAGTGGAGTTGACTCAACTTTGGATTGACATCTATTTCCGGCTGAGTAAAGTTGAGTGCAGAGCGCTCAATAGGTGGGCGCGCCCCCGTCATCGACGGGCCCAACCCCCGGCTAATGCCTGGGAGCGGGCCGCCGCCCGGTGGTCGGGGCAGCAAGTTTCCACGGAAAGAAGGAAGCACCACATGTCACGTGCAGTAGGTATTGACCTCGGAACCACCAACTCCGTCGTCTCCGTTCTCGAAGGTGGCGAGCCCACCGTTATTGCCAACGCCGAGGGTGGCCGCACCACGCCGTCGGTTGTTGCCTTCTCCAAGTCCGGCGAGGTCCTGGTCGGCGAGATCGCCAAGCGCCAGGCCGTCAACAACATCGACCGCACCATCGCGTCCGTCAAGCGCCACATGGGCACCGACTGGAACGTCGCGATCGATGACAAGAAGTACACCGCGCAGGAAATCTCCGCGCGCATCCTGATGAAGCTGAAGAACGACGCCGAGTCCTACCTCGGCGAAAAGGTCACCGACGCCGTGATCACCGTTCCCGCGTACTTCAACGACGCCGAGCGCCAGGCCACGAAGGAAGCCGGCGAAATCGCGGGCCTCAAGGTCCTGCGCATCGTCAACGAGCCCACCGCGGCCGCCCTCGCCTACGGCCTGGACAAGGGCAAGGAAGACGAGCTCATCCTGGTCTTCGACCTCGGCGGCGGAACCTTCGACGTCTCGCTCCTCGAGGTTGGCAAGGACGAGGACGACTTCTCCACCATCCAGGTCCGCGCCACCGCCGGTGACAACCGCCTCGGCGGCGACGACTGGGACCAGCGCGTTGTGGATTACCTGCTGAACCAGCTCAAGGTCAAGGGCATCGACCTGTCCAAGGACAAGATCGCCCTGCAGCGCCTCCGCGAGGCCGCTGAGCAGGCCAAGAAGGAACTGTCCTCCTCCTCCAGCACCAACGTCTCGCTCCAGTACCTCTCCGTCACCCCTGACGGCCCGGTGCACCTGGACGAGCAGCTGACCCGCGCCAAGTTCCAGGACCTGACCAAGGACCTGCTGGAGCGCACCAAGAAGCCGTTCCACGACGTCATCAAGGAAGCCGGCATCAAGCTTTCCGACATCGACCACATTGTGCTCGTCGGCGGCTCCACCCGTATGCCCGCTGTCTCCGAGCTGGTCAAGGAACTCGCCGGCGGCAAGGAGCCGAACAAGGGCGTCAACCCGGACGAGGTCGTCGCCGTCGGCGCCGCCCTGCAGGCCGGTGTCCTCAAGGGCGAGCGCAAGGACGTGCTGCTGATCGACGTCACCCCGCTGTCCCTGGGCATCGAAACCAAGGGCGGTGTTATGACGCACCTGATCGAGCGCAACACGGCCATCCCGACCAAGCGCAGCGAAACCTTCACCACGGCTGACGACAACCAGCCCTCCGTGGCGATCCAGGTCTTCCAGGGCGAGCGTGAGTTCACCCGGGACAACAAGCCGCTGGGCACGTTCGAGCTGACCGGCATCGCCCCGGCCCCGCGCGGCGTCCCGCAGGTCGAGGTCACCTTCGACATCGACGCCAACGGCATTGTGCACGTCTCCGCGAAGGACAAGGGCACCGGCAAGGAACAGTCGATGACCATCACCGGCGGCTCCAGCCTCTCCAAGGAAGACATCGACCGGATGGTCCGTGACGCCGAGGAGCACGCTGCCGAGGACAAGGCCCGCCGCGAGGCGACCGACACCCGCAACTCGGCAGAGCAGCTCGCCTACTCCGTGGACAAGCTGATCGCCGACAACGCCGACAAGCTGCCCGAAGAGGTCAAGACCGAGGTCCAGGCCGACGTCGACGCCCTCAAGGCAGCCCTCGAAGGCACGGACGACGCCGTCGTCAAGACCGCGTTTGAGAAGCTTCAGGCTTCCCAGACCAAGCTCGGCGAGGCCATCTACTCGCAGCCCGGTTCCCCCGACGGCGCCGAAGGCGCACAGGGTGCCCCGGCCGGCGAGCAGGCCGCCGCGGACGAAGACATCGTTGACGCCGAGATCGTTGACGAAGACGAGAAGAAGTAACCATGCCGCACCACGGTAACGAAGAAGAGCACGGCGCTTCCGGGGACCGCCGCGACAACCGGGACGAGAGCCAGAAGCCGGTGATCCACGACAACCGCAAGGTTGATCCGAAGACCGGCGAGGCCCGCCATCCCGACCAGGAACGTGCCGCTGCCGGGGAAGCCGAGTCCGGGGACGCACTGTCCCAGGCCGAGGACATCCTCAACAGCGTGGACGTCCCGGCCGCCGATTCGGTGGCGCAGGGCGTGGGAGCCGGGGAGGCGGAGGAACTGAAGAACGACCTCCGCCGCCTGCAGGCCGAGTACGTCAACTACCGCAAGCGCGTCGAACGTGACCGCGCCGTGGCAGGGGAGATGGCCGTCATTGGCGTCCTGAACGCCCTGCTTCCGGTGCTGGACGACGTCGACGCCGCCCGGCAGCACGGCGACCTCGCCGACGGCCCGTTCGCCGCGATTGCCGCCAAGCTGGAGAATGCGCTGAAGACCTACGGTCTGGTGCGCATTGATGAGACCGGAGTGGAGTTCGATCCCACGATCCACGAGGCCCTCATCCAGCAGCCCGGCGCCGACGTCGAAACCGACACGGTCAGCCAGGTCCTGCGCTCGGGCTACAAGTCCGGCGAACGGGTCCTGCGCGCCGCCCAAGTGATCGTGTCTGTTCCGGCGTAGTCACCTTCGCGGAGCGAGACAAGGGGCCCCGCCCCTGCGCCGGGTGGCCAAGGATCTGCGATCCTCGGCCACCCGGCTCCGGCAGGCCCGATGCCACTCCCGGGCCCCTTGTCTCGCTCCGCTCCGCGGTAATCTCGCCTTAACGCTTTTTTTGAAAGGAAACGCCATTGGCTAGCCAGGACTGGGTGGACAAGGACTTTTACAAGATCCTTGGTGTCGCCAAGGACGCTTCCGACGCCGACATCAAGAAGGCCTACCGGAAGCTGGCGCGGCAGCACCACCCGGATACCAACGCCGGGGACACTGCGTCGGAGAAGAAGTTCAAGGACATCTCCGAGGCCTATTCTGTGCTTTCCGATGCCGATGAACGCCAGCAGTACGATGCCATCCGGGCGATGGGTGGTGGCGCACGCTTCGCCCCGGGCGCTCCCGGCGCGGCGGCCGGTGGCGGCTTCGAGGACCTCTTCGGCGGCCTCTTCACCGGCGGCGGCGGACGCCACTCCGGCAGCTACAGCACCGCCGGCGGCATTCCGCCCGAGTTCGCCGACCTGTTTGGTGGCGGCGGCTACGGCGGCGGCGGACAATCGTTCCAGCGCGGCCCGCAGAAGGGCGCGGACCGCACCGCGTCAACCAGCATCTCCTTCGCCGGGTCCATCCGCGGCACCACCATCGGCCTGCGCGAACCCGACGGCGAAATCATCGACGTACGGATTCCGGCCGGCATCAAGGACGGCCAGAAGGTCCGCGTCCGCGGCAAGGGGCAGTACGGCCCGGCAGGCAACGGCGACCTCATGGTCACCGTGTCCGTGAAACCCCACGACTTCTACACCCGCGACGGCGACAACCTGCGCATCCACGTCCCGGTCACCTTCGCCGAGGCGGCCCTCGGTGCCGACATTGAGGTTCCGACCATTGACGGGGACAAGGTCCGGGTCCGTGTTCCGGCCGGGACCCCCGCCGGACGGACCCTGCGGGTCAAGGGCCGCGGCGTCAAGCACACCAAAGCCACCGGGGACCTGCTGGTCACCATCGACGTCGCTGTGCCGAAAAAGCTGAACAAGGACGCCGAAGAGGCCGTGAAGGCCTTCGCGGCGGCCACCGCCGGCGAGGACGTCCGGGCCGGGCTGGCAGCCAGGGCCCGCTTGTAGGAGTCCTGGCATGGACATCGAGTTCGACCAGCCGATCTTCGTCATCTCCGTCGCCGCGGAACTGGCGGACATGCATCCGCAGACGCTGCGCCAGTATGACCGCCTCGGCATCGTCTCCCCCAGCCGGGCCCCGGGTAAGTCCCGCCGGTACTCGCAGCGCGATGTAAACATGCTCCGCGAGGTGCAGCGGCTCTCGCACGAGGGTGTCTCGCTAGAGGGGATCAAACGGATCCTGCAGCTCGAGAACCAGGTCGACGCCCTGCAGCGCCGGGTCGCCGAGCTGACCGACGAGCTCGGACGGCGGCCCCGGTCCCTCGATTCCCGGATCTTCGCCGCCGGAACCGCGGGCGACGTCGTCAGCCTGGCCCGCGGCCAGCGCCCCCGGGCACGGTCGCAGGCCCTCGTGGTGTGGCGCCCGGGAGCGCTGGACAAGTAGCGGGCAGGGCCGGACTGAGTACACGCGCGCAAAGTCACGTGGCGTTTGGGCCATAGTCGGGTACTGGAGGGTCGTGACTTCCCTCCCTGGCTGCCGGTTGAATTGTATTGGCGGCTAGCTGGCCGCCAGTACGAAGGTCTCAGTCTCGAAGGTCTCAGTCACAAAACGTCTCAGCCCGGAGATGCCTGGGAACAAACTGTCGGGGGGCAGCGCATGTTCACTTCAATTCCAGCCATAACGGCACACGTGGCCGCAGAGATCCCGGGCGGGCCATGAATACCGGGCTGCAGGCCGTCGCCTTCTTCGGGAACTCGCTTCCGGGGCTGCTGCTGCTCACGTTCGGTCACGTCGTGGTGGTCGCCTGCATGGGCTCGGACCTGGTGCGGGCCGTGTCCGTGCCGCGTTCGCGCCGCCGATACGTCGCCAACACGGTGTTCCGGACCCTGGCGCTGCCGGCCGCCGTCAGCATGGGCGTGGCCGTGCTGGTCTACGCCGCATCCGGCGCCTGGGAACAGGTGGCCGGAGGCGTTTTTGTCCTGGTGGCCGTGATCTTCCGCTGGCACCACAGCACGGACGAGGACAGCTGGTGGACGGGCAAAGGCAAGGCGCTGGGCCGCTGGCTGCGCACGAACCTGGCGCTCCCGCCCCTGGTGGCCCCGGCCGCCGCATAAGTCAACGCCTGAACCGGCTGTGGAGCGCCGCCGGAAGAATTCCGGCGCGGGCCGTCAGTCGGTGAACAGCCCGGCCAGGTCCTCCGCCGTCAGGGCCCCGCCCGAGAGGGCATCGCCTTCCATCACGTCCGCGAACAGCTGGGACTTCTTCGCCTTGAGCGCCATGACTTTTTCCTCGATGGTGTCCTTTGCCACCAGCCGGTAGACCATCACGTTGCGGGCCTGGCCGATCCGGTGCGTCCGGTCCACCGCCTGCGCCTCCGAGGCCGGGTTCCACCACGGGTCCAGCAGGAACACGTAGTCGGCTTCGGTCAGGTTCAGGCCAAAGCCGCCGGCTTTGAGGCTGATGAGGAAGACGGGCGCCGCGCCGTTTTTGAACTCGTTGACGACGTCCGTACGGTTGCGGGTGCCGCCGTCCAGGTAGCAGAACTCGATGTCCTCCTCGACGAGGCGCTCACGGACCTTGCCGAGGAAACCGGTGAACTGGCTGAAGATCAGGGCCCGGTGCCCCTCCGCCACCAGATCCTCCAACTGTTCGAACAATACGTCTAGCTTGCTCGAGCGCACCCCGGAGAGCGAGGGATCGATCAGTGACGGGTCCAGGCTGAGCTGGCGCAGCAAAGTCAGGGACTGGAAGATCGTGAACCGGTTCTTGTTCACGTCCTCGATGAGACCCAGGATCTTCTGCCGCTCGCGCTGCAGGTGCGTCTGGTAGACCTTCTGGTGCCGCGGGTTCAGGACCACCTCGAGGATCTGCTCCTGCTTGGGCGGCAGGTCGTGGATGACCTGCTCCTTGGTGCGGCGCATCATCAGCGGCCGGACCCGGCGCCGGAGCTTGTCCAGCTGCGCCTTGTCGCCGTTCTTCTCCACGGGCTTCTGGTAGTACTCGGCGAAGCGCTTCGGGCTGGAAAACAGCCCGGGCGCCACGATCGAGGTCAGCGCCCAGAACTCCATCAGGTTGTTCTCCAGCGGCGTGCCGGTGATGGCCAGCTTGAAGCTGGCGGGGAGCTTCCGCGCGCACTGGTATGCCTTGGACTGGTGGTTCTTGACGAACTGCGCCTCGTCCAGCACCAGGCCGGCCCACTGCTGCGCGGCGTAGGCCTCGTAGTCGATCCGGAAGAGGGCGTAGGACGTGATCACGATGTCGGCCCCGGCCATCGCCTCGGCGGGAACCGACCCGCTCTTAGCGAAGGTCTCGCTGATGGCCCGGACCGTGAGTCCCGGCGCGAACCGGGCGGTTTCGGCCTGCCAGTTGCCCACCACGCTGGTGGGCGCCACCACCAGGAAGGGGGCGCCGGCGGGCGCCCCGGCACCCGCGGCGTTGTCCGATGCCTCGGCGTCGGTGGCTTCCGCGGCGGCGACCTTGGCGGCGCAGATCAGCGCCAGCGCCTGCACGGTCTTGCCCAGGCCCATGTCATCGGCCAGCACCCCGCCCAGTCCGTGGCGGTAGAGGAAACTGAGCCAGTTGAAGCCCTCGAGCTGGTAGGGGCGCAGCTCGGCGTCGAGCGTGTCCGGAAGGGGAAGTCCTTTGACGCCACCTTCCAGCAGGCCGCCGACGGCCTCGCGCCAGGCGGCTGCCTGTTCGTCAACGATCCCCAGCTGCGCCAGTTCGTCCCAGAGGCCGGCCTGGAACCGGCTGATCTGCAGCGGCGCATCCTTGTTGTCCTGCAGCTCCCGGGCTTCCTCGATGAGCGCTCGGAGCTGGTGCAGTTCGGGCAGGTCCAGGGAGAAATAAGCGCCGCTGGGCAGCAGCATCTTCGTCTGGCCCGCGGCGAGGGCGGAGAAGACGGCGGCGAAGGACACCGGCTGGCCCTCGAGCGAGATCTGGATCCCCAGGTCGAACCAGTCCCGCTGGTCGGTGGCCTTGGTGGAGATGGACACCACGGGGGCTTCCTCGGCCTCGCGGTAGTCGGCGATCTCCCCGGCCGTGTCCACGGACACGTCCGCCAGTTCGCGGAGCGCGGGCAGGACCTCCTCCGTGAAGCCCAGGGTGTCGAGCCCGCTGAGTTCCGCCGACGCCGCCAGCCGCGGCGTGCCCCAACCGCCGGTGGCCGACTCGCCGAGCTTCGGCACCACGTCCCAGGGCTGCCCGACGGTCTCCAGGATGCGCGCCTCGGCGGTGTCGTCGCGGTAGCCGTGGTCGCCGGGGTGCCGCCAGAGAGGCTGGGCGGTGACCAGGGTCCCGGCCTTGTAATGCCACTCCCAGTGCAGCCGGACCCGGTGGTCGGCGCCGTAGTTGGCCAGCAGGGACAGGGTGGGAACGGCCAGGGTGGGCAGCTCCACCGAGTCGTCCGAGGCCGTCACCCGGGCGCTCTGCTTCAGCTTGGGGTAGAACCCCGTGAGGAAGCGCCCTTCGTCCCGGGCCGGGATGTGCAGCGTGGTGCCGCCGGTGACGAACGTCAGCAGTTCCTCGCTGAGGCCGGACTCCAGGGGAGCGAGGGTGATCGCGGACTCGCCGGGGGCGACGCCGGGCAGCGCGCCGTCGTCGGAGGTCAAAAAGATGCCGTGCGCCGGCCGGCCGATGGTCCCTACCGACGCGGGATCAATCTCGGTGCCCTCCACCGTGATCGTCGGCGCGAGCGCCAGCCCGCCGTCGGCCTCACCGGCGCCGAACCGGGTCAGGTTGAGCCCGACGGCTGCCGGCTGGTCCGCCAGCCGCACGGGCTCGTCGCCGCGGCCGTGGACCAGGGCAACGCCGATCTTCCGGGCCTCGGCCAGCAGGCTCCAGAGGTTCCTGCCGGCGTACGTGTTGAGCCCCAGCCACGGGGCCGTCCCGGCGTGCTGGCGGTTCGCGACGGCGGTGTGGGAGGCGAGGAATTCCAGCATCCACTCGACGTGGGCCTCATTGCACTCGCGCCGGTAGTTGAGGTAGCTGAGGGTGTTCCACGAAACGTCCCCCCGGATCCACTTGCCCTTGGCCCCCATGATGACGGGCCGGGCCTTCAGTTGGCGGACGCTGCGCAGCGGATCCCGGCGGCCGGTGTAGGAAAAGTGCGGCGCCGGTTCCTCGATCTCGAACTGCAGCGCCAGGGGAACACCGCTGGCGGTCGGGGTGCTGCCCGGCCGGGCAAGCAGCGGGCCCAGGGCCTGTTCCCAGTCCGTCAGCTCCAGCGCCGAGGGCTGGCGGGACAGCCGGGAGGATTCTGCCGGGGTGAGGAGCTGGACGCGGGTTGCGGGGTTGTCTTCGGCAGCGAACAACAGCGCGGCAACGTGCTTGCAGTCCTTGCGGACCGGGCAGCTGCACACCCCCACCGTGCAGCTCCAGCCGCCGCCTTTGCGGACCAGCTTCGCCGTCGTCGAGTAGGGCACGTCTGCGCCGCCGCGGACCTTTCCGAGCATGAGCCCGGTGGCGGCGTCGAAGGAGATCCCGGAGACCCGGCTCCCCATGGCGTAGGCGAGTCCGGCCGCGAGGGAGCGGTCGTTGATCGCGGGAGTTTGTATTGCCAGTGCCGCACTCTCGTCCGGATGGGATGGCATGTGCGCACTACTTTCAGAAGTTGGTCATCTGATCCATCTTAACCAGCCAGGAGGGGCCCGGAAACTTCGCCTGACGTTCACCTCCCGCTGGGCCGGTGCGGAACCGGCCGGACATACCGTGGAAAGGACCGGAGCAGCAATCACCACCACCGTGAGGAATTTCATGAGCACCAGCCTGACCTCGAGCCCGACCGCCACCGGCAACGCCCCGGTCCTGACCCGGGAAAGCCTCTCCGGCGGCAACGTGGACGTGGTGGATGCGAACGTCGACGTCGTCAACGCAATGTACGCCGAACTGCTCGACGCCGAGGAGATCGCCCCCAGCGCCCTGCGCAGCTACTACGTGGACTTCTACCTGACACAGATCCTCGGGGGCGGATTCGCCCAGTACGTCTTCACCGTGCCGGAACGCGAAGAGATCGACACCTACGTCCGCGAGGGGCTGGCCGCGATGGGGGCCACCGCGCACCTGGACCTGTTCAACCGGAGCGCCGCCGCCTACGACTCGCTCTCCGAGGACGAAGCCGACGCCTACCTCGACGGGGACTCCCTGCTGGAGGCCGACGCCGGTGCGGCGCCGGTATCGGAGGGGGTCCAGCTCCTGGAACAGCTCGACGACGAATTCGAGCCCCTGCTGGAAACCGAGGACATTGTGGCCCTCAACGCCGCCTGGCTCCGCGGCCAGCCGGACCTGCTGGTCCTGGACGCGGACGAACTGGACCGGCACATCCACGAGCGGGTGTCCCGCATCCCGAACCTCGCCGAGCGCCAGGCGGAGGCGGCCGAGGAAGAGATCGCCAGCGCCCCGGAATTCGAGCTGATCATCCGGGAACTCTGCGAGGTGGCCGGGCAGACCCTGTTGAAGATCACCATGGGCGACCCGAACTACGACCTCAACGGCGAACGGGTCCTGGCCTGGCACTTCACCACGGACCAGGGCGAGTTCCTGATGCTCGAGGATGACGACGAGGCGTACATGATCCACCCCGAGACCCGTGAAGTGGTGGCCGCCGTCGAGTTCGAGGACGAATCCGACGGCGGCCCGGAGGCTGCCGGGGCCTAGTACCCGCCGGTGGCGCCGGCGGTGATCATGTCGCCGGCAGGGTTCACCAGGTACCAGACGTTGCCGACGCCCTGGCCTGCGACGTCGCCGGGGGCACGGTCCTTGACGTAGTAGTAGACCGGCATCCCGTTGATGGTGACCTGCTTCTTGCCGTCCGGCGTGGCGATGGTTCCGATCTTTCCGGAGACGCCGTCCACCGCCGGGGTGGCGGAGTCGGTGAGCACCGGCGGCCACGCGGCGATGCACTGTCCGGTGCAGGCGCTGGTGCCGGAGTCCTTCGTGTCCTTGGTGAAGAAGTAGACGCTCATACCCTTGGCATCCACCACCACCTTCCCGGCGCTGGTGGAGGCGGTCTTGAGTACCGCGGCCGACGCCGGGGTGCCGGACCCTGCGGTGGCGGAGGTGGACGCCTGTGTGCTTGCCGCCGACGTGGCAGGCGTCGTTGCGGCGGCCGGGGGCGTCGTCGTGGTCCCGCTGCCCCCAGCACAGCCGGAAACGGCCACGGCGAGTGCGAGGGCGGACAGGGTGGCGCCGAAGTGCTTGGTCATTATTGGCTCCTTGGCTCGGTGCCGGCCTTCTCGCAGTCCGGCTAGCTGTTACGACGGCGCCAGGTGAAGAATGGTTCAAAGAAGCTTGGTGAACTTTTTCGCCGGAACGTACGTCCTAGTGGGGCAGCAGCACTTAGCCCGGGAGGTGTCGTATGCCGCTGGATGAAGACGTCGTGGCCGCGATCTACCGTGACCACGGGCCCGCCTTGCGGCGGTTCGTGCTGGGCGCCTGCCACGACCCGCAGCAGGCGGATGACGTCGTGCAGGAAACGGTGCTCCGCGTCTGGCAGCAGGCGCCGCAGATCACCGGCAGCCTGCGCAGTTACCTCTTCCGGACGGCCCGCAACATCATGATCGACGACTACCGCCGGGCGCAGCGCCGCCCGCGGGAGGCCGCGGAGCGGGATATGGCGGATCCCGCCGGGGCGGTGGAACGGGTCGATGAACTGCTCAACAGGGTCCTGATGGAGGAGGCCCTGCTGCGCCTGAGCTCCGAGCACCGGGATGTCCTGGTGGCCCTGCACTACCGCCGCTTCACCGTCCAGGAGGCCTCCGAACAGTTGAACATCCCGGCCGGCACCGTGAAGTCCCGCGCCTTCTACGCCGTCCGCGCCCTGCGGACTATCCTCGACGAAATGGGGGTGCAACAGTGAGCGGGCCCGATCTCCACCAGTTACTCGGCGCCTATCTGCTCGGCGGTCTGCCGCCTGCCGAAGCCGCGGACTTTGAACAGCACCTGGCTGGCTGCCGGGACTGCCGCCGCGAGCTCGATGAACTCGCCAGCCTTCCGGCGCTGCTGGACGCGGTCCCCGTGGCCGATGCCGTCGCCCTCACCGGGCCGGCTCGGGCCGTCCCCGCGTCGGCATCCCCGGCCGTGGCCCTCGCTGGCGCCGTACCGGCGGCTGTTCCCCGGGGGCTCCTTGCCGCGCTCGCGGCCCGCCGGAGGAAAGCACGCGTCCTCTGGTCCGCGGCGGTGGCGGCCGTGGCCGCCGCGTGCCTGGCGCTTGGGTTCCTGGCCGGACCCTTGCTCACGCCGCAGCCCAAACCGGACGCCAGCTACTCCATCGCGGCCGGCAACGGGCTGCAGGTCACGGTGGGCCTGGTCAAGAAGACGTGGGGCACCGAGCTGGCGGTCGAAGGCAAAAGCATGCCGGTGGACGGGACCCTCTCGCTCTGGGTGAAGGGCCGCGACGGCGGTGAGGACCGGGCCTGCGCGTGGACGGCAACGCCCAGCGGCAAGGTCCGCATCACCGGGGCCACCCCGCTGCAGCTGGCCAGCATCGCGAGCCTTGAGATGCGCGACGGCCGGCAGCAGACGGTGGCCGTGATTACGGTCCCGCGCCCGTAGGTCCGGGCGCGGGACGGCCTACATCCGGCCGAGCCGGGCCCGGACGGCCAGGAAGATCCCGTAGCAAATCAGGCCCGCGCCGACAGCCGCCAGCATGTAGACCCCCAGCGGCTGGTCGCGCAGGGCCTTCAGGCCGCCGTCGAGCCCGGTTGATTCGGCGGGGTTGGCCTTCACTGTCGCGATGACAATCAGCAGGCCGGTCAGCAGCAGTGCCACACCCTTGGCGGCGTAGCCGGCGATGCCGGCGACGGTCACCCCGGTGCGCGCCTGCTGGTTGGACGGCAGACGGATGTATTTGAGGAACGACTTCCGGAAACCGCGGATGGCGTAAACCACCCCGGTGATGGCGACGGCGGCTCCAATGACGATGAGCAGCAGGATTCCGCCGGGCGCCTTCATCAGCTGCACGGTCAGGTCGCTGGTGGAGCGCCGGTTGTCGGCGTGGGTGCCCAGGGCCACCGAGATCAGGCTGATGGCGAAGGCGGCGTAGACCACGGCCTGCAGGGCGGCCTTGAGTTTCTTGCCGACCTTCTTTTTGGTGGGCAGGTGGCTGAAGTCGAAGATGGCGTCGCTGGTCTGCCAGAGGGCAAGCGCCACGCAGGCGACGAAGGCGCTCCACAACAGCAGCGGGCCGCCCGGCTGCCTGGCGAGTTCCGCCACAGCGCCGCTGACGTCGGCCTGCCCCCGCCCGCCCATGGCGAGGCGGATCGCGACAAGTCCGATCAGGAAATGCAGGATGCCGGAGACGGCGAAGCCTGCCCGTGCCGCGTATTCCAGCGGCTTGGAGTTGGTGACTTCCTCGGCGACGTCCGCGGCGCCTTTAAGTTCTTCTTTGATGGTCGGTCCCTCGCGTTTTCTGGCTGTGCTCTCGCCGGCTTGCCCTCGCCCGCCGTGCGTATCCGGTAATCGTGCCACGGGAATCAGCCGCGGAACAGCACCTTGGAAGCAGCTGTTGTCCGGGTGTTGTCCGGGTGGGCCCTGGCCTCGGCCGGCCCGGCCGTCGGCTGGTCTCAGCGGCGCCGGTAGCAGAGGTCGAAGATCATCCGGCCGGCCTCGTGGGCCTTGCCCTCGAAGCTTGTCAGGATCCGTCCGTCGAACCGGGGCGCCCAGCCCCCGGTCCCGTCCACACCCTCGTTGGGCCCGGTGTGCTCGGTGCTGACCGGGGCCCGGCCTTCCTTGACCGGGGCGCCGCCCACCACGGATTCGACGCCGGACTCCCAGACCTGGGTCAGCGGGCTGTCATCGCCGCTGCGCTCGCCTTCATGGAGGTTCTCGAAGTCCACCGAGTTGGCCAGGACCTCGCGGACGTGGACAGCGTAGTTGGACCAGTCGGTGGCGATCCGCCAGATGCCGCCGGGTTGCAGCGCCCGGGCGGCGAGGTCGGCGAAGGCCGGCTGGATGAGGCGGCGCTTGTGGTGCCGGGACTTGTGCCACGGGTCAGGGAAGAACACCCAGAGTTCGGTGACGGAGCCCTGCGGCAGCATGGTGGCGAGGACCTCGGGGGCGTTCGCTTCGACCACACGGACGTTGGTCAGCCCGCGGCTGTTGATCTTGATGAGGGTGTTGGCCAGGCCGGGGGTGTAGACCTCCACGGCCAGGAAGTCCTTGTCCGGGTTTTCCTCGGCGGCGTGGCAGACGGCGTCGCCCAGGCCCGAGCCGATTTCCACGATCAGCGGGGCCTTCCGGCCAAACTCCGCCTCGGCGTCGAACACGTAGTCGGGGTGGACGGAGGTGTTGGCGATGTGCCGCGGCACGTCGACCGCCCACCGGTCCGAGTGTTCCTCCCAGGCCGCCTGCCGGCGCCCCTGGAGCCGGGTGCCGCGGCGCACGAAGCTGACCGGCCGGCCGCCGTAGGTGCCGAAAGAGGCCTGGCTGCCGGGTGTCACCGGGCGGGGGCCCTCGGGCGTTTCGGGGGATTCTGGGGTTTCACTCATCACGTCCAGAATACGGGGATCCTTTCGGCGCTGCGCGCTCCGCCTGCCAGAATGGGACCGTGACAGCACCGAAGAACGCGCCCGGCCCGCGTGCCCGCCAGCCGCTGCAGGCGGACACCCTGGTGGACGCGGAGATCGACGATGTACCCGCCGCGGAGCCCACCGTGCTGGGCAGCCGCCGGTCACTCGCCTATCTGGGGGTGTGCCTGGTGCTGATCGGGTTGAACCTCCGCACTGTGTTTTCCAGTTTCGCGGCGGTGCTCCCCGAGGTGAGGGTCGACGCCGGCCTGCCGGGCTGGGCGGTCGTGGCACTGACCACCGCACCGGTGACGCTGCTGGGCCTCTTCGCCCCGCTCGCGCCCGTGCTGGCCAGACGGTTCGGGGCCGAACGGGTGCTCCTAGGGGCGATGGCCGTGCTGACCGCGGGTCTGCTGCTGCGGCCGCTGGACGCGCCCGGCGCCGGCCACCTGCCCGCCCTCCTGCTCGGTACGGCGGCCTGCGGCGCGGCGATTTCGCTCTGCAATGTCCTGCTGCCCGGCCTGGTGAAACGCGACTTCCCGCACCGGCTGGGACTGATGGGCGGCCTGTACACCACGGCGATCTGCGCGTCCGCGGCGCTCGGCGCAGGCTTCACGTACCCGGTGTTCAGCGCAACCGGCCAGTGGACGGCGGCGCTGTGGTTCTGGGCGCTGCCCGCCGGCGTCGTTCTCCTGCTGTTCCTGCCCCTTGCCCTCAGCCAGCGGCACGGACGGCACCAGGCCGCCGCCGGCGGCGTCAACGTCTGGCGCTCGGCCGTCGCCTGGCAGGTGACCGGCTTTATGGTGCTTCAGGCCATGATGTCCTTCAGCGTCTTCGCGTGGCTCGCGCCCATCCTGCGTGAGCGCGGCGTCGACGGCGGCACCGCGGGGCTCATCGTGTCCGGCTCGATCGTGCTGCAGATGCTGGGCTCCCTGTTTGCGCCCGCGCTCGCCGCCCGGCTCCGGGACCAGCGCGCCATCAACACGGTGGTGGCGCTGATGACCGGCGGCGGGTTCGCCCTGAGCATCTTCGGACCCCTGGACCTGGTCTGGGTGTGGACCGGGCTGCTGGGCCTGGGCCAGGGCAGCCTGACGGCGGTGGCCCTGACCATGATCATGCTCCGCACCCGGGACGGCCATACCGCCGCGCACCTGTCCGGGATGATGCAGGGCGTGGGCTACGGCGTCGGGTCCGCCGGCACGCTGCTGGTGGGCCAACTGCACCAGGCGACCGGATCTTTCGCCGCGGCGGGTGTCCTCTTCCTGGTGGTCGGATCCCTGGCCGGCGTGTTCGGTTACCGGGCCGGCCGGAACCGCTACGTCGGCTGACTAACCCGCAAACCCCGATGCGCTATCACTTGTGGTTGTTCCGGGGCGTCCAGAACAGCCAGAAGTGATAGCGCAACCGGGGTGGGGCTTGGTGTGGATGTGGTTCAGGCGGTAAGGTCCTTGGCCTTCGTCTCCGGGATGGTGAAGACGCAGAGGGCGGAAATGACCAGCAGGATCACCGCGTAGACGTTGAACAGCTGCGGCATCTGCACGGTGGTGCCCAGCCACTGCTGGAGGTACGGTGCCGTGCCGCCGAACAGTGCCACGCAGATGGAGTAGGGCACCCCGACGCCCACGGTGCGGATGCTGGTGGGGAACAGCTCGGCGTAGACGGCCGGGACGATTGCGGCGCTCGCGGCGATGAAGATCAGCATGACGGACATGCTGACGGCCAGCTGCCAGGCGGAATCCTTCAGCAGCGCCGTCATCGGGAAGTGCATGATGCCTGCGCCGATCGCCCCGGACCACAGCACTTTTTTGCGGCCGATGCGGTCGGACAGCTTGCCCCAGAACGGGAGTGCGGCGATGAAGACGATGTTCCCGATCACGCCGGCCCACAGGGCTTCGCCGCGGTCGATCTTCAAAGCGGTGGTGGCGTAGCTGGGGGCGACGACGCCCCAGATGTAGTAGATCACCGTGAGGCCCACCGTCAGCCCAATTACCTGCATGGCCTGCTTGCGGTGCCGGACAATCTGCGGCCAGATCGGCGCCCGCTTCTCGGCCGAGGCCTCGCCTGCGAAGACGTCCGTTTCGTGCAGCCGGGACCGCATGATCAGGGCGTACAGGCCCATGGCGGCACCGATCAGGAACGGAATGCGCCAGCCCCACGCGTTCATCATCTCCGTGCTCAGGGCCATGTTCAGGACGGCGCCGAGGAGGGTCCCGAACAGGATGCCCACGGTGCCCGAGGTGTAGATCAGGGTGGCCCAGAAGCCGCGGTGCTCCCGGGGCGCCATCTCCGAGAGGTACGTCTGGGAGGACGGCAGCTCCCCGCCGTGCGCCAGGCCCTGCACCAGGCGTGCCACGAGGAGCATCAAGGAGGCCCAGGCTCCCACCGCGGCGAAGGTCGGGGCGATGCCGATCATCAGGCTGCCCACCGACGCGAGGCCGACGGCCAGGGTCATGGACGCTTTACGGCCGATCCGGTCACCGATCCAGCCGAACAGGAAGCCGCCGAAGGGGCGGGCGACGAAGCCGACGGCGAAAATCGCCAGGGTGGACAGGACGGCCGACGCCGGATCGGCCTTGCTGAAGAGCTGGCTGGCGATGAACGGCGTGAACGTGGCGTAAATCGCCCAGTCATACCATTCGACGGCGTTGCCGATGCCGGTGCCGATGAGTGTCTTGCGGGTGGAGGTCCGGGGTGCCGTGGGCGGGGACGTGGTTGCAGTCATGGGGTTTCTCCCTTGAGGGGTGGGCTAGGAAAGGGCCGGGGCGGCGGCGGTGCTGCCCGGGCCGGAAGGGGCGGCGGCGGCAAGCGTGGCCAGCCGGGAAAAGGCGAGCTCGGCGTAGAGGGCGGCGCCGTCGGCCAGCACGCCGTCGTCGAACGTGGCGTAGGGGGAGTGGTTGAACGCCGTGGACTTGTGGTCCGCGTCCCGGGGAACAGCGCTGAGGCCGATGAACGTGCCGGGGACCTCGGCGAGGACCCGCGAGAAGTCCTCGGAGCCGCTGAGCGGGGTGGCCCAGCGGGCGACCCGGGAATCGCCGAACAGGTTCTCTATGACGTTCTCCGCGGTGCGGGTCTCATCCTCGTCGGTGATGGTGAGCGGGTATTCCTGCTGGTAGTCGACGTCGACGTCGAGCCCGTGGGCCGCCGCGATGCCTTTGAGCAGGCGCGGCACGGTGTCCATCATCTTCTGCCGGGATTCTTCGGAGAAGGTCCGGATGGTCGCCTCGATGCGGGCGGTCTCCGGGATGATGTTGCGTTTGGTGCCGGCCTGGAGCACCCCGACGGACAGGACGACGGGGTCGAACATGTTGAACTGGCGCGTGACCATCACCTGCAGCGCGGTGACCATTTCGGCGGCAGCGGTGACGGGGTCCTTGGCCGAGTGCGGGGCCGAACCGTGGCCGCCGGCGCCGAGGACCGTGACCGTCAGGCCGTCGGAGGCGCTCAGCATCACGCCGGGCTTGGTGCAGAACGTGCCGTGCGGTTCGAGGGCGGAAAAGACGTGCATGCCGTAGGCCGCATCCACACGCCGGCCCGGGGCGTCCAGGACGCCTTCGCGGATCATGTAGCTGGCGCCGTCGAACCCTTCCTCCCCGGGCTGGAACATCAGGACGACGTCGCCGGCCAGCCGGTGCCGGCGTTCGGACAGCAGGGTCGCCGCCCCGGTGAGCATGGCGGTGTGCAGGTCGTGGCCGCAGGCGTGCATGGCCCCGTCGATCCGCGAGGTGTAGTCCACGCCCGTCTTTTCCTGGACCGGCAGCCCGTCCATGTCCGCACGCAGCAGCACGGCCGGTCGGGTATCGGCGCCGGCAGCCTCTCCACGCAGGACCGCGGTGACCGACGTCGTATCCCGGCCGAGCGTGATCTCGTACCCGAGCCCGTCGAGGGCCTGCAGGACCTTCTCCTGGGTCCGGGGAAGTGTCAGGCCGATCTCCGGTTCGCGGTGCAGTTCGTGGCGGAAGCGGGCGAGGTCCGCGTGCATTTCCCGGGCGTCTGCGGTGATCGGCACAAGTTCTCCTCTGTGGTCTGTCCTGCCGGGTTCGGCCCGGCGTAGGCTTTCGTCTATTCTGAAGTGACCTGACTCACAGAGGCGGAAAGCCCTGAAAAAATGCAAAAAATGAGTCTTCCTGCAGATTTTGTGCACCACCAGAGGGGAACTGATGGAACTGAGCGAGGAGGACCTTGCGCTGATCAACGTCCTGCAGATCGCGCCGCGCCTGAGCTGGGCGGACGCGGCGGAGGTGCTGGGGGTCCACGCCACCACGCTCGCCGCGCGGTGGGAACGGCTGCAGGCCGCGGGCGTCTCCTGGATCACCGCGCACCTGATCGGCGACCCGCACCAGATGTGCTTGGCGTTCGTCGCGGTGGACTGCGAAATGCACCGGCGCGCGGAGGTCACCGCCGAGCTCGCCGGCATGCCGGAAATCGTGACCGTGGAGGAGGCCGCCAGCCACCGGGACCTGATGCTGACGGTTATTACGCCCTCCCTGGACGACTTCAGTTCGAAGGTGATCTCGCGGCTGAAGGAAATTGACGGCCTGCTCAAGTACCAGACCGCCCTGTGCACGCGGCTGCACGCCAGCGGCGGCTCGTGGCGGCTCAATGTGCTGAGCAGGGCGCAGCAGGCCGCCGTGCGCGCCCTGGCCGGACCGGCGGCCACCGGGATTGCCCCGTCCGCGGCCCGGGACGAGCTGCCCGCCAGCCACCTGGCGCTGCTGCCGTACCTGGCCCGCGACGGCCGGGCCACCGCCGCGGACATCGCCCGCGGGCTGGGGCGTCACCCCGCCACGGTGCAGCGGCAGCTCAACCGGGTGCTGGCCAGCGGGATCCTGTCCTTCCGCTGCGAGGTGGCCCAGAAGCTCTCCGCCTTCCCCGTGACCTGCCAGTGGTTCGTCAACGTCCCGGCCGGCCGGCACGACGCCGCGGCCGCCGAGCTCAAGACCATGCGGAACGTGCGGTTGAGTGCGTCCACCACGGGCCCGACGAACTTCGTGATCATCATGTGGCTGCAGTCCCTGGCGGACGTGATGGGCATCGAGCTCGCGCTGCAGCAGAAGGTTCCCGGGATCGAGCTGGTGGAAAGTGTGATCATGCTCAGCACCGTCAAGCGGGTGGGGTGGATGCTGGCCCCGGATTCGCGGGCCAGCGGCGCCGTGGTGGTTCCGGCCCAGGGGCTCGACGGCGTGGGCTAGGTCCGCGGGGCAGGTGCCAAGGCGCCCGGGCTTGAGCCGTCCCGGCGCCCACGCCGCGAGGGCGCCGCTCTTGTAGGCTGTGGCACGTGTCCCGAACTGACCCGCCCGTGCCGCGCGCTGACCCAGCGACCGAGGCTGCCGGCATCTTCCACCGCAGCTACCTGCTGGTGACGCTGGGTGCCCTGGCCCTCGTCTTCCTGGCGGCCTTCGAGTCCCTGGCGGTCACCACCATCATGCCGCTGGTCAGCCGTGAGCTCGACGGTGCCAGCCTCTACGCCCTGGCCTTCGCGGGCCCGCTGGCCACCGGGGTGATCGGGATGGTGGCCGCCGGCAACTGGTCGGACCGGCGTGGCCCGGTGGGCCCGCTGTACGCGTCCGTGGCGTTGTTCGTGCTGGGCCTGCTGATCGCCGGATTGGCCGGGACCATGGCCGCGCTCCTCGCCGGCCGGCTGGTCCAGGGGCTGGGCGGCGGCGCCATGACCGTGGCCCTGTACGTGGTGGTGGCCCGCGTCTACCCGCCCGTCCTGCACCCCAAGATCTTCGCCGCCTTCGCCGCGGCCTGGGTCATACCCTCGCTCGTGGGCCCGTTCGCGGCCGGGCTCGTGGCGCAGCTACTGAGCTGGCACTGGGTCTTCCTCGGCGTCGTCGGCCTCGTGGTTCCCGCCCTGCTGATGGTTGTCCCGGCGGTGCGCGGGCTGGCCGCCAACGGCGACGCCGCCGCCGAGCCGGCCGCCGCGCCCCGCAAGCCGTGGGACTACAGGCGTCTGGCCTGGGCCGCGCTCGCCGCCCTTGCGGTGCTGGGCCTGAACCTGTCCGTCGAGCTCCCGGCCGGCGGCTGGGCCCTGGCCGCCGCCGCCGTGGCTGTTGCCCTCGCGGCCGTCCGCCCCCTGGTTCCCCGGGGGACGCTGACGGCCCGCCGCGGGCTGCCCGCGGTCATCCTCGCCCGCGGACTCGCCTCGGCCGCCTTTTTCGGCGCCGAGGTCTACCTGCCGTACCTCCTCGTGGACCGCTACCAGTTCTCGCCCACCTTCGCCGGCCTGACCCTCACCGGCGGAGCCCTCGCCTGGGCCGGAGCGTCCGCCATCCAGGGCCGGCTCGGCGCACGGCTGCAGCACCGCCGTGCGATCAGGATCGGATCGGCGCTGGTGCTGGGCGCCGTCGTGCTCGCGCTGGCAACCACCCTGCTGGGCTGGCCGCCGGCGGTTGCGATCACGGGCTGGATTTTCGCCGGCGGCGGGATGGGGCTGATGTACCCGCGCCTCAGCGTGATGACCCTGGCCCTGTCCACCAAGGACACCGAGGGCTTCAACAGCTCCGCGATGTCCATCTCCGATTCCCTTGGCGGCGCCCTGGCGCTGGCTGCCACGGGGATTGTCTTCGCGGCGTTTACGACGGCGGCGGGCCACGGCGCCGCGCCGTTCGCCGGGGTCTTCGCGCTCACCGCCGTGATCGGCGTCGTCGGAGTGGTGGTGGCGCCCCGCGTCGCCGCCACCGGCCCGGTCTAGGCGCCCTGCGGGGGTGCCCGGAAACGGGAGCCGGCCCGCAGATGATAGACTGGACGGACTTGATGTGCAGTGATGCCCACTTTGGATTCGGTTGGCCAGTTCCAATTCGCCGGCCGGATCCCCTGCAGGATTCCTCCGGGACTCCGGCCGCAGGCGGTGGGCTTTATTCATGTGAGAGGCACATCCTGCGTCGATGAACGCGTTCTATTTGGTCCCGGCCGCCTGCGGAAGCCTGCGAGCAGCCCGGTTGACCACCTGACTTTTCTTCGGCGAACCCCTGGGCCAACCGGCACCGGGGGCCGATATCCGTACGGATACCGCCTGAAAGACCTTTGAAACATATGACTACTTTTGCTGCCCTCGGCACGCCCAAGGCCCTTGCCGACACCCTCACCTCCCAGGGGATCGAAACCCCGTTCCCCATCCAGGTCAAGACCCTCCCGGACACCCTGGCCGGACGCGACGTCCTGGGCCGCGGCCGCACCGGCTCCGGTAAGACCATTGCTTTCGCTATCCCGCTCGTCGCACGTCTCGCGGAGCGGGAAGCGGCGCACTTCCGCAAGCCCGGCCGCCCCATGGGCCTGGTCCTTGCACCCACCCGTGAACTGGCCACCCAGATCAACGCCACGATCGAGCCGATGGCCAAGGCCATGGGCCTGACCACCACCGTGATCTACGGCGGAATCTCCCAGGCACGCCAGGAGAAGGCCCTCCGCGCCGGCGTCGACATTGTCATCGCCTGCCCCGGCCGCCTCGAGGACCTGATCCGCCAGCGCATCCTGACCCTCGAAGCCGTCGAGATCACCGTCCTGGACGAGGCCGACCACATGGCCGACCTCGGCTTCCTCCCGGTGGTCAAGAAGCTGATGGACATGACCCCCAGCCAGGGCCAGCGCCTGCTGTTCTCCGCCACCCTGGACAACGGCGTGGACAAGATCGTCCAGCGCTACCTGTCCAACCCGCTGACCCACTCCGTGGACGACCCGCAGGCCGCGGTCACCACCATGGAGCACCACGTCCTGGTGGTCAACGACCAGACGGTCAAGAAGCAGTTGATCGTTGAGCTCGCCTCCGGCGCCGGCCGCCGGGTGCTTTTCATGCGCACCAAGCACCACGCCCGCAAGCTTGCCAAGACCCTGACCGACGCCGGCATCCCCGCCGTCGACCTGCACGGCAACCTGTCGCAGAACGCCCGTGACCGCAACCTCGCCGAGTTCTCCTCCGGCGACGTCCGCGTCCTGGTGGCCACCGACGTCGCCGCCCGCGGTGTCCACGTCGACGACGTCGAACTGGTCATCCACGTGGATCCGCCCACCGAGCACAAGGCGTACCTGCACCGCTCGGGCCGCACCGCCCGCGCCGGTTCCGACGGCACCGTGGTCACGCTGACCCTGCCGGAGCAGCAGTCCGACGTCAAGAAGCTGATGAAGGCTGCCGGCGTGGAGGTCAACTTCGAGCGCGTCACCGCCAACTCCCCGCTGGTCGCCGAACTGGTGGGCGAAATGGCCGACAAGATCGATCCGCGCACCCGCGCCGCACTTCTGGCCACCAAGGCGAAGCAGCAGGGCGGCGGCACCTCCACCGGTGCCAACGCCGAGCGCAAGCGCGCCCGCCGCCAGGCTGCACCCACAGCCGGTGGCCGCGGCGGACGCGGTGGCCGGGGCCGGGTCTCCGCCGAGGCGCCCCGCACCGATCTTCCCCGCGCTGAGCGACGCGCCGTGGCTTACGAAGGCCAGGCCGCTGCCCGCAACGCCGCCGAGCGTGTTGCCGAAAAGAACCAGGACCGGGCCGACGCCGAGCGCGCCGAGCGCCGCAACGCCCGGGGCCGTGGCCGCACCACTGCCTACGCACACCACAACGATGTTCCCGCCGCCGGCGGCCGCGCCTCAGCCGGCCGTGGTGCGGACGCCCGTGTTTCCGAGGGCCGCGACGCCCGCGGGGCTTCGGCGGGCCGTGGAGCTTCCGCAGGCCGTGGCGGCTCTGCTCCCCGCAGTGGCTCCGGCCGCACCGGCACCACCTCCGGCGGCCAGCGCAACGGACGCCCGGCCACCGGCCAGCGTGCCGCGGCAGGCGCCAAGTCCGGCGGTTCCGCAGCAGTGTGGTCCTCCAACACCGGCGGCACCTCCGGCGGATCCTACGCAGGCGGCGGCAACGGCCGCTCCGGCGAAGGCCGTCCGGCACGCAGCGGCGGTCCCCGCCGCGCGTCGGCCCCGGCGTCGAACGAACGCCGCAGCCGCTAATCCCCAACCGCTCCCTAACCTCGCAAGCCGAGCTTGCGAGGCGAGGGGGCCGGTGGGGAGCACTCGATGAGGTTCGGGCCCTACCAGCCGCGGGCGCGCCACTCCTCCAGGTGCGGGCGCTCCGCACCCAGGGTGGTGGGCTTGCCGTGGCCGGGATGCACCACGGTGTCGTCCGGATACACCTCGAACAGCCGCTCGCTGACGTCCCGGATCAGCTGGGCAAACCGTTTGGGATCCTGCTGCGTGTTGCCCACACCGCCCGGGAACAACGAGTCGCCGGAGAAGATGTGGGCCGGCCCTTCCGGATCCTGGTACACCAACGCCACGGACCCCGGGGTGTGGCCCCGCAGGTGCACCGCGGTGACGTCGAAACCGTCGAAGTTGCCGACGTCGCCGTGGTCCAGCAGCACATCCACCGTCACCGGCAGTTCGGGGGCGTCGTCGGTGCCGGCCGCCGTCTTCGCGCCGGTGGCCGCCGCGAGGCCCGGCAGCGCACGGACATGGTCCCAGTGCTGGTGGGTGGTGGCGATCAGCGCCAGCTTCGGCGTCGCGGCCGTGTCCGCGGCGGCGTCGGCAAGCAGCCCCTGGATGGCGGCCAGGTCATCCGCCGCGTCGATCAGGAGCTGCGCGCCGGAGGCCTTCGCGGTCAGCAGGTACACGTTGTTGTCCATCTCGCTGACGGAAATCCGTCGGATGGTGATGTCACGTAACGAGTGAATAAGCGAGTCCATGGGCTTCAGTCTAGGACTGTCTATTCGCGGCCCTGGGAGACCCAGCTCGGGTCTGCGGCCCGGGATCCGACGACGGCGTCCGCCGCGGCGTCGAGCCTCTCCAGTTGCGCCGGGCTCAGGTCCAAAGCCAGGGCGCCCAGGTTCTCGTCGATCCGGTCCGCCTTGCGCGTGCCGGGGATCGGGACCACGGGCAACCCGAGCCTGCGGCCCTGCACAAGCAGCCACGCCAGCGCCACCTGGGCCGGCGTCGCGGGGTGTCCGGGGCTGCCGAGCTCGGCCGCGACGGACCGGACCGCGGCCACCACAGCCTGGTTGGCGTCCAGCGCGGTTTCGGCGAAGCGCGGAATGTTTCGGCGGAAGTCGTTGCTGCCCAGCTTCGAGGCGTCGACGGTGCCGGTGAGGAAGCCCCGGCCCAGCGGCGAGTACGGCACAAACCCCACGCCGAGTTCGGCCGCCGCCGGAACCACGTTGCGTTCCACATCGCGGCTCCAGATGGACCACTCGCTCTGGACGGCGGCGATCGGGTGGACGCTGTTGGCCTCGCGCAGTTCCTCGGCCGTCACCTCGGACAGCCCAAGGTGCTTCACCTTTCCGGCCTGCACCAGCCCTGCCATGGCCTCCACGGTTTCCACAATCGGAACGCGGACGTCACGGCGGTGCATGTAGTACAGGTCGATGGTGTCAGTGCCGAGGCGCGCCAGGCTGCGGTCCACGGCCTGCCGGACGTAGGCGGCGTCGCCCCGGATGTCCGAGTACCCGGTGGACGGCGTCCCCACGAGGGCGAACTTGGTGGCCAGCTGGACCTCACCCCGGCGCTCCTTGAGGAGCTGGGCGATCAGCTCCTCATTGCTGCCGCCGCCATAGATATCAGCTGTGTCGATGAAGCTCACGCCCGCGTCCACCGCGTGGTGCAGGGTGGCCAGCGCCTCGGCCGGATCTACCTCGCCATATACGGGGGTCAGGGCCATGCCGCCGAACCCCAGGGGGCTGACGCTGAGGCCGTCGCCGAGCTGGACTGATGCTGCCGTCATCTTGGGTCTCCTGTTCGCTGCCGGAAGTGCCGTCCCAGCCAAGAACCTCACCCGGCGCGGGAGTATTCCGGACGTCCGCCGGAGGGATCTCCCCACCTTTGACTGTTGCGCGGGCAGTACGACGGCGCGCCGCCGGGACACGCCGTCGTACTGCCCCAACCGTGGGGAGATTCCGCGGGGGAGCGGCGGTTGCTAGGGCCCCGACGCCGGTTCAGCCGCCTCTTTCGTCCCGGGCAGCAGTTTCAGTCCGGCCGCGCAGGCCACAATTCCCGCGATGAAGAGCAGCTTCAGCGGGCTGGCGGGTTCGACGCCGGCGGCCATGGCCCAGCCCACGGTCAGGGCCGCGCCGATCCCCACCCAGACGGCGTAGGCGGTGCCCAGCGGGATGCGTTTCACGGCCATGCCCAAGCCCACCATGCTCAGGGCCGCGGCCACGGCGAAGATAAGGGTGGGCAGCAGCCGGGTGAAGCCGTCGGATTCGCCGAGCGCCGTGGCCCAGACCGCCTCGAGCACTGCGGAGGCCAGCAGGACCAGCCACGCCGGGGTTGCCGGGCGTGCCGCTGCCATTACGCCACCACCTTCAGGCCAACCACGCACGCCGCGATGCCGCCAAGCAGCAGGATCCGGCCGCGTGTTGCAGGTTCGGCTTTGGTGATCATCGCGTACACGGCGGTCAGGACGACGCCGGCGCCCACCCAGACGGCATAGGCGGTACCGGTCGGGATGGATTGCATGGCGACGGCCAGGCCGCCGGTGCTGGCAACGACCGAGATGAGGAACACCGCGGCCGGAGCAATCCGGCGGCGGCCGGTGGCCTGCGACAACCGGTGGAGGGCGGCGGCCCACACGGCTTCCAGGGCGCCCGAGAAAACAAGGATTAACCACGACATAACAGCTCCTGTGGCCAGTCTTGTCGCGTGCCGGGTACTGAACCGTCGTCCGGAGGCCGCCAGAAGGGGCCTTGCTGCCAGCCTAGCAACGCCTTACGGGAGGGGCGAGCCGGTGTTCGGCCGCCGCTTCTGGCGATGGGAGGGGAGGGGGTGGGCCCGCTAGTCCGTGGCCGGATCGATCGACACGACGGCGAGGAAGCCCCGGCCCAGGATCTCCGGGGGAGCGGTGTCCGAACCGACGACGGCGTCGTACCGTTCCAGCGTCACGGGCTCAGGAGCTGAGCCTGCGTCGGGACCAGCGTCCCGAGTCCCCGCGCTCACGGTGGCCTGGCCTTGCAGGAAGATGCCGAACTGGCCTTCGAAGACCGGATGGGCCCGCTTCTTGGAGAGCTCGATGATGGAGGTGTAGCCCTTGAAGGCACCGTGGCGGGTGATGACATTCAGGTCGCGAAGGTCGCCCGTGGGCAGTTCCCCGGCGGCCTCGGCGTCGCCGGAGAACCGGAACGGCCGGTATTTCTCCAGCGGATGCTCGGCGCCGTCCACGGTGAGCAGCAGCAGTTCGCCCTCGACCACCGTCAACACCCGTTCCATCCCGGAGTACTGCGAGAAGGCCCCGGCGCGGGTGACCTCCGCGATGCTGACGCGCCAGTCCCAGCCATCACCGGCCGCTGCGCCCCGGCCCGCTGCCTCCGGGTGCCTGGCGAGTTCGCGGGTCACCCCGCCGCCGTTGCGCCAAGGGACGGGTTTGAGCTCGGCGTAGCGGATGATCTGCATCGACCCAGCCTAGCCGCAGCCCGGCGCGGCGACCGCCCCGGGCTTGCTACCGTCAAGGTAGGACAAACGCTGAGGAGTGAGCCGGAATGTTCGTCAAAGTGTGCGGCCTGAGCACCATCGAGTCGGTACGGACTGCGGTGGGTGCCGGGGCCGACGCGATCGGTTTTGTGCTGACCCGCAGTCCCCGCGAGGTGGCCCCGGCTGTGGTCCGGGACCTGCTCGCCGAGGTGCCGGAGGGGGTGCCCGCCGTGGGCGTTTTCCGGCACGAGACCGTGGCGGAGGCCGTGGCCCTGGCCCGTGCGGCGGGGCTGGAGTGGGTGCAGCTCCACGGCCCCCGCACTCCGGCGGACGTACACGAGGTGCACGACGCCGGCCTGAAGATCATCCGCGCCGTCACCATGTCCGCGGCCCCGGAGTCCTTCGCGGACTGGGGTGAAGAGCTGTTGCTGATCGACGCCGCGGTGCCCGGCTCCGGCGAAGCCTGGGACTACGCGTCGGTCCGTGCCCTGGGGCTGGAAGGACGTCAGTGGCTGCTGGCCGGCGGCCTGGATCCGGAGAATGTGGCAGCGGCGGCCACCGCGGCCGGCGCCTGGGGTGTGGACGTCTCCTCCGGCGTCGAGCTATCCCGCGGGGTCAAGGACCCCGCGAAAATCCGGGCCTTTGTGCAGGCGGCCAAGGGGCACTAACCCGCGGCAGGACTCCACGCCCGCTGGTCGGCGGACCGCCGGCCGGACGCACCTACCGCCGTGCGGGCTTCCTCGTTAGCATGCTTGGTAGGGCCTCCGAACCCCGGCGGCCCCGCTCGTCACCTACGTGAAGGAGAACCGGTTATGACCCTGCCCGAAGGATTGACCCCCGGCGTCTGGACGCTCGACATGTCGCACAGCGAGATCGGATTCAGCGTTCGGCATGCCGGAATCAGCAAGGTCCGGGGCCGCTTCAACGAAGCCAGTGCAGAGGCACGCGTCCGGGAGTCCCTGGCCGACGCCAGCCTGCACGCCACCGTCAAGACGGCGAGCTTCGATTCCGGCGACGCCAACCGGGACGGCCATGTGCGCGGCCCGGACTTCTTCGACGTCGAGAACTTCCCCGAGATGACCTTCCGCGCAACGTCCGCCAGGGGCGACGGCGGTGACTACGTGCTCACCGGCGACCTCACCATCCGCGGCGTCACCAAACCCGTGGACCTGGAAGTGGAGTTCACCGGCGTCGTGGTGGACCCGTTCGGTGCAACCCGCGCCGGATTCAGCGCCGAAACCGATATCAGCCGCAAAGAATTCGGCCTGACCTGGAACGCCGCCCTCGAGGCGGGCGGCCTGCTGGTCAGCGACAAGGTCAAGATCAACGTCGAAGCGGCGCTGGTCAAACAGGCCGACGCCTAAGCAACGGTCCGGATCAGGGGTTGATCAGGGCGAACCCCTGGTCCGGAACCGGCGCCCGCGGGGGAGAATGAAGCCATGAAGACACTGCTCAACATCATCTGGCTGGTTTTCGGCGGCCTCTGGCTGGCCGTCGGGTACTTTATTGCGGGCGTCGTCTGCTGCCTGCTGATCGTCACCATCCCGTGGGGGCTCGCCTCCTTCCGCATCGCGTCCTACACCCTGTGGCCTTTCGGCCGGATGGTGGTGGACCGGCCGGGCGGAAACGGCTTGTTCACGCTGTTCGGCAACGTCATTTGGCTGTTGGTGGCCGGCATCTGGATCGCCATCGGCCACGTCGTGACGGCCTTCGCGATGGCCGTCACCATCATCGGCATCCCGTTGGCGATCGCCAACCTCAAGCTCATCCCGGTCTCCCTGATGCCGCTGGGCAAGCAGATTGTGCCAACAAACAGGCCCTTCGTGAGCACCTACCGCTAGGGACTACCGGGCCGGAGAACAAGCCGGAGAACAATCAGGAAGCCGAGGGAACCGCCATGACGGAGTCAACAATCCCGGAGGCCGTGACCAGCGATAGTGAACTGATGCTGGTCATCACCCGCGAGTTCCAGTTGCCGGTAGCTACGGTCTGGGCCGCCCTGACCGATCCGGACCAGGCCCCCGCCTGGTGGGGTCCGCGCGGCTTCCACACGCCCCGGGAAAGCATCGACGCCGACCTTGAAATCGGTGGCCTCTACCGGGCCTGCATGATCCAGGACGCCACCGGGCAGGAGTACTGGTGGAGCGGCATCCACACGGACATCGAACCGCCCACCCTGTTTGTCTTCACCCACGCCTGGGACAAATCCGACGGCACCCGGGGCTTCGAGACGGAGGTGGCGTTCAGGCTGGAGGAGATCGACGGCGGCACCCGCATGACCTTCACCCAGGGCCCCTTCGACACAGCCGAAAACCGCGACAACAACGGCACCGGCTGGCGGGAGTCCTTCGACCGCCTCGCCGAGCACCTCCGCCGGACGGCCGGATAGGCAAGGGGTCAGGCCAGTTCGCCCTGCAGGTTCCGCCGGGCGGTGTCCTCCCACAGCTCGCGGCCGCGGTCGGTGTGGAAAAGCGGGTCCGACTCCAGCAGGTGGCGTACGACGGCGGCGCGCCCGGCAGCAAAGTCGGCGTCGCCGATGTGCGCGAAGTCTTCGCGGACGGCCGCCAGGTACCGTGCGTAGGCGGCGGAGTCCCCGCCGAGGACGGAAAGGTCCGCGTCGCTGAGCAGGGCGGCGGGGCCGTCGTCGGGGTCCGGCCGGTGGTCCGCCGTCATCCGCACCAGCCGTGCCACCTCGTCCACCTCGTCCGCCGGGAGGCCGGCACGTTCCAGCCGCTCCTCAGCGAGCCGGGCCGACTCCTCCTCGTCCTCACCGGCGATGCCGCGGTACACGGCGTCGTGGAACCAGGCCGCGAGCAGCACGGTCCGGGGCGGCTGCGCCGGTGCGCTCAGCCGGTCCAGGGCCTCCAGGACGGCCAGCAGGTGCGTGCGGCCGTGGTACTTCCGGTGCTCCTCGCCCCAGCGGTCCAGGAGGTCCAGGAACAACGCGTCCTTGCCCGGAAGGACCTCGTTCCAGCGGGTCAGGAGCGGAAGTTTCAGCGAACCGCTGCGCCTGCGCGCCGGGATCCGGAGCCCGCTCGCGATCAGTTTCCGGACCAGGACGCGGCCCTCCACGGGGATGGCGCCCGCCGCGACCAGGGCATCGTAGCGGGCTTCGGCGACGTCGTAGTGGTCGCCGTCGAACGCCCGCTCCGGGATCTCCGCGGCCCGCGCGAAGGCGTGCAGCTCCGCGAGGGAGGTGTCCGAGACAAGGTGTGAGAAATAGGTTCCATGGGCGGGCCAGAGCGGCGGATCGAGGTAGACGGCCATGCAGGCAGTCTACGAGGACGCCGGCAGGATGTTCTGGTTTCCGCGGAAGACGTTGCCGGGATCGAAGTCCCGCTTCACCCGCGCCAGCCGGTCATAATTTTCCTCACCGAAGGCCGCCCTGACCCGGTCCCGGCCCTCGTCGCCCACAAAGTTCAGCCAGACGCCGCCGTTTGCGTAGGGCGCGATGTCCTCGCGGAACCTCTTCACCCATGCTTTGGCCTCCTGGCCGCCCGCGGGGGTTTCCTCGATGCCGAACGGGTGCGTGACCCACTTGGCGCCTCGGTTCTGCAGCGGCGTCTTGGCGGCCGCCGGCCCCGCGACTGCGCCGCCCCAGCGGGCCACCAGCTGCTGGGAGTGGGGTCCGGGAAGGTGCCGGGCGGAGTCCACGATCACGTCCAGCGCGTCGTCCGGAAGCTCGTCGTGGTAGTCGGCGCTCCAGTAGTTGTAGAGGTTGGGCGGGTCATCGATCATCGACTGGAAGTTGGCGTAGTTCATGTCGCCCACCAGGTCCACGGCCGGTCCCAGTTCGCGGAACGGAGCCGCGTGCTCGGCACCGTCCGCCGGATCGCCGGCGTACAGGTAGGCGAGTCCCGCGGCCTGTTTGCCCACCATGTCCGCGGGGACAAAGGGCTCCGGCGGAGCCGTGAGGAACACCAGCGCGCTGCCGACGGCGTCCGGAGCGGCCAGCGAGAGGTTCCGGTACGCTCGTGCGAGGTCCGCGGAGGCCGCCCCCGGCCAGAGCATAAGACCGGCCTGCACTGTGGGCCCCAGTGGGTGCAGCCGGAAGGTGAAGCCGGTGGCGACGCCGAAGTTCCCGCCGCCGCCGTGCAGTGCCCAGAACAGCTCAGGATTCTGATCCGCGCTGGCCGTCACGCGGTCGCCGGCCGCCGTCACGAGATCCACCGAGAGCAGGTTGTCGCAGGCGAAACCGAACGAGCGCTCCAGCCACCCCGAACCGCCGCCGAGCGTAAACCCGGCCACCCCGGTCGTGGAGGCGCGGCCGCCGGTGCTGGCCAGGCCGTGTTCCTGGGTGGCGCGGTCGAATTCGCCCCAGTTCACCCCGGCCCCGACTGTGACCGTGCGGTTCTCCCGGTCCACGCTGATGGATTTCATCGGGCGGACGTCCACCACCAGCCCGTCATCGTTGGTGGACATCCCGGCCACGGAGTGGCCGCCGGCGCGGACCGCGACGTCGAGGTTGTTGTCCCGGGCGTAGGACAGCGCGTCGGCCACGTCGGCAGGGTCCGCGCACTGGGCGATGACGGCCGGGCGCCGGTCGATCATCGCGTTGAAGAGTTTTCGAGTTTCGTCATAGTCCGGGCTCTCTGGCCTGACCCATTTCATGGCAGTGCTCCCTAGCCGACCGCGGCTCCCCCCACCCCCGAATCGTACGGCGGATGGCCGGGGCAGGGCTACAGCCGGCCGTTTGCCGCCGCGGCAGCAGGTTCTGCCCCGGCTGTCGTCGACTTCCGATGATGCGGGCACTATTGGGGCAATTTGTCCGCAAATGCGGGTTAGAGTGAACCCATGCCTACTTTTCGCGTTTCCGAAGCGGCCCGGTTCCTGGGCGTCAGCGACGATACCGTCCGGCGCTGGACCGAAAGCGGAAGCCTGACGCCGCTGAAGGATGAGGCGGGCCGGCTCGCCGTCGACGGTTTGGAGCTCGCCACTCTCGCGCGGGAACAGTCCAAACTGCCCGAGGACCCGGCCCGGACCGGGAGTTCGGCCCGGAACCGCTTCGTCGGGCTGGTCACGGCCATCACCACGGACACGGTGATGGCGCAGGTGGAACTGCAGTGCGGGCCGTTCCGGGTGGTCTCGCTGATGAGCAGCGAGGCGGTCCGCGACCTTGGCCTGGAACTCGGATCCGTGGCCACCGCCGTCGTCAAAGCCACCACGGTGATCATCGAAAGCCCGCACGGGAAGGCCCTGGCATGAGACTGCACCTGAAAGTGGCTTCGCTCGTGCTGGCCGGAATCCTGGCCGCCGGTGCCGCGGCCTGCGCCGCCCCGGCCGGCGGAAGTGGTGCGGTCGGCGGGGGACAGGCGGCCAACACCCTCACGGTCTTCGCGGCGGCCTCGCTCAAAGCACCGTTCACCGCGCTGGCCAAGGACTTCGAGGCCAGCCACCCCGGGACCAAAGTGGCCCTGAGCTTCGCCGGATCCGCTGACCTCGCCACCCAGCTGGACCAGGGTGCGCCCGCCGATGTATTCGCCTCGGCGGATGTGAAAAACATGAACAAGGTCGCCGGCGCAGGCCTGGTGGACGGTACCCCCGCGAACTTCGCGAGCAACGTCCTGGAGATTGCCGTGCCGCCGTCAAACCCCGCGAAAATCGGATCCTTCGCCGACCTCGCCCGGCCCGGGGTCAAGGTGGTGATGTGCGCCGCGCAGGTCCCCTGTGGGGCCGCCGCAAAGTCGATCGAGGGTAAGTCCGGGGTGCGGCTGACGCCGGTGAGCGAGGAATCGTCCGTGACCGACGTGCTGGGCAAGGTCACCTCCGGCGAGGCCGACGCCGGGCTCGTCTATGTCACCGACGTCCGGGCCGCAGGGACCAAGGTCACCGGCATCCCGTTCCCCGAGTCGGCCTCCGCAGTCAACCGGTATCCGATCGCCGGCGTGAAAACCAGTAAAGGCAAGGACCTCGCGGCCGCGTTCATTGCGCTGGTCACCGGGACGCAGGGCCGGCAGGTGCTGGCCGACGCGGGGTTCGGCAAACCGTGACACGGCACGGCTACAGCGGCATCCCGCGCTGGGTGCTGGCCGTCGCCGCCGTCGGGGCGCTGTTTGTCCTGCTGCCGCTAGCCGCGATGGTGGCCAGGGTGGACTGGCCCAACTTCGTCCCGCTGCTCACCTCGGACGCCTCGCTGACCGCCCTGGGGCTCAGCCTCCGCACCGCCGCGGCGAGCACCGTGCTCTGTGTGCTGCTCGGCATTCCGCTGGCCCTGGTGCTGGCCCGCGAGGACTTCCGGGGCCAGCGGCTGCTCCGCTCCTTTGTGCTGCTGCCCTTGGTGCTGCCCCCGGTTGTGGGCGGCATCGCCCTGCTGTACACCTTTGGCCGGCAGGGCCTGCTGGGCCGGAGCCTTGAGGTGGCGGGCATCCAGATCGCGTTTTCGACGACGGCGGTGGTGCTGGCGCAGACCTTCGTGGCCCTGCCGTTCCTGGTGGTCAGCCTCGAGGGTGCCCTGCGCTCCGCCGGAAGCCGGTACGAGGCGGTCGCGGCCACCCTCGGCGCCGGACCCACCACGGTGCTGCGGCGCGTCACCCTTCCGCTGGTGCTTCCCGGGCTGGCCTCCGGCGCGGTCCTCTCTTTCGCCCGCAGCCTCGGCGAATTCGGCGCGACCCTGACCTTCGCCGGCAGCCTGCAGGGCGTCACCCGGACGCTCCCGCTGGAGATCTACCTCCAGCGCGAGACCGACGCCGACGCCGCCGTCGCCCTGTCGCTGCTTCTCGTCGCGGTGGCGGTCATCGTCGTCGGGCTCAGTTACCGGCGGCCGTCGCCTGACGGTTGGGGGCGGGCATGACCTTTACACTCGACGCCGCCGTGGCCGCACGCGGATTCGACGTCTCCCTGAGCCTGGGGCCGGCCGAGACGGTGGCGGTGCTGGGACCGAACGGTGCGGGGAAATCCACCCTGCTCTCGGTCGTCGCCGGCCTGCTCCGCCCCGACGCCGGCCGGGCCAAGCTCGACGGGCGTGTGCTCTTTGACCTCGGCGGAGGCCCGCATGCCTGGACCGCTCCGCACGCCGGAACCGCTCCGCGCGCCTGGACCGCTCCGCGCGCCTGGACCGCTCCGCATCGGCGCGGCACGGCGCTGCTGGCCCAGGAACCCTTGCTGTTTCCACATCTGAGCGCGCTCGACAACGTGGCGTTCGGTCCCCGCAGCGCCGGTGCCGGCCGCGCCCGGGCCCGCGAAACCGCCCGGCACTGGCTGGCGGAGGTCGAGGCCTCGGAGCTAGCCGGACGGCGGCCGGGGGAGCTGTCCGGCGGCCAGGCCCAGCGCGTGGCGGTGGCCCGGGCACTGGCTGCCGACCCCGACCTGCTCCTGCTGGACGAGCCGATGGCCGCCTTGGATGTTCACGCTGCCCCGCTGCTGCGGCGTCTGCTGAAGCGGGTGCTGGCCGGGCGCCGCGCCATCATCGTCACCCATGATGTCCTGGACGCCTACATGCTGGCCGACCGCGTGATCGTGCTGGAAGAAGGACGGATCACCGAGGACGGCCCCACCCGTGACGTCCTCCAGCGGCCACGCAGCCGCTTTGCCGCCGGGCTGGCCGGGCTGAACCTCGTGGCAGGGACGCTCACCCCGGGCGGAATCCTGACCGCCGGGGGACAGGAACTCGCCGGCCGGCACGAGGACCCGCCCGTCCTGGGCCAAAGCGGAGTGGCCGCCTTCCCGCCGTCGGCCGTCTCTGTCTTCCTCAGCGAGGCGCACGGCAGCCCGCGCAACAGCTTCCGGGTGACGGTGACCGACCTGGAGCAGCACGGCGACCAGATCCGGGTCCGGGCCGGGGAGCTGTCCGCGGATGTCACGCCGGCCGCGTCCGCGGACCTTGGCCTGGCCCCCGGGGTGTCCGTGTACTTCGTGGTCAAGGCCGCCGCGGTGTCGATCTACCCGGCGTAGGGGGTGGGACGCCTCGGGCGGGGGCCGGGGACGACGTCGGGCCGCACGGCCTAGGGTGGAGAGAGGCCCCTCCCGCGAACAGAAGGAATTCAGTGCACAACAGCTCAGCCCCGGCCCACGGACGCACCGCACTGGTGGTGGGAGCCAGCGGCATCGCCGGCTCCGCCCTCGTCACCCTCCTCGCCGAGACGGGATGGGACGTCCTGGCGCTGACCCGCGGCGGGGTATCGCGGCCGGGTGTCCGGTCCGTCAGCGCGGACCTCACCTCGCCGGCGAGCCTCGCGGCGGCGCTCGCCGGCGAAAAACCGACGCACGTGTTCTTTACGGCATGGTCGCGGCAGAGCACGGAACGGGAAAACATTGAGGTCAACGCCGCGCTGCTGGGGAACCTGCTCAATGCCCTGCGCGACAGCCCCGTGGAACACGTGGCCCTGATGACCGGGCTGAAGCACTACCTTGGCCCTTTTGAGGCGTACGCGGCGGGCGAGATGCCGGACACCCCCTTCCACGAGGACGAGCCCCGCCTGCCTGTTCCCAACTTCTACTACGCCCAGGAGGACGAATTGTGGGCGGCGGCGGGACGGCAGGGCTTCAGCTGGTCGGTTCACCGCGCCCATACGGTGATCGGACACGCGGTGGGGAACGCCATGAACATGGGGCTCACGCTGGCGGTGCAGGCGTCCATCTGCAAGGAACTGCACCAGCCGTTCATTTTCCCGGGTTCAGAGACGCAGTGGAACAGCCTCACCGACATGACGGACAGCGGGCTCCTGGCGGAACACATGCTCTGGGCGGCGACGGCGGACAGCGCGGGGGACCAGGCCTACAACATCGTCAACGGCGACGTCTTCCGCTGGCGCTGGATGTGGCCGCGTCTGGCCGCCTACTTCGGCGTCGAGGCCGTCGGGTTTGAGGGCGAACCCAGGCCATTGGAAGTGCAGATGCAGGGCATGGAATCCGTCTGGGCGGACATGGCTGCACGGCACGGACTCGCCGAAACGGACCTCGCGCGCGTCTCCTCGTGGTGGCACACCGACGGCGATTTGGGCCGCAACATCGAGGTCCTGGCCGACATGAGCAAGAGCCGCCTGGCAGGCTTCACCGGGTACCGCCGGACCCTGGATTCCTTCACGGGGTTGTTTGACCGGCTGAGGGCCGACCGGCTCATCCCCTGACACCTAGCCCTTGCCGGCAGCCGGGCGTGCTGCCCGGGCCTAGTCCTTTGACCCGGGGTTGCCCTGCGCCTTGTTCCGGACCGGGTGCTGGCTGACGATCGAGACGCGGTTGAAGGCGTTCATTGTGATAGCGAGCCAGCTGACTGCTGAAAACTCGGCGTCGCTGAGGTGCCTGCGCGCCGCGCGTCCTTCGTGCTCGCGTGCCACGGCGTCGGAGATGTTGGTGATCGCCTCGGCCAGTGTGAGGGCCGCGCGTTCCTTGTCGGTGAAGAGTGTGGTGTCGCGCCATGCCGGCAGCACAGCCAGCCGCTGTGCCGACTCGCCGTTCTTCACGGCGTCGCCCACGTGCAGGTCCAGGCAGAAGGCGCAGCCGTTGATCTGCGAGATGCGGACATTCAGCAGTTCGATCAGGGTCTGGTCCAGGCCGGCCTCGGTCGCGGACTCCTTGGCTTTGAGCCCGAGGCCGTTCAGTGCGCGCCACGCCGCGGGGTGCTCTTTGTCCAGGAAAACGCTGCGCGGGCCGTGCTCGGGGGCCGAGTTCTCAGTCATGAGTCCACAGTACAGAGGTCCGACGACGCCCCCGGCAGCGCGTCGTGTGACAAACTTGTCAAATCTGTGACAGACTTTACCCGTAGCTATTATTCGATCCGGCGGTCGGTTCCTTGGGGGAGCCGACCGCCGGATCGCTTCTTTTATGCCGGACATGCCCATTTTCCTGGGCCCCAGACGGACAGGCCCATCTTCACCGCCCCGGGATGGACAGGCTCATTCTTAGCGGGCAGCCTCGTCGCACACGCTCATCGTTCAGGGCCCTTGACGGACATGCCCGGTCCAGGGTTCGGCCAGTGGACATATCTGGAATATGTCCACTGCTCCGGGCGAAGAATGGGCATGTCCATCGGGGAACCCAGTAGGTACTCGTCATGTCCATCGGCTGGCGCCAAGGATGGGCATGTCCATCCGGTGGGATCAGCGACGGGCATGTCCGGACGCGATTTGGGCGGCCGCAGGGCATGCACTTCACTCGGTCCCGCGAGTGGACATGTCCATAGGGGCGTCCGAAGGATGGGCATGTCCGTCAGGGTTCATCCCGGGACATGTGCAATTTGCGACGCACGCCCGGCCCCACCCCGGCCCCACCCCCCGCACCCCCTCCACCCCCCGCCCCTAGACAGCAGTTTCGCCGTGGGCAAACATGGTGCAAAAGAGGTCAAATCCAAAGTTGAGCGAGATACACTCAACTTTGACGCTAGTCTCATCCCGGAAGGAGCCCTCTTTGGACGCCAAATTCACCACCAAGAGCCAGGAGGCTCTCGCCGCGGCCGCCATGAACGCCTCGACCGCTGGCAACCCGCAGCTCGAACCCGCGCATCTGCTCAAAGCGCTCATGGACCAGCGCGAGGGCGTGGCCGTCGCGCTTCTGCGGGCCACCGGCACCGACCCCGACGCCGTCAGCGTCCAGGCGAGCACCGCCATCAAGGCCCTCCCTTCCAGCTCCGGGGGCAGCGTGCAGCAGGCCCAGCTCTCCCGCAGCGGACTGCAGGCAATCAAGAACGCCCAGAACGAGGCGGAGCGCCTCGGCGACAGCTTCGTCTCCACCGAGCACCTGCTCCTGGGCCTGGCTTCGGGCAACGACGACGTCGGACACCTCCTGCGCGAGGCCGGCGCCTCCCACGAGGCGCTCGTCGCGGCGCTGCCGGGCGTGCGCGGAGACCGCAAGGTGGACAGCGCCGATCCCGAAAACACCTTCCAGGCGCTGGAGAAATTCGGCACCGACCTGACCGCGATCGCCCGCTCCGGGAAACTGGATCCGGTGATCGGGCGCGACGCCGAGATCCGCCGCATCATCCAGGTCCTCAGCCGCCGCACCAAGAACAACCCCGTGATCATCGGAGAGCCCGGCGTCGGGAAGACCGCCGTCGTCGAGGGACTGGCCCAGCGGATCGTCGCCGGCGATGTCCCGGAGAGCCTGCGCGGCAAAACCCTGATCGCGCTGGATCTGGCCTCGATGGTGGCCGGCGCCAAGTACCGCGGTGAATTCGAGGAGCGGCTCAAGGCCGTCCTGGAGGAAATCAAGAGCTCCGAGGGCCAGATCGTCACCTTCATTGACGAGATCCACACCGTGGTGGGGGCGGGCGCCTCCGGTGACAGCTCCATGGACGCCGGCAACATGCTCAAGCCCATGCTGGCCCGCGGCGAGCTCCGGCTGATCGGCGCCACCACCTTGGACGAATACCGCGAAAACATCGAAAAGGACCCAGCCCTGGAACGCCGCTTCCAGCAGGTCTTCGTCGGCGAGCCCAGCGTGGACGACACTATCGGCATCCTGCGCGGCCTCAAGGAGCGCTACGAGGCGCACCACAAGGTCGCCATTGCGGACTCCGCGCTCGTTGCGGCCGCGGCCCTGTCCAACCGGTACATCACCGGGCGGCAGCTGCCGGACAAGGCGATCGACCTCGTCGACGAAGCCGCGTCCCGGCTGCGGATGGAGATCGATTCCGCGCCGGAGGAGATCGACCAGCTCCGGCGCCAGGTGGACCGGCTGACCATGGAGGAGCTCGCCCTGGCCGGCGAGACCGACGCCGCAGCCGTGGAGCGTCTGGCCGCGCTGCGGGCCGACATGGCCGACAAGAAGGAAGAGCTGGCCGGGCTCAACGCCCGCTGGGAAGCGGAAAAGGCTGGCCTGAACCACGTCGGTGACCTCAAAGCCAAGCTGGACGAGCTGCGCTCCGCGGCGGACAAGGCCCAGCGCGAGGGCGACCTGGAAACGGCGTCGCGCGTGCTCTACGGCGAGATCCCGGCCCTGGAACGCGAACTCAACGCGGCCGCCGAGGCCGAATCGGCGCGGGTCGCCGGCGGCGGCGCGAAGCAGGACCTGATGGTGGCCGATGAGGTCACCGCGGATGACATCGCCGAGGTGATCTCCGCCTGGACCGGCATTCCCGCCGGCCGCATGCTGCAGGGCGAGAGCCAGAAACTGCTCGAGATGGAGCATGTCCTCGGCGAGCGGCTCATCGGCCAGGCCAAGGCCGTCACCGCGGTGTCCGACGCCGTGCGCCGCGCCCGGGCCGGAATCAGCGACCCCAACCGGCCCACCGGGTCCTTCCTGTTCCTGGGCCCCACCGGCGTCGGCAAAACCGAGCTCGCCAAGTCCCTGGCGGACTTCCTGTTCGACGACGAGCGGGCGATGGTCCGGATCGACATGTCCGAATACTCGGAGAAGCACTCCGTGGCGCGGCTCGTGGGTGCGCCCCCGGGCTACGTCGGCTACGAGGAAGGCGGCCAGCTGACCGAGGCCGTCCGCCGTCGTCCGTATTCCGTGCTCCTGCTGGACGAGGTGGAGAAGGCCCACCCGGAGGTCTTTGACATCCTCCTGCAGGTGCTCGACGACGGCCGCCTCACCGACGGCCAGGGCCGCACCGTGGACTTCCGCAACGTGATCCTGGTCCTGACCTCCAACCTGGGCAGCCAGTTCCTCGTGGACCCGCACCTGGACTCCGCGGCCAAGCGCGACGCGGTGATGGCCACCGTGCACGCCTCGTTCAAGCCGGAGTTCCTCAACCGGCTCGACGAGGTGGTGCTCTTCGATCCACTCAGTGTCGAGGAGCTGGCCGAGATCGTGGAGCTGCAGGTCAAGGAACTGGCCGACCGGCTCAAGGGCCGCAGGCTCACCCTGGAGGTTACCGAGGGCGCCCGCGCCTGGCTGGCCGTGACGGGCTTCGACCCCGCCTACGGCGCCCGTCCGCTGCGCCGCCTGGTGCAGCGGGAGATCGGCGACCGGCTGGCCAAGGCCATTCTCGCCGGCGAGATCGCCGACGGCGACACGGTCCTGGTGGACACCGCGCCTGACCTTCTGGAGCTGACCATGGGCGGCCCGGACGCCTCGGCCCGGCCCAACGGCGGGGCCGCCACCGGCAGTGGACTCTCCGTCCGCCGCAAGGACTAACACCAACGACGCCGAAGGGCTGCCCACCGGATTGTGCCGGCGGGCAGCCCTTCGTTGCATCCGGCCGGAGCCGGCTACTTGGCGGGTGCGGTGCTGCTGCGCTTCCGGAACGTCCCGGCGATGGAGAGTTTGCCGGAGTAGTGGATGGAGCCGAACCGGAACAGGTGCGCGGCCAGCCGGAGGACCAGGAACCCGGTGATGAACAGCTCCGCGATGATCACCGCGGATTCGACCGGGCTGAGGGTGCCGAACGCGTTGCGCAGCAGGGCCGTGATCGGTGAGGAGAGCGGGAAGTACGTGAAGATCTGCACGATCGGCGCATGGGGGTCGGAGATGATCAGGCTGATCGCGTAGAACGGCACAAAGATCAGCCCCATCAACGGCCCGAAAATCGTGCCGGCTTCTTTGGTGGTGGGCATAACGGCGCCGATCGCAACGAGGACGCCGGTGAAGACCGTGAAGCCGCCCAACAGCAGGAGGGCGCCCACGATCATGGTTCCGGGCTCGAAACTGATGGTGGACAGGTCAAGGTCGGGAATGGCGAGTTTGTCCCGGAAGAAGACGAACCCGACGACGATCGGGGTGAGGAAGACCAGGATCTGGACGAGGCCGACCATAAACAGGGCGGCGACCTTCCCGAGGATCAGGGTGGTGGGGTTCAGGGTGGTCAGGATCATCTCCGTGACCCGGTTTTCCTTCTCTTCCAGGGTGCTGCTGAGCATCTGGTTCGAAAGCAGGATGATCGAGACGTAGAAGATGACCAAGAACAGCAGGGGCGGCACCGCGGAACCGAAACCGCCGGTGAGCTGGCCGTCCTTGTAGGTCTTCGTCTCGGTCTTGACGTCCCCGCTGGCCGCGGCCGTTAGCTGCGGCGAGCCGACTTTGGCCTGCGCCGAAGCGGTCAGGAGCTGCTTGGCAACGGCGTCGTACTTGTTGTTCTCGAAGATCCCCCTGTCCGAGCCGAAGGCCTTCACGGCGTGCTTGGCCGGCTCGGCGGGATACACGAAGTAGGCGTCGCTCAGGCCCTTTTTCACGTCCTGCAGCGCCTGGCCGGGATCCGAAGTTTTCTTCCCGCCCATGGCCTTGGCGATCTCCGGGACGATCAGTCCGGAGTCGTCGGTGTAGGTGAAGGACATGGAAGCGGTCTTCTGAGCATCGGCGCTGGCCGAGGACGAGGAGTTGCTCAGGTAGACCAGGGCGAACACGATCGCGATCACCACCGGGATGGCCAGGGTGGCAATCCAGAAGCCGCGCTTCTTCAGGGTGCGGGTGAATTCGAACTCCACGACCGTGCCGAGGTTGTGCCGGGCGAAGGGACGCTTCGGAACGGCCACCGGGGTGTCCTGGGCGGCGGATGGGCCGGAGGCTTCCGGGGCCGGGGTGTGCTGGGGTGCCGGGCTGTGCTGCGTCATCGGATTCAGACCCCTGCCAGTTCGTGGTGTTCGCCGTAGACCTTGATGAAGACTTCCTCGAGGGAGGTGCGCGCGGTGGTGAAGGATCGTACGGCGACGCCGACGTCGATCAGGTGGCGCAGGACGGTCGCCTCGTCGCCGCCGGGTCGGGGCGAGAGCTCGGCGCTGCCGCCGTCGTCGGTGACGATGTCATACAGCGGGGAGGAGGGCAGTGCGCCGGAGTAGGACAGCCGGTACAGGGTCCCGCCGAACTGTTCCTGGACCTCGGCGACCGTGCCGTAGGCGCGGGCGGTGCCGTCCTTGAGCAGGATGACCCGGTCGCAGAGGCGCTCCACCTCTTCCATCTGGTGGGTGACCATGATGACGGTGGCGCCGGCGAGTTTTTGTTCCTCGATGATGTCCATCAGCAGGCGCCGGTTGACCGGGTCGAAGCCCTTGGTGGGTTCGTCCAGGATCAGCAGCTCGGGATCGTTCATGATGGTCACGCCCAGCTGCACCTTCTGCTGCTGGCCGCCGGAAAGTTTGTCCAACCGGGTGGCCGCCTTGTCGCCCAGGTCCACGCGCTCCAGGTAGTCCCGGGACCAGGCCTTGGCGTGGGCCTTGGTGAGGCCCTTGAGCCGGCCGAAGTAGACCATTACGTCCAGGACGGCTTCCTTCTTGTAGAGGCCGCGCTCCTCGGGCAGGTAGCCCAGGCGGGCGCCGTCGCGCGGGGCGAAGACCTTGCCGCCGATGTGCAGGGTCCCGGCGGTGGGCTGGTAGATGCCCAGCAGGGCCCGGAGCGTGGTGGTTTTGCCGGAGCCGTTGCTGCCGAGGAACCCGAACGTTTCCCCGGCGCGGACATCGAAGGACAGATCCTTGATGACGGTCTTGTCCCCGAAGTCCATCCGGAAGTCTTGTATGTGCACAAGCGGCTCCGAGGCCGCGTCCCCCAACGTCATGGCACCAGCCTAACCGCAGGTCCGCGTTCCCGGGCTTAGGGGATAGACGCGTGCTGCGCGGGGTGTCGGACGCGCGCCCGCGCGACCGCCGACCAAAACCGGTGCCCGACCAATGCCGGTGCGGCCGTCCGGCCCGTGCCCTAGGGTGGAAGCACTGGCCATATCGCCGATGCTGGGGGAACTGATGGGGAAGACGCCAACCGAACGTTACGGCACGCGACTGTCGGCATGGCTGGGCATGTTTATTGCGACCACGGTCGGCGGCCCGGCGTGGTTCCGGCTCGCTGAGCGGGGCTTCAGCTGGCCCGACGTGCTGCTGCTGGCCGCTGGCGCCGGACTACTGATTTTTTGGGCCGCACGGCTGGTCCTGCTGGAACGCCTGCTACGGACCGCCGGCAAAAACGCGGGCAGCCCCTGATTCCGTCAGGCAGCGACGGGGCAGCCCCGAAGAGTCTCAGGCCTCGCAGTCCACGCAGTAGGCGTGGCCGTTCTTCTCCCGGGCGATCTGTGAGCGGTGCCGGACCAGGAAACAGGAGTAGCAGGTGAACTCGTCCTCGGCCTGGGGAACAACGTGGATGATGAGCTCTTCGTTGGAGAGGTCGGCACCCGGGAGTTCGACGCCGTCGACCGTGTCCGTTTCCTCAAGTTCGAGGACCACGCTCCGCGCGTCGGGGGAGTTGGCTTCCTTCAGGGCCTCGAGGGAGGCGTTGCGGGATTCCGCGACGTCGGGTTTCACTTCGTCGTAGTCAGCTGCCACGGTAACTTCTCTCTCTGGACGATGGTTCGGACTGGACCCTACCGGACATTGGGGCGCCGGGCATTGTCAGATGGGGCGGGCGCGCCGGTGTGCCTGCGCTTCCGCAGCCACAGGTCCCGGCGTAGCAGCCCCTACAGGCGCGGGATCAGGGATTCCTTGATGAGGTTCCCGCCGTCGGCGACGAAATAGCAGTCCACCCGCCGGTCGCCTGTGCCCCAGCTGGAGGAGCTGGGATACGCGAGTTTGTAGCTGAACTGGTAGTCGCTGGACTTGTCGGTCAGCGGCGCGGCCTTGCAGGTGTCGAGGGCCTTCTTCTTCAGCGATTCGCGGCCGGGATAGGAGTCGCCGTCAGCGTAACGCTCCACGGCCACCAGCTGCGCGGAGTGCCCGGTGGTGCAGGGCACCACGGTGGAGGTCGGGGCGCTCGCGTCGAAGTCCTTGAAGCAGTCACCCAGCCGGAAGTCCATCGGGTTGACGCCTTCCAGCGGCAGCGGGCCGCGGGTTGCGGCGGATGAGGCCCCTGCGGAGGCGGAGGCCGGCGCGGCGGCGTCGGACTGTTGGGTGGTGCCGCCCAGCGACGTCAGCCACCAGATCAGCAGGCCCAGGACCACGACGGCGGCCAGCGCGGCCACCACTTTCGCAGGACCCAGCCGCTGGGCTCCCGCCAGGGCTGTGCGTCCCAGTTGCTGCGTTCCGGCGCCCACCCTGCCGCCCAGCCTCCGGGCACGGGGCCCGAGGTCACCGGTCTTGAGCTGGGCAGCCCGGGCCGCGAAGAGTTTGCCGAGCTGCGAGGCGCCCGAAGGGCTCTTGCGGTTCGACGGTTTGACGGTCGGCCTACCAGCGGGCGCGTCCGACGGCGGCCGCCCGCTGTCGGGGCGGGTCCGGGTTTGCGCCGGTGCCGGCGTCGAATCGGCAGTCCGGGTTTGCGTGGCCTCCCGGCGGGCTGCCGGTGCTGCCTCGCCGGCAACCGGGGAATCCGTGCTCGGGACTACCGGCACGGCCGACGTCGGCGGAGCCGTGGGGCGCGGCGGGATATAGAAGGAAGGCGCGTGCGGCGGGGCGGGCTGGGCGGGCCGTTCGCCGGCCGCGTCCGGGTGCCGGGCGTCAGGCATTCCGGCATCGCCGAGCCTGGCGTTCTGGTCGCCTTCAGGCTTGTCGGTCACTCGGGAATGCACCTCTTCCGTGCGTCTGGGCCGGGGTGAAGGTCCGGCGTCGGGCGCCGTTTCCGTGAGCCCATCATGAGACTCTATCGAAGAAGCGGGCCGGACCGCATGCGGACGGTACGGTGCCCCGCGCGCCGGGCGGGTGAGAGCCCGGGGCGAAACCGGCGGCAGGGCGGTCCGGATGCGACCCTTGACACTGTCCACAGACGCCCTACTGGCAAGCAGTGATTGCCGAAAGCATGTAATCTAGGTGTACGACAAATTGACCAAACATTCCGGGGCCTCACTAACGCCAATGGTGACCACCTCCGGTCCGAGTACAAAAGGGGGTCACGCCATGGGGCGCGGCCGTCAAAAGGCAAAAGCTACCAAGCAGGCTCGGGATATTAAGTACTATTCCCCGAACACTGACTACACCGCACTTCAGCGTGAGCTCAAGAGCTCCGAAGGTCGTGCGCCGAGTCGTTTTTCGAGTGAGCCGGCGGAGCCGGATTATTCGGCCTACGTGGACAAGTACGCGGACGATGTGGAAGAGGACGACGACGAGGTTGACTCGCGTCGGATAGGTTAGTCGACGCTTCTTCCGGCAGGGTGCCCAGTGCACGGATTGCCAACCACACGATTTCAGGCCCGCCGGCCACATCCTCTTTGGGGTGTGCCCGGCGGGTTTTTTGCATCCAACCTAGTGTGAAGGACGCCCATGGCCATTCGAACGGGGTTTGCCGAAGGGGAGGTCTGCTGGACGGACCTCCAGACAGCGGACGTGGCTGCGGCCAAGGAGTTCTACGCGGCCGTCCTCGGCTGGCGGTACGAGGACCTGCCCACCCCTGACGGCCGCAGCTACGCGCAGGCGTTCCTGGGCCAGGACCTGGTGGCGGTGATCGCGCCGCAGAACCCCCGGCAGCAGGAGGCCGGTGCACCGGGCCAGTGGAACGTCTACTTCGCCGTTGACGACGCCGCGGACCTGGCCGCCGAAGTGCCGCACGCCGGCGGGGCGCTGGAGTTCGGCCCGGAGAGCATCGGGGACACCGGCGTGATGGTCTTCTTCGCGCCTCCCGGCGGGGGGACCACCGGCGCCTGGCAGGCACGCAGCCACTTCGGGACCGCACGCAGCGAGGAGTCCGGCGCCCTGGCCTGGGTGGAGCTGCTGACGCCCGAGCCGCAGGCCGCCGTCGGCTTCTTCCAGCAGCTGTTCCGCCACGAGGTCACCGAATACCCCCAGGACGACGGCGGCACGTACACGACCCTGATGGTGGACGGCGCCGAGGTGGCCGGCATTGCCACCGTTCCCACGGCGGAACGGAACCTCGAACCGGGCTGGCAGGTGTACTTCGGTGTCGCCGACGTCGCCGAAGCCGTGGCGGCCGCGCGGTCCGCCGGCGCCGAGGTCCTGGTCGAACCGGACGGCAGCGACGACGGCGGCAGCATCGCCACCCTCCGGGACCCGCAGGGCGGCGTGTTCAGCCTGCTCGAGGCCTGATTCAGCACTCGATCGGGTGTAGCAGGCGCTTATGCGTAGGCGTTGACCATCCGGACGGCACCGCCGTCGACGCCCTTGGCGCCCTGCACGTAATCCGGGCCGGTCTTCACAACCGAATCCGAGTTCTCGCCGACGGTTCCCATGACCCAGGAGGGCAGGCCGCGGGCATTGAGGTGGTTCACGGCGGCGTCGGCGGCTTCCGGTGAGACGATCGCGACCATGCCCACGCCCACGTTGAGGGTGCGCTCGAGGTCGGCCAGCGGGACGTTGCCCAGCTCGGAGACCAGCTTGAAGATGGGGGGAAGCTCCCACGTGCCGCGGTCCACGGTGGCCAGCAGGCCCTGCGGCAGGACGCGGGCCAGGTTGGCGGCCAGGCCGCCGCCGGTGACGTGGCTGAAGCCGTGGACGGCACGGCCGGCGGCGGAGCCGTCCACCGGGAAGGCGCGCGCCAGGTCCAGGCAGTCAGCGGCGTAGACGCGGGTGGGTTCCAGGAGTTCCTCGCCCAGGGTGCGCTCGAACTCGGAGACGTGGCGGTCCAGCGCCCAGCCGGCGTGGTTGACCACGCGGCGGACCAGCGAGTAGCCGTTGGAGTGCAGGCCGGAGGAGGCCATACCAATCACCACATCGCCGGCGCGGACCCGCTCCGGGCCGAGCAGGGCGTCGGCCTCGACCACACCGGTGGCGGCACCGGCGACGTCGTACTCGTGTTCGCCCAGCAGGCCGGGGTGTTCGGCGGTCTCGCCGCCCACCAGGGCGGTGCCGGCCACCGAGCAGGCGGCCGCGATGCCGCGGACAATGTCGGCGATCCGCTCCGGGACCACCTTGCCGCAGGCGATGTAGTCGGTCATGTACAGCGGCTCGGCGCCCACCACCACGATGTCGTCCACCACCATGCCCACCAGGTCAAACCCGATGGTGTCGTGGATGTCCATGGCCTGGGCGATGGCGACCTTGGTGCCCACGCCGTCGGTGGAGGTGGCCAGCAGCGGCCGCTTGTAGGTCAGCAGCTTCGAGACATCGTAGAGGCCGGCGAACCCGCCGACGCCGCCGATCACGGAGGAGTTGTGGGTTGCCTTGACGGCGTCCTTCATCAGTTCGACGGCGCGGTCGCCTGCTTCGACGTCGACGCCGGCGGAGGCGTACGTGATGCCGGTGTTCGGGGCGTTGTTCGTGTCAGCGGCCGGGGAGGCGGAAGTCATACTGGCTCTTTCTTGTCGGCATCAAGCTTGTCGGCGGGTACGCGGTCGGCGTCGGTGAGCAGTTGTTCGAATTCGGCGTCGGGTCCCGGATCGCAGCCGGTGGCACCGGCCTTCTCGGCAGGGTCCTCGTCGGCGGGGATGGCGGCGTCCGCAGCGGCAGCCGAGGCGCCGGGCGCCGCGGAACGGGCAGCGGGCAGGCCGCCGAGGTCGGTGCGTTCCAGCAGGTTCTTGCCGAGCTTGTCCGCGCCGGGGAGCTCGATCGGGTACTGGCCGGTGAAGCACGCGGTGCACAGGCGTTCGCGCGGCTGCCGGGTGGCGCCGATCATGCCGTCCTCGGAGATGTAGGCCAGCGAGTCGGCGCCGATGGCCTGGGAGATCTCGTCGATGGTGGCGCCGTTGGCGATCAGCTCGGCGCGGGAGGCGAAGTCGATGCCGTAGAAGCAGGGCCACTTCACCGGCGGGGAGGAGATCTTCACGTGCACGGCGGCGGCCCCGGCTTCGCGGAGCATCCGGACAATGGCGCGCTGGGTGTTGCCGCGGACGATCGAGTCGTCCACCACCACCACACGCTTGCCGCGGATCACGGACTCCAGGGCGTTGAGCTTGAGCCGGATGCCGAGCTGGCGCAGGGTCTGGGAGGGCTGGATGAACGTCCGGCCCACGTAGGCGTTCTTGACGAAGCCGTGCGCGAAGGGGATGCCGGATTCCTCGGCGTAGCCCACGGCGGCCGGGGTGCCGGACTCGGGCACCGGAATGACGATGTCCGCTTCCTGGGTGTTCTCCCGGGCCAGCTGGCGGCCCATTTCCACGCGGGATTCGTAGACGGAACGGCCGGCGATCGCGGCGTCCGGCCGGGCGAGGTAGACGTATTCGAACACGCAGCCGGCCGGCGTCGGCTCGGCGAAGCGCTGCGAGCGGACGCCGTGCTCGTCAATGGCGATGAATTCGCCGGGCTCAATCTCACGGATGAAGCTCGCGCCCACCGTGGCGAGGGCGGACTGTTCGGAGGCGACCACCCAGCCGCGTTCCAGCCGGCCCAGAACCAGCGGGCGGATGCCGTAGGTGTCGCGGGCGGCGTACAGGGTGCCCTCGTCCATAAAGACGAAGCAGAAGCCGCCCTTGATGACGGGCAGCAGTTCCAGGGCGGTCTGTTCGAGGGACTTGCCCTCCTCGCCCTCCAGGAGAGCGGTGACCAGGGCGGTGTCAGAGGTGTTGCCCTGCTTCATTTCGCCGCTGAGCTGGCCGCCGTTGCGCTCCTCGATCATGCCCTTGAGCTCGGCGGTGTTGGTGAGGTTGCCGTTGTGCGCCAGGGCGACGGTGCCCGTGGCGGTCGCGCCGAGGGTGGGCTGGGCGTTGGCCCAGTGGCTCGCGCCTGTAGTGGAGTAGCGACAGTGGCCGACGGCCAGGTGCCCGGTCAGGGTGTTCAGCGTGGTCTCGTCGAAGACCTGGGACACGAGGCCCATGTCTTTGTAGACGTTGATCCGCTTGCCGTCGCTGGTGGCAATACCAGCCGACTCCTGACCGCGGTGCTGCAGCGCGTACAGCCCGTAGTAGGTGAGTTTTGCTACTTCTTCGCCGGGAGCCCAGACCCCGAAGACGCCACATGCGTCCTGCGGGCCTTTTTCGCCAGAGAGAAGATCATGAGAAAGTTTTCCATCGCCGCGTGCCACTGGTCGATTATCTCACGTTGTGCGCTAGGACTTTTCCGGCCGCCCGATTGTGACCTTCCGGCCGGTTGCCTGTTGGGTCAGGCGGGGTTCCCGTCGTCGGTGTCCGGCTCGGAATCCGGGACGGATTCAACGACGGCGTGCTCGGCGCGGCGGACGCTCAGCCGGTCCAGCACCAGCGCGACGACGGCGCCCAGGATCGCGCCGCCCGCGATGCAGAATGTCAGGAAGAAGCCGAAGACGGAGTTGGCGTCGTAGCCCTCGTCGCTGCTGGGCACGCCGTATGCGATGACGGCGGCCACAACCACGCCCAGCAGTCCGCCTAGGATCAGGAACGGCACGTACTTCGGAGCGCGGCGGACGGTGACGGAGCGGCGTTCGGGCGCAACGGGGGTGTCTTCAGGAGCCATGCCGTTAAGCCTACTGCCCCGCGGAGCACGGACTTCCGCCGCCACCGTAGGCCCGGAAAACCCCTAGCGGGAATGCACGGCGCGGAGCACACTATGTGGTGGGGGAGGGTGCGGTCCGGACTTATGAGGACACACCATGTCAGTTGCAGCGGACAGCCTCCGTGACCGGCAGCGCATCATCTGGGACCAGTTCGCGGCCGGCTGGAAAAAATGGGATGCGGAACTGCTGGACTGGCACAGCCCGTTCGGCGAGGCCATGCTCGAGGACGCCGCGCTCAGGCCGGATTTCCGGGTGCTGGATGTCGCCGCCGGTTCCGGCGAGCCCGGGCTCAGCGCCGCGGCCCTGGTTCCCGGCGGGGACGTGGTCCTGGCCGACATTTCCGCCGGCATGCTGCACGTCGCAGAGGAGAAGGCAGCGGCCCGTGGCGTCACCAACGTCAGTTTCCGGGTGTGCGATGCCGCCGACCTGCCGTTCGAGGACGGGAGCTTCGACGCCGTCCTGTGCCGTTTCGGCCTGATGTTCTTCCCGGAGATGCGGACCGCCCTCGGAGAGATGGTGCGGACGGCCAGGCCGGGCGCCCGGATCAGCGCCGCCGTGTGGGGCCGGGCCGCCGCCAACCCGTGGGCGAGCCTCATTCTGGGCACCCTCGCCCAGCACACGGAACTGCCCCGCCCGGCGGCGGAGTTGCCGGGCCTGTTCCGGTGCGCCGCGCCGGGGTTTATGACCCGGATGTTCCAGGACGCAGGCCTGGGGCAGGTGACGGAGCGGACGGTCAGCACCGATCTGGTGCATGCCTCCCCGGAGAGTTACTGGGAGTTCATGATCGACATCGCCACCACGGTCGCGACAGGCCTGGCCAAGGCGGACAGGGAGGCCCGGGCGCTGATCCGGTCCGACGTGTTCCATATGCTGGGCCGGTACGAGCACCAGGGCGCAGTCAGGATGCGCTCGACGGCGACCATCGTCACCGGCACCCGCGGGTGACTCAGGCTCCCTGGCAGGAGCGTCGGGGTTTCTAGGGCGGAACGGCTAGGCCGGGACCGCCGGCCCGGAGGCGTCGGCGATGATGGCCCGCACGGAGTTGTTGCGGGCCTCATGGGTGAGTTCCGCGAGGCCCAGCGCCTCCAGCAGCGGCGGCAGGTACATCCCGAAGCGGCCGCGGTATCCCTTCCGCAGCCCGTACCACCCGCCGACGGGGTTTTCCGGATCGCGTCCCCACGCCTCGACGGTGCCGTCGGTGGCCGGTTTGTTCTCGTCCGAGGCGCCCAGAGGGACCCAGTCGTCCTTTTCCATCAGCCACAGCTGCAGGTCTTCGATGGCGCGCAGGTGGTACTTCAGCGTGGTGGAGCCCACCTGGCAGACGAGGGCCGGGGGATCGGCCTGTTCATCCTTGTACATCGTGTATTCGGACGTTCCCGAGGCCGTCTTGAGCTCCCAGGGATCCTGCTTGGTTCCAGATGCCACGTGCTGACCGCCTTCGGTAGGGTCCTTTGCCGGCTGATGGGACCGAGCCTACCCACTGCACCCTCTCGGGCGCGAGGGCCTAGACGCCCAGCTCTTCCTTCAGCGCAGCGACGTGCCCGTCGGCCTTGACCTGGTACTGCGCCAGCTTGACCTTGCCCTCCGGGTCCAGGACCACGGTGGAGCGGACGATGCCCTCGGTGATCTCGCCGCGGACCAGTTTCTCGCCCCACGCACCGTACGCGAGGGCCACGGCGTGGTCCTCGTCGGCGAGCAGTGGGAAGGTCAGTGCGAAGTCGCCGGTGAAGTGCGCCAGGGCCTCGGGGGCATCCGGGGAGATCCCCAGGACCTCATAGCCGGAGCCCTGCAGGGAGGACAAGCTGTCGCGGAAATCGCAGGCTTCGGTGGTGCAGCCCGGGGTGGCGGCCTGCGGGTAGAAGTAGACGATGACGTTCTTGCCGCGGTAGTCAGCCAGCGCCACCGGCTTGCCCTCGGCGTCCGGCAGCGTGAAATCGGGGGCCGGCGTTCCGGGCTGAAGCTTAACAGTGAGGTTCTGGCTCATGGGAGGTCCTTCGCGGGGCTGATGGAAACGTGTCTGTGGTGCACAACACCGGGCGCGGATGCCGTATTCCGTCCGCGGTCAGCGGGGTGTCGGCTGGCGCAGTGCCCAGTCGAAGGCCGTCGCGGCGGAGGCCTTGTACTCCAGGCCGATCCTGCCCCGGTAACCGAGTTCACGGCTGCGGGCGATCCACCGTTCCAGCGGCAGGGTCCCTGTTCCGGGGGCGCCGCGGCCGGGCGCGTCGGCGATCTGGACGTGGCCGAAGTCCGCGGCATGCCTGTCGATGACGGCGCCGACGTCGTCGCCGTTGACGGCGAGGTGGTAGAAGTCGGCGAGCAGTTTGATGTTGGCCGCGCCGGTTTCCTGCCGGACGCGGTCGATGACCCGGACGGCGTCGTGGGCGGTAAGCAGCGGGTAATCGGGGGCGCCGCTGACGGGTTCGAGCAGCACGGTTCCGCCGATCGGGGCAACGCCGGCGGCCGCGGCCGCGAGGTTCTGGACGGCGAGTTCGTCCTGGGCCTCCGGGGCGTGTCCGCGAAGGCGGTTTCCGTAGAGGGCGTTGAAGGACGTGCAGCCGAGCCGGCCGCCGATCCCGGCAACGACGTCGATGTTGTCCCGGAACTCGGCCGAGCGCCCGATCCAGGAGACCAGGCCGCGGTCGCCTCCCGGCATGTTCCCGGCGTTGAAGTTCAGGCCGGAGAGCTGGACGCCGGCGTCGGTGACCGCGCGTTCGAACCGGGTGATTTCGGCGTCGCCCGGGACGGAAGCCTCGAAGGGCCACCAGAATTCGACGGCGTCGAACCCGGCTGCTTTCGCCGCTGCGGGCCGTTCCAGCAGCGGCAGCTCGTCCAGCATGATGGAGCAGTTCACGGCATAGGTCATAGCGGGTTCCTTCCGGGCGAGCGGGGAAGCCCTACCGTTTTCGGGGATCTTTCCGGGCCGCAAGTCCCACCAGGGCGCCGATTCCCAGGCCGATCAGCAGCCCGGTAAACGGTTTGTCGACGGTGGCCACGCCGACGGCGAAGCCGATGGCAGCGCCAACCAGCATCCCGATCCACAGCGACTCGTACTTCACAGCCTCAGGCTAGCAACCCCGGGGCCGGGAGGGTGAGAATTTCGGCGGCGCCGTCCGTGATGGCGATGGTGTGCTCGCTGTGGGCGGTCCGGCAGCCGGTGGCGCTGCGGAGTGTCCAGCCGTCGGCGTCCGTAACGAGTTTGGCCGTGTCCGCCATGACCCACGGCTCGAGCGCCAGCAGCAGCCCCGGGCGCAGCTGGAATCCGCGTCCCGGCCGCCCGGTGTTGGGCACGTGCGGGTCCTGGTGCATGGTCGATCCGATGCCGTGGCCGCCGAACTCGGTGTTGATCGGGTACCCCGCCTCCGTGAGGACCGTGCCGATGGCGTGCGCGATGTCGCCGATGCGGGCCCCGGGCGTGGCCGCGGCGATCCCGGCTTGCAGGGCGCGTTCGGTCGCGTCGATCATGGCGACGCTGGCCGCGGGCCGTGAGCCGCCTACCAGGAAGCTGATGGCGGAATCCGCGGCGATGCCTTTTTTGGAGACGGCGAGGTCGAGGGTCAGCAGGTCCCCGTCGGCCAGCGCGTAGTCGTGGGGGAGCCCGTGCAGGACGGCGTCGTTGACGGCCGTGCAGATGTAGTGGCCGAACGGCCCGCGGCCGAAGGAGGGCGCGTAGTCGACGTAGCAGGAGTCGGCGCCGGCGCCGGCGATTATTTCCCGGGCCCAGCGGTCGATCTCGAGGAGGTTCGTGCCCACCAAGGTGCGGTTCTTCAGCGTCTGCAGGATGGTGGCGACCAGCGCCCCGGAGTCCCTGGCCCGGTCCAGTTCGGTTTGGTTCAGGATCTCGATCATGCGCGCCTCGCTTCATTTCTCCAATAACTATCCCGGCCATATTATCCCGGTACTACAATTGGGTCCATGGTCAGATTGCCACTCACATCCGAAGAGGTTGAGCGCGGAGAGCGCCTCGGGGTTCTGCTGCGCCGGGCCAGGGGCCAGCGTTCCATGCTCCGGACCGCGCTCGACGCCGGGGTTTCACCGGAAACCCTCCGCAAGATCGAGACCGGCCGGGTGGCGACCCCCGCGTTCCCGACCATCGCCGCGATTGCCGAGGTCCTGGGGCTTTCCCTGGACGCGGTGTGGGCCGAGGTCAACGGTCCCGGACGGGCTGCCGACGCGGCCTGCGGCCCCCGCGGCGGGCATGACCGGCTGGCTTCCTGATCCGGTGGACTTAGAGTCCGGGCACGGCGTGATCGCGCCCTCGATCGAGGACTTTGTCCGCCGTCTCGCCGCGGTGAAGACGGGCCCCGGCTGTACCAACTTCTTCGACCACACCTCTGCCGCGAACGCGCTGCGCCGGCGGAACCTGGCCCTCTACCTGCAGGAAATGCTGGACCGCGCGCCCACCGTGCTCCTGCTGGGAGAGGCCCCCGGGTTCAGGGGCATGAGGATTACCGGGGTTCCCTTTACCAGCCGCACCATCCTGGCCGGCCCGGTCAATCCGCTGGGCCTGTTCGGTCCGGGCAGGGGCTACGTGCTGCCGGCGGACGCTGCCGGGATCGCGGCGGAGCCCACTGCCACCGTGATGTGGGAGGTCCTGGCCGAGGTGGGCATCCTGCCGCTTCTCTGGAGCGCCTGCCCCTGGCACACCCACGTCCCCGGCCGGCCGCTGTCCAACCGCACCCCCACGGCGGCCGAGGCGGCGCTCGGCGCCCCGTTCTGGCAGGCGCTGCGGGAGCTGTTCGGGATCGAGACGGTGGTGGCGGTGGGAAACGTGGCGCACCGCAGCCTGCAGCGCAACGGCCTGAACGTGCCGAAGATCAGGCACCCGGCCCATGGCGGACGGTCCGGGTTCAAGCGGGGCCTGGAGGAACTGATGGCGGCAGGCGCGGCGAGATAGGCCGGTCCGGCGGGCCGGGGGCAGGCCCGCTAGCTCGGGGACGCGGCAACCGGGCACACGCAGGCAAGCCGGGGGATTCCCCGGCTTGCCGGTGCGCGATGGCAGCCGCCGGACCGGTGGCCCGACGTCGGACGGTTCCTCAGTGCCCGATTGTTGCCACCTCGCTCATTTCCCAGTGGGTCCAGTTGGACCAGTGGTCTCCGCTGCGGACGCGGAACGAGACGAGCTGGTACACCTTTTCGCTGCCACGGCGGTCATGGACGCGGTCGTAGCTGTGGATGGTGACCGAGTCGTCGCGGCGGTTGAAGGACTCCCAGAAGACGGACCGGCCCAGGAAGTCGTCGTGCCGGCGGCCATGCTCTTCCTCAAAGCGCAGCTGCCTGATCTGAACGCTCCTGTGGTCCTTGCAGTCAACCTCGATGCGGAAATCGACCCAGTGGTGGCGCTCGGTAGGCGTCAGCGGATCCACGGTGCAGCCACGGAAGTCGGTCGAGGCGTCGGCCGGTGCTGCTAGGGCTACCGGTCCTCCGATGAGACCCAGGGTGAGGGCCGAAGCCAGGGCAAACCTGGCCGATCGGGGCCGGGATTTTCTTGCTGTTGGGGTAGTGGTGGACATTTCCTTTGGTGCTCCTACTGGAGGATGCGGTGCTTCAGTGTCGGACGGCGTGCGCCGGTCACGATCACGCCGAAGGGACGCCGCAGCCGCGGCGGCACCACCGTCCAGAATCGATTAGCTCACCCGTGCTAAATGCGGGTGCAGGTCCGGGTGCTCCAGGCACTCCCGGTACGTTAATCGTGCGCCTGACCGCGCCCGCGCGCCAGCCCCCGCGGCGCATTCGGAATAGCGCCGCGGGATGGCCGGACCGGGTCCGGAGCGCCGGTTCGCTACTTCGCCAGGAACCCGAGCAGGGCCTCGTTGACCTCCGCGGCGTGGGTCCAGAGCATCCCGTGAGGGGCGCCGTCGATCTCCACGTAGTCGGCGTCCGGCAGGGCCTTGGCGAAGCGCCGGCCGGTGACGTCGATCGGGAGGATATTGTCGGCGGTGCCGTGCACAATCAGTGCCGGGACGTCGATCTTCGGGATGTCCCCGCGGAAGTCGGTCAGCCAGGTGGGCTGCGCGGCCACGGACGCCGTCGGGCCGCCGGCGGTGGCGAGGTTCCAGCCGGCGCGCATGACTTCCTCGCTGAGCCGGGGCGTGCCCAGGAAGGTGTCGCTGTTGTAGAAGTTCTTGAAGAAGTCGGTAAAGAAGGCGTAGCGGTCTGCCGTGACCGCTTCGAGCAGCCCATCGAACACGGACTGCGGAACGCCGTCCGGGTTGTCCTCGGTCTGCAGGAGGTAGGGCTCCAGTGAGCCCAGGAACGCGGCCTTCGCCACCCGCTGCGAGCCGTAGGTGCCCAGGTAGCGGCCCACTTCGCCGGTGCCCATCGAGAATCCGACCAGCACGGCGTCGTTGAGGTCCAGGTCCGTCATCAGGGTGTTCAGGTCGGCGGCAAAGGTGTCGTAGTCGTAGCCGTCGGTGGGTTTGCTGGAGCGGCCGAACCCGCGCCGGTCGTACGTGATCACGCGGTAGCCGGCGGCCAGGAGTGCGGTGGTCTGCTTCTCCCAGGATGACCCGTCCAGCGGATAGCCGTGGATCAGCACCACGGGCTGGCCGGCGCCGTGGTCCTCGTAGTAAAGCTCGACGTCGGTGCTGTTTTCGGTTCCAACCTTGATGTGTGCCATGAAGCGGTCCTCTCGGTACGGTCTGACGTCAGTACATGCGTCCCGGCGGTGGGACCCACTGTAAGGAACCAACGCCGCCGGCGGACAGGGTGTTCCACGAATTTGCCACCAATACCCCCAGGGGTATAGTTGAGCAACGAACCCCCGATAAAAGGAGCCCACAATGTGCCAGGCAGTTGCATGCAAGAAGTGCGGAAAAACCACCTGGGCCGGCTGCGGCCAGCACGTCGACCACGTCATGCGCGGTGTGAAGGCGGCGGACCGCTGCAAGGGCCACGAGGACGAGCCGAAGACCGGCTTCTTCGCCAAGTTGTTCAGCCGCTAGGCGGCGACGGCGCCGGCGCCGGCGCCGGCGCCGGTGGTGCGTTCCGGTTGCGGGCGCCGGCGCCGGCTCCGTAATACGACGACGGCGGACCGCCGCGTCCGCCGTCGTGCGTGTGGAGACGATTAGGCTGGCAGCTATGCCGAAGAAGATCACTGTCAGCCTGCCGGACGCCTCCCTGCGTGAGTACCTCCAGCCCCACCCGGACGTCACCATCCTCGAATGGGACATGTCCGGGGAGCCGCCGCTGGAAAGTATCGACATTGTTGTTCCGCCCTACATGGCCGGGACACGGCCGCTCGGCGCGCTAAAGGACGTTGAGACCGCGCTGGTGCAGAGCCAGTCCATCGGCTACGACGGCGTGACCGACGTTTTGCCGGCGGGCCGCGTCTTCGCCAACGCCGCGACCGTCCACGAAACGTCCACGGCCGAACTGACCCTGGCCCTCATCCTGGCGAGCCAGCGCGAGTTTCCGCGGATGCTGCAGAACCAGCGGGACGGCCGCTGGGAGAGCCGCCCGACGGCCAGCCTCGCCGACCAGCGGGTGCTGATTGTCGGGTACGGCGGCGTCGGCAAGGCAATCGAGGACCGGCTCCTGCCGTTCGAGACCACTGTCACCCGGGTGGCGAGCCGCGCCCGGACCGATTCCCGCGGCCCCGTCCACGGCATCGACGAGCTCCACGGCCTGCTGCCGGAGCACGACATCGTTGTGGTTGTGGTGCCGCTGAGTGATTCCACCCGCCACCTCATTGACGACGCGTTCCTTGCCGCCATGCCCGACGGCGCCCTGCTGGTCAATGTCGCCCGCGGCCCGGTGGCGGACACCGAGGCCCTGGTCAAGCACACCTCGGCGGGCCGGATCCGCGCTGCACTGGATGTCACGGACCCCGAGCCGCTGCCCCAGGACCACCCGCTGTGGGGCACCCCCGGCGTCATCATCAGCCCGCACATCGGCGGGGCATCCGCGGCCATGCGCCCACGGATGGGCCGGCTGCTGCAGCGCCAGATCGACCTTATGCTGGCGGGCGAGCCGCCCGTGAACGTGGTCCTGAACGGGTAAACCCGTGGTCGGTCAGGGCGCAGGTCACCACTCGTGCGCTGTGTCCACCACGCAGAAGCGGTTGCCTTCCGGATCCGCCAGGATCACGTAATCCGCGTCCGCGGGCCGTTTGCTCCATTCGACACGGGTGGCCCCCAGTGCCAGGAGCCTCTGCACCTCGGCGTCCTGCTGGTCCGTGTAGAGGTCCAGATGGATGCGCGGGGGAACCTGGACGGGGGCGGAGACCCGGTCCAGGGAGACGCACGTTCCGGTTCCGCCGGACGGTTGCAGGATGACGAAATCGTCCGCGGGCTCATGCCGCGGCTCAAAGCCCAGGGCGGCCTGCCAGAAGGCCAGCTGGCGTTCGAGGTTGTCCACCCTGATCACGATCGAGCCAATGCTCAGCATGATGCCAAGCTACACCGGGCGGCCTATCAAACTGCCACTCCAGCCCTGTCGGCGCGCTCATGACCGGCCGCTTCCCGAAGGCGGTACCGGAGTTTGCCGTGCCCAGGCACTAGAGCTTTGGGGCCGGCCCTCGGTAGCGTGGGCCGAATGACCATCAAACTGGAGAACGTCGGCATTGCCGTGCGCGACCTTGAGGCGGCCATCGCCTTCTTCACGGACCTTGGCCTCACCGTCGTCGGACGCGACACCGTCAGCGGCGAGTGGACCGACACCGCCGTCGGCCTCGACGGTAACCACGCCAACATCGCCATGCTCCAGACGCCCGACGGCCACGGCCAGCTGGAGCTCTTTGAGTACCTCCACCCCGCAGCGATCGAAACGGAACCCGCCCTTCCCAATGAGATCGGCATGCACCGCGTCGCGTTTTCGGTCGACGACATCGACGAGGCCCTGGCCATTGCCGCCAAGCACGGCTGCCACCCGCTGCGCGGCGTCGCGAACTATCAGGACATCTACAAGCTCACCTACCTCCGCGGCCCCAGCGGTATCCTCGTGATGCTCGCGCAGGAACTGAAGAAGCCATGAACACCACACCGGTCGAGGCCATTGTCTTTGACGTCAACGAGACCCTGTCAGACATGGCGACCATGGCGGAACGCTTCGAAGAGGTCGGCGCGCCGGCGGCCCTGGCCAAAACCTGGTTCGCCGCGCTGCTGCGCGACGGCTTCGCGCTGGCCGTCAGCGGAGATTCCGGGTCGTTCGCGGCCATCGGGGCCAACGTGCTCCGGGACCTGCTGACCGGCGTCGGCCTCGACCGCCCGCTCGACGCGGCGGTGGAGCACATTATGAACGGCATGAGCGGCCTCGGCGTGCACCCGGATGTCCCGGAAGGGATCACGGCACTGGCCGCGGCAGGATTCCGGCTGATCACCCTCAGCAACGGTGCGTCCCGGATCGCGGAAAAGCTGTTCGCCGACGCCGGGATCCGGGAGTCATTCGAGTCGCTGCTTTCGGTCGAGGACGCGCCCGCATGGAAGCCGGCCCGGGCCTCTTACGCCTACGCTGCCGAGACGGCCGGGGTGCCTCCAGCGGCCATGGTGCTGGTGGCCGTGCATCCGTGGGACATCCACGGTGCCGCCCGCGCCGGAATGCGGACCGCGTGGCTGAACAGGAGCGGCAGCAGCTACCCCGGCCACTTCGAGGAACCCGACATCGTCATCACAGCACTGACCGAGCTTCCCGCGGCATTAAAGGAGTGGACGCCATGACCAAGTACCTGATCTCATTCCCGAGCGCCGCGATGGTGTTCCCCGAGGACGAACTGCCGGCCGTCGCGGAGGCGGCCCACGCCGTCGTCCAGGAAGCGAAGGACGCCGGCGTCTGGGTCTTCGGAGGCGGCATCGATGAAAGCATCCCGCCCGTAATGGTCGACGCCGATGGGAGCGTCCGCGAGGGGACTTACCCGCAGACGGCCCAGATCGAAGGCGGCTATACGGTGATGGAGCTGCCGTCCTACGAGGCCGCCCTGGAGTGGGCCGCGAAGATCGCCACCGCCTGCCGTTGCGCGCAGGAGGTCCGCGCCTTCCAGTACGACCCCGCCAGTTAGGCCGCGGGCGCAGGCGTCCGGAGTCGTCGGGGCCAACCCCCTAGACGACGCAGAACTCGTTGCCTTCGGGGTCGGTGAGCACCATGTGGTCGAGTTCTCCTCCCACGTGGTGTTCCTGCACCACGCTGGCTCCGATGGCGGTCAGCTGCCGCACCTTGCCGCGGATGAGCGGGTCCCGTACCGCTGCCGGGACCGCCCGTCCACCACTGACCTTGATGTCCAGGTGCAGGCGGTTTTTGGTGAGCTTGGCCTCCGGGACTTTGAGCATCGAGATCTGCGGGCCGGCCCCGGACGGATCCACGATGCTCGCCATGTCATCCCATTCGTGCTCGGGGACCTCATGGGCGATGTATTAGGCCCTCCAGGTCGCGAAGCCGGGAGGGGGCGGGGCCTCCACGTAGCTGAGCGCTGCCATCCAGAAAGCAGCGACGACGGACGGCCGGGTGCAGTCGATGGTCAGGGCCCATGAGGTTGTCATAGGCGTCCCTATCCAAGGCTTTCGAAGACGAGCGTTGCCTGAATGCGGTCACCGCCGCCGAGCCCCTTGCTGCCGCTACTTGCGGTGGTAATGGTGTGGAGCCGGTAGCCCTTCGCAGCCTGATCGTTGATGGCCCGTTCCAAGGACGTGAGATTGCCCGACCCGGTTCCCCACAGTTTCTCTTTCAGGATCACCTGCAAGACGACGTATTGCATGCCACGACTTCCTTCCGTTTCTGGCCAATTGGGAGTCATGCTACTTGATGCGGCAGCCGCTCCTCCGGAGCTTTCAATGGTGTCGGTGATGGCCGTTTAGGCGGGTCATGCCCACTGCTACTGTCGCTTTCGGTCAGGGCGTCGCGACCGTGACGCTGGTTTCGGCGATCACGCGAAAGCGCGACGAGGCGCCACTGCCGCCGCCCCCGCACCCACAAGCCAACCACCGCCCACGCCACCCCGAATCCGCCCTCAGAGGAACCCCGTTCGCTCCCAGCATCCGGACGTAAACTGACCTCCGGATCACCAAGCGGGAAATGCGTGTGAAGTGGAGACCGGATGCTCTGGAAACTGCTGGTTCAATACCTGAGGCCGCAACGCGGGCTGCTGCTCGCCGTCGTCGTCTTCCAGCTGGCGGCCTCCATCGCCTCGCTGTACCTGCCCACCCTGAACGCGGACATCATCGACCAGGGCGTGGCGCGCGGGGACACCGATTACATCCTGCGCACCGGCGGCATGATGCTGATGGTCACGCTGCTGCAGATCGCGTGCACCATCGCCGCCGTCTACTTCGGCGCGAAGGCCGCCATGGGGATGGGCAGGGACGTGCGCGGGGCGATCTTCGGCCGGGTGGCGGAGTTCTCCGAGCAGGAGGTCACCCGGTTCGGCGCCCCAAGCCTGATCACCCGTTCCACCAACGACGTCCAGCAGGTCCAGCAGCTGGTCCTGATGTCCGCGACGCTGATGGTCACCGCGCCCATGCTGAGCATCGGCGGGGTCATCATGGCGGTCCGGCAGGACGTGCAGCTGTCCTGGCTGATCGCGGTCAGCGTGCCGGTGCTGCTGGTGGCCGTGGGCCTGATCGTGACCCGGATGGTGCCGCTGTTCCGGCTAATGCAGACCCGGATCGACACCGTCAACCGGGTGCTCCGCGAACAGCTCACCGGCATCCGCGTGGTCCGCGCCTTCGTCCGCGAGGACGTCGAGAGCGCCAGGTTCGCCCGGGCCAACGAGGACGTCACGGACACCGCCCTGCGCGCCGGCCGGCTGATGGCGCTCGCGTTCCCCACCGTGATGCTGGTCCTGAACGTCTCCTCCGTGGCCGTGATCTGGTTCGGGGCGTTCCGGATCGAGGACGGCTCCATGCAGGTGGGCACCATGATCGCGTTCCTGAGCTACCTGATGCAGATCCTGATGTCCGTCATGATGGCCACGTTTATGGCGATTATGATCCCGCGCGCCGCCGTCTCCGCGGACCGGATCGGCGCGGTGCTGGGCACCGAGTCCAGCGTCCGGCCGCCCGCGCAGCCGGTCAGCCTGTCCGGCGCCGCCCGCGGCGAACTGGAAATGCGCGACGTCGGATTCGCCTACCCGGGCGCCGAGGCCCCCGTCCTCCAGGACGTCAGCTTCACCGCCCGCGCGGGGCAGACGACGGCGATCATCGGCTCCACCGGGTCCGGCAAAACCACCCTGGTGAACCTGATGCCGCGGCTTTTCGACGCGACCGCCGGCTCGGTCCGGATCGACGGCGTGGACGTGCGCGAACTGCACCCGGACCTGCTCTGGGGGCATATCGGGCTGGTCCCGCAGAAGCCCTACCTGTTCTCCGGCACGGTCCGCAGCAACCTGCTCTACGGCAAGCCGGACGCCACCGAGGGCGAGCTTTGGCGGGCGCTGGCGATCGCGCAGGCCGAGGACTTTGTCCGCGCCATGGAGGGCGGGCTGGACGCGCCGATTTCGCAGGGCGGCACCAACGTCTCCGGCGGGCAGCGGCAGCGGATCGCGATCGCCCGGGCGCTGGTCAAACGCCCCGAACTGTACATCTTTGACGACTCGTTCTCCTCGCTGGACACCGCCACCGATGCCCGGCTCCGGCAGGCGCTCCGGCAGCACACCGCCGGCGCGACCCTGGTGATCATCGCCCAGCGGGTCTCCAGCATTGTGGACGCGGACCAGATCCTGGTGCTCGACGACGGCAGGATCGTGGCGCACGGCACGCACGGGCAGCTGCTGGAGAGCTCGGAGACGTACAACGAGATCGTGAACTCCCAGCTCGCGGCGGAGGAGGCGGTATGAGCAAGGTCGAATCCCAGACGCCGACGGCGGGCGGAACGGGCGGCCCCGGCGGTTCGGGCAACGGGGGAGCCGGGGCCGGCGGCGCGCCCGCGGGCGGTCCGGGGGCCGGGGCGGGCAAAGACGCGCCGCTGCGGATCCCCCGCCCGGCTGGAGGCCCGGGCCGCGGCGGCCCGTTCGCGGGCATGAACATCCCGGCGGAGAAAGCCATGAACTTCGGGACGTCCGCCCGGCGGCTGCTGGGCGAACTGCGCCCCGAGCGGCTGTGGCTGACGCTGGTACTGGCGCTCGCCGTCGTAAGCGTGACGTTCGCGGTGATCGGGCCCCGGCTGCTGGGCGAAGGCACCAACCTGATCTTCGCCGGCGTCGTGTCCAAGCAGCTGCCCGCCGGGGTGACCAAAGCGCAGCTGATCGCGCAACTGCGCGCCGCAGGGGAGAACCAGAAGGCCGACATGCTCAGCGCCATGGCGCTGACGCCGGGCGCGGGGATCGACTTCGCGGCGCTGTCCTCCGTGCTGCTGTGGGCGCTGGCGCTGTACGTGCTGGCCTCCGCGTTCAGCTGGGTGCAGGCGTACATCCTCAACGGCGTGGTGCAGCGCACCGTGTACCGGCTGCGCGAGCGGATCGAGGCGAAGATCAACCGCCTTCCGCTGCGCTACTTCGACACCGTCCAGCGCGGGGAGCTGCTCAGCCGGGTCACCAACGACGTCGACAACATTTCCCAGAGCCTGCAGCAGTCCATCAGCCAGGCGGTCACCTCGGTGCTGACCGTCGCCGGGGTGCTGGTGATGATGGTGATCCTCTCGCCGACGCTGGCCGTCATCGCGCTGGTCACCATCCCGCTGACCCTGGTGACGACGGCGGTGATCGCCAAGCGCTCGCAGAAGCTGTTCGTGGCGCAGTGGAAAAACACCGGCGAGCTGAACGGCCAGATCGAGGAGACGTACACCGGCCACGCGCTGGTGAAGGTGTTCGGCCGGCAGCGCGAGGTGGAGGAGACGTTCCGGCAGAAGAACGCGGAGCTGTACCAGGCCAGCTTCGGCGCGCAGTTCATTTCCGGACTGATCATGCCGGCCATGACCTTCATCGGGAACCTGGTCTATGTGGGGATCGCCGTGGTGGGCGGCCTGCAGGTGGCGTCCGGGGCGATGCAGCTGGGCGATGTGCAGGCGTTCATCCAATATTCGCGGCAGTTCACCCAGCCGCTGGCCCAGCTGGGCTCGATGGCGAACCTGCTGCAATCCGGGGTGGCCTCGGCGGAGCGGGTGTTCGAGCTGCTGGACACCGAGGAACAGCTGACCGACCCGGACGTTCCGCTGAAGCCTGAGGCGACCCGTGGCCGGCTGGTGTTCGAGGACGTGTCCTTCACCTACTCGCCGGACAAGCCGCTGATTACTGATTTGTCGCTCGTGGCGGAGCCCGGGCAGACGGTGGCGATTGTGGGGCCGACGGGGGCGGGCAAGACCACGCTTGTGAACCTGATGATGCGCTTTTACGAGCTCGACGCCGGGAAGATCACCCTCGACGGCGTGGACGTGGCGCTGATGTCCCGGCATGAGCTGCGCTCGCGGATGGGCATGGTGCTGCAGGACACCTGGCTGTTCGGCGGGACCATCCGGGACAACATCGCCTACGGCCGGCCCGGGGCGTCCGAGGAGCAGATCCTCGAGGCGGCGAAGGCGACGTACGTGGACCGGTTCGTGAAGTCCCTGCCGCAGGGTTACGACACGGTGCTCGACGACGAGGGCGGCAACGTCTCGGCGGGGGAGAAGCAGCTGCTGACCATCGCCCGGGCGTTCCTGGCCCGGCCGTCGGTGCTGATCCTGGACGAGGCGACGTCCTCTGTGGACACCCGCACCGAGGTGCTGGTGCAAAAGGCCATGAGCGCGCTGCGCTCGGACCGGACGTCGTTTGTGATCGCGCACCGGCTCTCCACCATCCGAGACGCCGACCTCATCCTGGTGATGGAAGCCGGCCAGATCGTGGAGCAGGGGACGCACGCGTCGCTGCTGGAGGCCGGCGGGGCGTACGCGGCACTCTACGAGGCCCAGTTCGCGGCTCCTGTGGCGGAGGTTTAGCGAGGCCCATCCTGACGGCCACCTTGGGGTGTGGCAGATGGCAGGTGATGGCCAGCGGGATCTCAACGCGCAGAATGCACCACCTGCGCGACGGGGACTGCAAGGGAGTCTCCCGTGAAGGGTGTACCAGTGGGGACTCCCTGAGGATCCATAGTTCATTTAGCGTTGAACGTATGAACGCTTGGGACTAAGCACGCAGCTTGCACATGTCCCGGCGGACCGGCGGTGCCAACGACACCGAGCACGTGAACCACGTCAACCGCTTGGGAAGGATCAACCACATGACAGACAACAGCTTCAGCCAGATCTTCCCGCTCGGGGAGAAAAATGATGCGTACGCGGAGTATTTCATCGGTCAGAGCTACCTCGCTCCGCTCGCCTCAGGCAGCGTCCCCGTCAGCAACGTTTCCTTCGAGCCGGGCTGTCGCAATAACTGGCACATCCATCACGGTACGGGCGGCGGCGGTGACCAGATCCTGCTGTGCACCGCAGGCAGCGGCTGGTATCAGGCCGAAGGTCAGGACCCGGTAAGCCTGGAGCCGGGGGTGGTTGTCCGCGTACCGTCCGGCACGAAGCATTGGCACGGCGCGAAGGCCGACTCGTGGTTCTCCCACATCGCACTCATCACCCCGGGAGGGGACGTCAGCAACGAATGGCTCGAGCCCGTCACCGACGAGGTGTACGGCAAACTGCCGCAGAACGGAGAGAACTCATGACAATCCTGAACGAGACCTACACCCTGTCCAACGGTGTGACCACACCGCAACTGGGGCTTGGCACCTGGTTCATCGACGACGACAAAGCCCCAGAGGCTGTCCGGGCGGCCATCGGGATCGGCTACCGGAACATCGACACCGCCCAGGCCTACGGCAACGAACGAGGCGTCGGCGAGGGCGTGCGCACGTCCGGCGTGGCCCGAGACCAGCTGTTCGTCTCGACGAAGCTGGCGGCCGAAATCAAGGACTACGACGCCGCGGCCGCGGCGATCGATGGCTCCCTTGAAACGCTGGGGCTGGACTACATCGATCTGATGCTCATCCACAGCCCGCAGCCCTGGAACGACTTCCGCGGCGGCGACTACGCCGAGGGAAACCGGGCCGCCTGGCGCGCACTCGAGGACGCCTACAAGGCGGGCAAAATCCGCTCGATCGGTGTGTCCAACTTCCAGCAGCAGGACCTGGAGAACCTCCTCAAGGACTGCACAGTGGCTCCCCAGGTGAACCAGCTGCTCGTCCACGCCGGCAACACCCCGTCCGAACTTCTGGCCTACTGCCAAAGCAAAGACATCCTGGTGCAGGCATATTCACCGATCGGGCATGGCGAGATCCTGAAAAACGTCCAGGTTCGGGAAATGGCCGGAAGGTACGGCGTTTCCGTTCCGCAGCTGTGCATCCGGTACACCCTGCAGCTGGGGACGGTGTCGCTCCCGAAGACCAGCAACCCGGAACACATGCGATCCAATGCCGAGCAGGACTTCATGATCTCGGCGGCGGACATGGAGGCGCTTCGCGAACTGAAGGCCCAAGACTACGGTGATTCCAGCAAATTTCCGGTCTACAGCGGGAAGTAACGGCCGGGCCGGAGTAGCCTTCTCTGCACCTCACTGGTGAATCGGGTGATGCGTTTCTATGAGCTCGACGCCGGGAAGATCACGCTCGACGGCGTGGATGTGGCGCGGGGCCGTCACCGCCTGGCGCGAGTCCTTGGACGGCCCAGCGCATTAGCGCTAGACGGCGGATTTGCTATAGCGGCCGTGGTGGCGCAGCCAAACATAAAGTCCGACCGACGCGCTGACCGACAGCAAGGGGACAGCCCACAAAGCGGAATCAGTACCTCGCAGCAGGACGGCACCGGCAACGACGGTCGCCGCCCCGATGCCGACGCCCGGTGACGCGGTCGAAAGGCTGCTAATGACATCCTTCCTGAACTGTCCGTGCAGGGAGGCCAAAATGACAATGGCAGTCAGGAGTGCCAGTCCCGCTCCGAGGAGAATGAACCCCTCGGCACGGCCGATGATAGTGACTCCTGCAGCGAAAAAAATGCTGAGAAGTACCCAGTAGGCGTCTCCTGTAAAACCATTTCGATTTCTTTGGTTCATTGATTCGATCCTAGCAACCGCGGTTGAAGTCGAGGGCAGTCCCGCGATTCGTTGGGTGCTGAGATTGCAGAGATGGGAGGCGCGCCCGCGATGGGCGGACACTGCATCGCGTGTGTCAACGGTGACGCCGGCCGGCGCCGGCGGCGGTCTAGGGAACGAGGTCTCGTCCAACTATTCCGGCGGTCTATCGAAGGTCGGGCGGCAGTGGTACTTTCTGCTTGGATCAGGGGTTCGTCACGCGATTCCTTCCGAATCCGGCCCCTGAGCCCGCTTTCGAAAGCAGAGGCTACGATGGCAACTTTATTGATATTCCATGAGGTCGAGAATGTTGACCACTGGCTCAGCTCACCGCGACGCCGGGAAGTCTTCGGACCATTAGGCATGACCGTGCGAACCTTTGTCGACCCGGAGAAATCCAACCGCGTCGGCCTGATCGTCGACGTTCCGGACCTTGATACGTTCCAGCGAATGATGGAGTCCGAGGCTGCCGCCGACGCCATGAAATTCGACGGTGTACGCCCGGAGACGATCGTGATGCTGGTCGAACCGGAGCTCAGCACCTGACCTGGGAGAGCCGTCAGTACTCGCCCTTGATCACGAAGTACGATCCCCGGATGGTCCCGGCCAGCTTCGACTTCTGCCGGGCGAACTTGAACTTCTCTGCGAGCTCTTCGGGGACGTCCATGCCGTCGGAGAGCTTGAACCCGACGGCGCGCTTGCCGCCGTCGGCGATGCTGTACATCACGTTGATGGACAGCCCGGACTCGTAAAAGACGTAGTCCATGCGCAGGCCGTCGACCTCGAAGGTGGTCGCTTCGAGCGGGCGGGAACCGATGGTTATGTCCCGCTCCTCCTTGAGGATGCGGGTCACCCGGTCCACCGCCTCCGGGGCCTCGGCTGCGGGGCTGACGGTGAAGGCGTGGCCGTACTTGTTGCTGTAGTAGCGTGCCTCGTTGGCGCGCAGCCCGGCGAGGGCATCGGCAACGGGGGACGATTCCAGGCCCGTGGTGGAAACGTCCTTGAAGTCAACTACGTACGGCATGCGCCCTCCTGAATTGGTGTGGTGGATCAACGATAACGCGGCCCCCGTGCCCTGCCGTTAGTCGGCGAGGATGAGGTAGAGGGCGCGGCGGGTCTCGTCGATTTTCTCCATCGCCGCGGCGCGCTGTTCCTCAGTGGCGGAGAAGCGGAACTGGTGGATCACACCCATCAGCTTCGCCACGCTCTGGTGGAACGCCGGGCCGGACCCCTGGCCCTCGGTGTTCCAGGCGTTCTCCAGCTCCTCGGCGTGGGCGGCGACGTACTCGCGCCCGGCGTCGGTCAGGGTGAACTCGGTGCGCCGGCCGTCACCCTCGGGGGCAATCAGGTCCTCGTCCACGAGCTGCTGCAGCGTCGGGTACACCGAGCCCGGGCTGGGACGCCAAGCCCCGGAGGTCTTCTCCGCGATGGTCTTGATCAGGCCGTAGCCGTTGGAAGGGGACTCGGCCAGGAGCGAGAGGATCGCCGAACGGACATCCCCCCTGCTGGCGCGGCGGGAACCGCCGGGTCCGAATCCGGGGCCGAATCCGGGGCCGAACCCTCCGCCGAAGCCGCGGCCCGGCCCGAACCCGCCGTGGCCGTGGGGTCCCCGACGGCTCCTTCCGCGCCCGTACCGGCCCTCGGCGGGTCCGCCGGCTGAAAATTTGTCGTCGTGAATGCCTTTCATAGCGGCATCGTCCTTTCGGTTCGCTGAATCTGGTGGTACCACCGATCAATCGGCGATGTTTAACGATATATCGGCGAGTGTCGGAGGACAAGAGGCGATTCAGAGAAACCCGGGAAGCTCACATGATGCTGATGGAACCAGCGCTGCCGGTTGGAGCGCGACGACGACGGGCGGGGTGCTCCGCGAACGGAGCACCCCGCCCGGTGGGGGTTATGCGGCGCCGCTAGCCGGCTGCGGCCGCCACGGCGTCGAACTGCCCGTCACGGGCCTGTTCCTGCAGCGCCGCGAGCAGGCCGGCGGCGAGGCTGGTCCGCTCGAGCATGCCGTCGATGCTGATCCATTCATGCCTCGCGTGCGCGCCGTCGCCCACGGCGCCCAGCCCGTCGAGGACGGGAAGCCCCAAGGCGGCGGCGAAGTTGCCGTCACTGGCGCCGCCCACCGAGGTCTCCGCCAGCTCGAAACCCAGCCTGGCCGCCACCTGCTCGGCCTCGGCGAACAGCCGACCGGTTTCGGCCGAGCGGGGCATCACGGGACGGTTCCAGCCGCCGGAGACCGCGACGGCGGCCTCCGGGCTGCGGGCCGTGAGGCTATCCAGGACGGCGTTGATCCGCCCGGCCTCGTCCTCGGAGGTAACGCGGACGTCGAGGTCGGCGGTGGCAGAGCCGGCCTTGACGTTGGTCCGCGTGCCGCCGCCCACCAGCCCGACATTGACGGTGGTGCCCTTGGCCAGATCCGTTTCGGCGTGCAGCTGCACGATCACGTGCGCGATCTCGTCGATGGCGCTGGCGCCCACCAGGGGATCCAGCCCCGCGTGGGCCTCCTTGCCGGTGGCGGTGACCCGGAAGATGCCCACACCCTTCCGGGCCGTCTTCAACGCACCGTTGGCGCTGGCCTCGAACACCAGGACCGCGCCGCCCCGGGCGGCTTCTTCCTCGATGACGGAGCGCGACGCCGGGCTGCCCACCTCCTCGTCGCCGTTGAGGACCAGCCGGACGTTGGGGCGGGGCAGGCCGAGCTCGGCGCCGGCGCGCAGGGCCCACACCAGCTGCACCAGGCCGGCCTTCATGTCGAAGGCGCCGGGGCCGGTAAACCGGTCCCCGTCCACGGACGCGGGCCAGTCCCGGAGTGTCCCGGCGGACCAGACGGTGTCGTAGTGGCAGAGGGCCGTGACCCAGCCGTCGCCGCCGTCGTCGGAGGGGTAGTCCAGCACCACGGTGTCGCCGAAGCTCCCGCCGTCGATGTGGCGGCGGGCGGCGGGGGCGCCGATGCGGCCGGTAATCCATTCCTCCACCCAGGCCAGGCCCGTTGTCAGCAGCGCCTTGTCATCCGACGGGGTTTCCCGGGAAACGTAGGCAGTCAGGTCCTCGAGGAGGGCGGTACGGTGTCCGGCCACCCAGGCCGGCAGTTGCTCAATCGCGGTCATCGGGTGGCCTTCCGGTCCAGGGCGGTAAGGTGTTCTTCGTCCATGGCGATGGCACCCGTTTCAAGCTGCGTGATGAGCGATACCAGCTCCTCGATCAGGAGCACGTCCAGCTGGTGTTTGGCGGCCAGTTCAAGGACCGGCCGGTACTGGGTGGGCACCTCGGTGGGACGTTTCCGCACCGCGATATCGCGCCAGATGCCGGAGCGGGTCTTGGTCTGGGTGGAGAGCCATTTGACGAGGTCGTCCGTGGCCCCGGCGTTCCGGCCGGCGTCGGCGCCGCGGGTGTAGCAGGCGGGGTCGAACGCATCGAACCCTTCCAGCGTGATGCCCTCGGCCGCGGCCACATCAAAGACCTCCGCGGCGAGTTCGTTCATCGCGGGCCGGTGCCGGTCGATCAGCTCGCTCATGTCGGCGTCGGCCAGGGCCGTGGCGGTGAGCATGGCCCCGAACCCGAGTTTGGACCAGAGGTAACCGGCCACGTTGTCCGTGACCGCCGGGGTTCCCCAGTGGCGCAGATCGTGGGCCAGCTGCCGCACCCGGTCGCTGGTGCCGCCGGCGTAATCGCCGAGCGCCATGGCGCCGATGCCGCCGTCGTTGATGACACCCGGTTCCAGGACGTCGGCGAAGAGATCAACAAAGGCGATCACGGTCCGGTCCGCCCCGACATGCCGGGCGATGGTGGCCTCGTTGAGGCCGTTCTGCAGCGAGGCGATGTAGCCGACGCTGCTGAGCCTGGGCGCGATCCACGCCGCTGCGCTGTCCGTGGCCTGGGCTTTGACGGCCAGCAGGACGCGGTCCAGGGTGGCCGGGGCGTCGTCCAGGCCGTAGCAGGGGACATCCGCGACCAGGACGCCCGAGGGGCTCTTGATCTGCAGTCCGTTCGCACGGATGGCCGCGACGTGGAGGGGATCGGCGTCGACCAGCTGGACCGGGACGCCCTGCGCGTGGAGGTGGGCGGCCAGGGTGCCGCCGATCGCTCCGGCGCCGACTACTGTGTATGGGTTTTCCGTCATAGAGCTACTTTCGTGTTGTTGCCGCGCCCGCCGCGTTGGCGGGCCAGTGCAGCGGCAGGTTCATGGCGCCTGCGGAGGAACCGCCGTCGACGCGCAGGGTCTCGCCCGTGATCCATTCGGCCTCGGGTCCGGCCAGCCAGACGACGGCGCGGGCAATGTCGTCGGGTTCGCCGCGGCGCCCCAGCGGGTTGCCGGATACGGCGGCGGCGTATTCCTCCGTCACCGGGTTGGCGTCGCTGTTCACTGTCACGAAGCCGGGGGCGACGGCGTTCACGCGGATGCCGTGCGGCCCCAGCTCCAGGGCCGAGGCCCGGGTCGCCATTTCCAGCGCGGCCTTGGAGGTGGAGTACGGCGCGGCGCCGGGACGGGCCCGAAGGGCCGCGCCGGAGGAGATGTTGACCACGCTGGCGCCCCGTCCCGCCTCGATGGCCCGCTGGGCGAGGGCAACGGTGGCCAGCAGGGGAGCGCGGGTGTTCAGGTTCTGCACCGCGTCCCAAGTGGCCGCGTCCAGGGAGAGGAAGGGCGTGGCCGGATAGATCCCGGCCGAGTTGACCAGGACGTCCACCGGAGCGTCGGCCCAGGCCCGGGCCACCACGTCCCCCGGCCCGGCGGGGGTTGCCAGGTCCGCCGCCAGGACCGTCGCGTCCTCCGCGCCGGCCGCCCGGCACTCCCCGGCCACGGCAGCCAGGGCCTCGGGATTGATGTCCACCAGCGTGATCCGGAAGCCAAGTCCCGCGAAGCGGTGCGCCACCTGGCGGCCGATACCGCTGCCTGCGCCGGTGATCAGTGCGTGCCGGCTCAATCGAGGGCCTTGCCTTTGGTCTCGGGCATGGTCAGGTACACGACGACGCCGATCGCCGCGGCGATCGCGCAGTAGAGCCAGACGAACCCGCCGTAGCCGCTGGTGTTCATCCAGGTGGTGATGTACGGGGCCGTTCCGCCGAAGATTGCTACCGCGAGGGCGTACGGCAGGCCGATGCCGGTGGCCCGGACCTCGGCGGGGAACTGCTCGGCCATGATGACGGCGCAGTTGGCGGAGTAGCCCAGGAGCAGGATGATGCCGATGATTTCGATGAGCAGCAGCATCCAGAAGTTGCCGTTCAGCAGGGCGAAGGCGGGCCAGGAGAAGAGCAGGAACCCGGCAGCGAAGGCCGTCATGGTGGGTTTGCGGCCGATCTTGTCAGACAGCAGGCCGGCGAAGGGGAGCAGGATCAGGAACAGGCCGACGGCGATGAAGTTCGCGAGGAGTGCCTGGCTCAGCGGGATGCCCGTTGAAACTGCCGCGTACGTGGGCATGTAGGAGACCCACATGTAGTAGAGCAGCGTGCCGGCGATGGTCACGCCGAATACGCGCAGGGTGGCCTTGGGGTGCTTGACGAACATGGTGAAGACGGAGTTGCGGCGGGTTTCACCGGCGGCCTCGGAGCGGCTCTTGGAGTTGACGAACGATTCGGTTTCCTCAACCGAGGAGCGCAGCCACAGGCCCACCAGGCCCAGGAGTGCGGCGACGATGAAGGCCAGCCGCCAGCCCCAGTTGTCCAGGGCGTCCTTGGACAGGGTGCTGGTGATGATCGCGCCCATGCCGGAGGCGAGCAGGACGCCGGCGCCGACCGAAACCTGCTGCCAGGAGCCGGCGAAGGCGCGGCGGCGGGGTGCGGCGGATTCGACCAGGAAGGCCGAGGAGGAGCCGAATTCCCCGCCGGCGGCGAAGCCCTGGACCATACGGGCGATCACCAGGATGATCGGCGACAGGATGCCGACGGTGTCGTAGGTGGGGGCGATGCCGATCAGGGCGGTGGCCCCGGCCATCAGGCCGATGGTGAGGACCAGGCCCTTCTTCCGTCCGTGGTGGTCCGCGTAGGCGCCCATGATCGCGGCACCGACGGGCCGCATCACGAACCCGACGGCGAAAATGGCGAGCGTGGCCAGGAGGGCCGCGATGGGATCGCCCTTGGGGAAGAAGTGGTGGGCGAACACGGAGGAGAAGGTGGTGTAGACGGCCCAGTCCACCCACTCGACGGCGTTGCCGATGCTTCCGGCGACGATTGCCTTGCGCCCCTGGGGCGAGAGTTTGGTGGCGTGGACCTCGTCCACGGTCAGCTGCTGTGTCATGAGATGGTCGTCCTTGTGGTGAGCCGGGTGGCAACGTGCGCTGCCAGGTCGGCGTGGGTGGTGGTCCACACATCGTTGTGGGATCGGATGTGGTCCATAAGTTCTGCCAGGATCATCAGGCGGGACCGGTGCCCGATGATGTGGGGGTGCATGGTGAGCTGGAAGACTCCGCCTTCCGCGTAGGCCGCGTCGAACTCGTCCTTCCAGATCTCAAGGAGCTGGCGGGGCGGCATGTAGGGGCGCAGTCCGGTGAAGCGGTCCATCATCAGGTACGGTGCGTCGTCCCTGATCCACTCCACCGGGATCTCGACGATGCCCGTCTGGGCGCCGTCGGCCAGGATCTCGTAGGGTTCGTCGTCGGCCATCAACGATGAGTCGTAGATGAACCCCAGCTCGCGGATGACGTCGAGGGTGGAGTCGGAGAAGTCCCACGACGGGGTCCTGATGCCGACGGGCCGGATGCCGGCCTGGCGGTGCAGCACGTCGGTGGCCCGTCCCAGCAGATCGAGTTCCTGCTCGTGGGTGAGCAGCGTGTTCCGCTCGTGGATCCAGCCGTGCACGGCCACCTCGTGGCCTTGCTCCACGTAGGTGGGGACTTCGTCGGGCCGCAGCAGCGCGCAGACGGCCGGGATGTAGAACGACGCCGGTGCCTCGTAGCGTCGGAGGAGGTCAAGGATGCGCGGCACCCCTGCCCGGGCGCCGTACTCTCCCTGCGCCATCCGCCCCGGCGAGGTTTCGCCGTCGCGCAACGAGGGCGTCTCGTGGTCCGAGTCGAAGGACAGCAGGACCGCGGCCTTAGCACCGCCTTTCCAGCGTTCCGCCGGATCGGGATGAATGAGGGACTGCCCGGCACGGACGCGGTTGACGTGGCCTCGCCACTCCGATTCGGGCCATTGCCACGACTGGGCGTTGTTCACAAGCGCTCCTTTGTTGTTCACGATGCGGGGGATCGACTGTTCTTTCCACGACGCCGGGGATCGACCGGCACCACAGCTTGGGGGTAGGCGCCTTCTGAGGGTGATCCAGCTCTCAAGTTACAAACGTAGGGCAGATCGTGTCGAAGAACAAGAGCTCATGGAAAAATCATTCAGAAAAGTTCAATCAAATGGTTTTTTCTTCTTTCAAACCTGTGGTTTGGCGGTACTCTAGAGTCATTACAGCGGCACACACGGACCGGCGGAGGCCACCATTTCACTCATCGACGAGACGGACCTGGACATCATTGCGGCCTTGCAGATCGCGCCCCGGGTTCCGGCCAACGCCCTGGCCGAAATTTTAGGTGTGCCCACCAGCACCATCACCCGCCGGCTCAACCGGTTGCAGAGCGAACGGCTTATGAAGGTGATCGGCCGCTACGCGTGGCCGCTGATCCTCTCCGGCAACCCGCAGCAGCTGTGGATCTGCTGCGAACCGGGCCGCTCTGCCAAGGTGGCGGAGCAGCTCAAGACCTTCCCTGAGGTCCAGTTCGTCATCACCACCTCAGGCACCGGCGACATTTACGCCGACGTGTTCCCGCTGCTGGGAACGGACATGAACGATCTGCTCAGCAACCAGATCCCCTCCCTGCCCGGGATCCGGTCGGTGGAGAGCCGGCTGATACTGGACTCGCGGCGCGTGGGCCAGAGCTGGCGGATCCAGCGCCTGTCCGCTGATCAGAATGATGCCCTGGCCGCGCACGTGGTGCCGGTCAACCTGCCGCCACTGAGTTCCATTGATGAACTCTCGGACCTGGAATTCGGCACCATGTGCGAGCTGGGACGCAACGCCAGGGCGTCTGCGGCCGAGGTGGCCCGGACCCTGAACGTGAGCAGTTCCTCGGCCTACCGCGCCATCCAGATGCTGCTGGGCACCGGGGCGATTTCACCCCGCGTGGAGGTGGAACCCTCAGCCGTGGGGTTCCCGCTCACGGCTGTGGTCTCGCTGCAGGTCAAGCCGAAATCGATTTCCCATGTGCTGGATGAGCTTGGCGGCCACGAATCGGCCCGTATGGTCACGATGGTGACGGGCCAGGCGCCCGTGGTCTTCCACGGCGTCTTCCGGGATCCGGGAAGCCTGGCCGACTTCATCACCAATGACATCGGTGCCCTTCCCGGCATCCAGTCGATGGACACCCGGGTGGCCATCGACGTCACGCGGCGCTACTGGATGGACCGGAACGGCCCGTTCATCGGCGACCAGGTGGAGGGACTGCTGAGGAGGTAGGGGCCGGGGGCGTTGCCGGGGTGCGCGGTCGACGGCGGCGATGTGCAGGCGTTCATCCAGTACTCGCGGCAGTTCACCCAGCCGCTGGCCCAGCTGGGCTCGATGGCGAACCTGCTGCAGTCCGGGGTAGCGTCCGCCGAGCGGGTGTTCGAGCTGCTGGACACCGACGAGCAGCTCTCCGACCCGGATGTGCCGCTGAAGCCGGAGACGACGCGCGGGCGGCTGGTGTTCGAGGACGTGTCCTTCGCGTACTCGCCGGACAAGCCACTGATCTCTAACCTGTCGCTGGTGGCCGAGCCCGGGCAGACCGTGGAGATCGTGGGCCCCACCGGGGCGGGCAAGACCACGCCACCCTCGACGGCGTGGATGTGGCGTTGATGTCGCGGCACGGGCTGCGCTCGCGGATGGGCATGGTGCTGCAGGATACGTGGCTGTTCGGCGGGACTATCCGGGACAACATCGCCTACGGCCGGCCCGGTGCGTCCGAGGAGCAGATTCTGGAGGCGGCGAAGGCGACGTATGTGGACCGGTTTGTGAAGTCCCTGCCGCAGGGTTATGACACGGTGCTCGACGACGAGGGCGGCAACGTCTCGGCGGGGGAGAAGCAGCTGTTGACCATCGCGCGGGCGTTCTTGGCCCGGCCGTCGGTGCTGATTCTGGACGAGGCGACCTCGTCGGTGGATACGCGGACCGAGGTGCTGGTGCAGAAGGCGATGAGCGCACTGGGGTCGGACCGGACGTCGTTCGTCATCGCGCACCGGCTCTCCACCATCCGCGACGTCGACCTCATCCTGGTGTTGGAGGCCGGCTAGATCGTGGAGCAGGGAAACCGCTTCGCTGCTGGAGGCCGGCGGTGCGTACGCGCGGCTGTACGAGGCCCAGTTCGCGGCGCCGGTGGCGGAGGTTTAAGGGGCCAGCCCGTATCGGATACTGTCGAGGTTGCTGAGCAAAGCTTGGTTTCGCTTGGAACGTCGCAAAGCAGACCTGAAAGCTCGCAGGTCGTCAAAGCGGTCCGTCCGCCACATATTTACTTTTCCTAGAGCGACTAGTTGATGGTGCCAATCGGGGCCCTCATCTACTCGTCCCACGGACAGGTCAAAGTTTGATGGTGCATGACGGTGCTTATCCGCAGGGGGCAACGGGGAGTGTCGATCCCAACCCCGACACACCAGACTGGCACAATAGCCCCATGAATAAGACTGCCTTGGCGCTGGTGAGCGCATCGGCGACCCGTGTGCTTGGAGAATATAACCACTCGTTCTCCATTGGGTCTAAGGATGACTTCGTGATCATTTACGGGCCCAACGGCGTTGGAAAGACACGATTCCTCGAGATTGTTGACGCGCTGACTCGGCTCAGCGGATTTGCACTATCTCAACTTCCATTTGAATCTGCGACGTTAACGTACTCGGACGGTTCTGAGCTATCAGCTGTGCGGCATCCAGCGCATATGGATTCCGGCGAAGAAATGGGCGAGCCCCCTTTGTCTGTTCGGTTTACCCTGCGTAGGCCCAAGAAGGATCTAGTCACCTGGGACCATAAAGATGACGGCTTCGAGGACTGGGTTCGCAAACACCTTCCCTACCAGCAGGTCTCAGAATTTACCTGGGAGGATCCCTCAGACGGTGAACTGGTGCACACCGAGCAGTTGCGGCGGCGGTTCCGGAACGTGTCCAAGGATCGGAAGCTTGGTCGAATTGAGTTGCCCGATGAGCTCGCGAGCTTTGTAGCTGCTGTCCCAAGCTTTCTCATTGAGACGCAGCGACTCCGAATAGAACAGCTGAAAGCACCGACTCCCCAGTCGCGGTTCAGTTCCGGGGGCAGTTCTGATCGGTCTCGTTCTCGGATTACGGAGCAAGCGGAGAAGATCCGAAGCCTCGTAAATGGCGCTCAAACTGAGCACTCGAGAATCACTCAACAACTTGACCGCACATTTCCAAACAGGGTGCTAGGGGCGACCTCCAGTGAGTTGGACTTAAACTCCGATTCCATTCGCGCCCGTTACAACGAGCAGAACGATTTCCGCAGTCGACTCGGTCGGGTTGCCTCTGTGGCTTTGGATGACGAGCTTTCCTTGCCGGAGGGGCAGCTTGAGGGATGGGCCCTCAAGCTGCTCAATCTCTACCTTAATGACGCGGACCAAAAACTAGCGCCCTTCGAAGGGCTGCTCAAAAAGATCGAACTTCTCGAGCAGATTATCAATGATCGATTACTCAACAAACATCTCCAGGTCACTGACGGGGAAGGACTCTCTGTTCGCCATTCGCTCACGAAACGACCTATCGCCCTAGATTCTCTTTCATCTGGAGAGCAGCATGTAATTATCTTGATGATCGATCTCCTCTTCAACGTGCCCAGCGGCGCGATTGTCCTGATCGATGAGCCGGAAATTTCACTCCACATAGTTTGGCAACTGAGTTTCATCCCTGATGTCAAGCGCATAGCTGAGCTGGCCGGGTTTCGTTTTGTTGTTGCAACGCATTCTCCGCAAATCATCAATGATGAATGGGATCGTGCCATCCGCCTCGGACCGCGCGAGGTTGCGTTTTTGTGAAGGAGTACCTAAACGAAAACACCCTATTTGCGACCGTCGCGATGTACATCAAAGAAAGCAACTCTCTATTGCTTGTGGTTGAAGGAGACGACGATCATCTTGCGCTGAAAGCGCACTGTTCAACAGACCTCAGCCTCATGGCGGGACTAGGGGGTCGAGAGCAAGTCCTGCGGGCGGCTGCGCTTGCAAAAGAGCGCAATATAGGGGGGGTCCGCTTCCTCGTTGATCGCGACTACGACAGTTTTACTGGTTCGAAGGCTACGGAATTGGATAATGTCCTCGTGAGCACGCGTCACGATATATTCATGGACCTTGTCACCAACGATCCGACGATCCTTCGACGGGTAATTGAAGTTCACACTGCCCCTGCGCGCAGGCGTCCGAATAATCCTCATTGGGGGGTGCCGGAGCCTCACGTTATTGAAGAAGAAGCGCGGTCCCTGGCCACTCTTCTGGCGGCGGTTCGGATTGTCAACGCGCGGCGTGGTCTCGATCTTGATTTCAAGCGGTTTTCATTTTTTAATTTGACGGTGAGTCAATTCGAAGTCGACGTGATTGCCAATATGCTGCTAACTCGCTCAGGATACGATGCTGACTCCCTTGCGGAGGTGATTTCTCAGTCCTCGATAGTACATGCAGAGATTGCTCAGCATTCGGAACCGCCGGTTGGAGATCATGATCTGTTTTCAGCACTAGCTAGAGTTCTACGAAAATTCGACGTCTCAATTAGTGACCAAATTCTTCAGAGATCTTTTATTCTAGGCATCTCATGCTTGTCACTAATGGCTGCCGACTGGTTCGATAAGGTTCAAAAGTGGTGCGCAATGAATAGCCGTGCGGGCTTTAAGTGTAATGTTTCCCCGATCACTGTCATCTGACCAAGGATAGGTATGTTAGTCGTGGTGCCCGCCTCGATCGGTGCCCGCAAAAAACTAGCCGTCAAACCAGCGGCCACGGGTAGCGCAGGCCCGTCCGGTCCACCGGCAGGACGCCGGAGGCCAGTTGGCGCCGGACCCGGTGCTGCAGGGCGGCCACCTCGTCCTGGTCCAGGAGGTCGGCCACCTCGGGAGGGACGGCTCCGGCGAGTGGGGCGAGGTCCGCCAGCAGTGCGTCGGGGACTGGGTCGCCGGCGAAGTCCCAGATGACGGTGCGCAGTTTGAACGCGGCGGAGAAGCAGAGCCCGTGGTCGATGCCCCAGATCCGGCCGTCACCGCCGCGGAGTACGTGGCCGCTCTTGCGGTCGGTGTTGTTGGCGATGTAGTCGAACAGGGCGATCCGGGCCAGGTCGGCGTGGGTTTCGGGGGCGTCCTCGAACAGGGTGAAGTAGTGCTCCTCGAAGTCGCATTCGATGAACCACTGCAGCGACCCGACGCCCAGTGGCGCATCCTCCCGGATGACAGTGACCGGAACGAAACCCCAGCCCAGCGACTCGCTGAGCAGGTAGGCGGCGCGTTCGCGTTTGTAGAGTCCGGGCTCGAAGTCAGAGAGCGGCCGTTCGCCGGATTCGGGCTTGTAGACCGCGTACCCTACGTCCCCGCCGCAGGTGAGCTGGACGAAGAACGTCTGGTTGCTGCTGCGCGGAATGAGCCCGAGCAGCTCGATGCTGCCCTCGGTCAACAGGGCCAGTTCGCGCCCAGCCACAGTTCTAGCCCCGCCGCAGGAAATCGGTCACGGCGATCTCAGCCCGCTGAGCGGTTCCGACGTCGAATTCACCATCAGCACCGCAGGGTCCTGCCCCTCGACATAGGAGATGGCCGACACCGAGCCCGGGCTGATGAAGATCCGCTGAAAGAGGTCAAGCGGGGTGCCCAGGGCATGCGCCACCGCGGCCTTGATCGGATCGGCGTGCGAGAAACACACCACCACACCGCCGGGATGCGCGTCCCGCAGTGCCTCCGTCGCGGCGACGATCCGGGCCTGCATCTCCGGGAAGCTCTCGCCGTCCGGGAAACGGAACTCGGACGGACTATGCTGCACGGTCTGCCACTCGGGCAATGCCGCCAGGTCCGCGATCGCGGCGCCGGTCCAGCCGCCGAAATCGCACTCCAGCAGCCCGTCGTCGGACGTTACCGCCAGTCCGGTGCGGACCGCCGTCGGCTCCGCCGTCTCGCGGGCGCGCTCCAGCGGTGAGGAATAGAGGGCGTCCACCGTCAACCCCGAGAGCCGTTCCGCGACCCGTTCGGCCTGCTCCCGGCCGTGGCCGGACAGATGCAGCCCCGGCGCCCGGCCCGGCAGGACGGTGCCGGTGGTGGGCGTCTGCCCGTGGCGCACCAGCAGCACAAGCGTGCCCGGATGCCCCGGTGCGGGGTCGGGGGTGGATTCGATTGCCGGTGCTGGAGCCATCAGCATCCAGCCTAATTCCGCGATGGGTCCGGCCAGCAGGAATCTGGAAATTTTCCTCGATTCCCTGCCCGGTGCAGGTCTACGGTGGAGGAGTGAGTGACCGCCCCGAAATCTTCACTGTTGGTGAGCTGCGTGCCTCCGGCCACGTGCTCAAGGACCTGCGCCGCGAGATCCGCGACAACCTCTTGGCCGCGCTCGCGGCCGGCCGCGACCCGTGGCCCGGGATGTACGGTTTCAGCCGGACCGTCCTGCCCCAGCTCGAACGCGCCTTGCTCGCTGGGCACGACGTCGTCCTGCTCGGCGAACGGGGGCAGGGCAAAACCCGGCTCCTGCGCACCCTCGCGGGGCTCCTGGACGAGTGGTCGCCGGTGATCGAGGACTCGGAGCTGAACGAACACCCGTACGAGCCAATCACCGAACACTCCCGTGCCCGCGCCCTCACCGACGGGGACCGGCTGCGGATCGCGTGGCGGCACCGCTCCGAGCGGTACGTCGAGAAGCTCGCGACGCCGGACACCTCCGTGGCGGACCTGATCGGCGACGTCGACCCCATGCGCGTGGCCGAGGGCCGCCGCCTGGGCGACCCGGAGACCATCCACTACGGCCTGTTCCCACGCTCCAACCGCGGCATCATCGCCATCAACGAACTCCCGGACCTCGCCGAACGGATCCAGGTCTCCATGCTCAACGTGATGGAGGAACGCGACATCCAGATCCGCGGCTACGTGCTGCGGCTGCCGCTGGACGTGCTGGTGGTCGCCTCCGCGAACCCGGAGGATTACACCAACCGCGGCCGGATCATCACCCCGCTGCGGGACCGGTTCGGCGCCGAGATCCGCACCCACTACCCGATCGAGCTCGACGACGAGGTAGCCGTCATCGAACAGGAAGGTCACCTCGTTGCGGGCGTCCCGCCCGTCATCCTTGAGATCCTGGCCCGCTACACGCGGGCGCTCCGCCAATCCCCGGCGATTAACCAGACCTCCGGGGTATCCGCCAGGTTCGCGATCGCCGGCGCCGAAACCGTTGCCGCCGCGGCCCTCCGCCGCGCCAGCGTGCGCGGAGAGGACAACGCCGTAGCCCGGATTATCGACCTCGACTCCGCTGTGGACGTCCTGGCCGGCAAGATCGAGTTCGAGTCCGGCGAGGAGGGCCGGGAACAGGACATCCTGGACCACCTCCTGCGCATGGCCACAGCCGAGGCCGTCCGCGCCCACTTCCACGGCCTTGACCTGGGACCGCTGGTGGCCGCGCTGGACGGCTCCGCCACCGTAACAACCGGCGAACTCGTCACGGCCAAGGAGTTCCTGGCCGGCCTGCCGTCCCTCGACGGCTCCAGTCTCTATGACGACATCAGTGAGCGCCTGGGCGCCGAAAACGACGGGCAACGCGCCGCCGCCGTCGAACTGGCGCTCGAAGGCCTCTACCTCGCCCGGCGGATCTCCAAGGATTCCGACGACGAGGCGACCATCTACGGCTAGTGCTGGCCTGAACCACGGGAGGCGAGATGAGCGTTCACAACCGGTCCCGGTACGGGCGGTACGCCGGCGGTCCCGATCCGCTGGCACCGCCGGTGGACCTGGCCGAGGCGCTCGACGCCGTCGCCGAGGACGTAATGGCCGGCTACTCGCCCCGGCAGGCCCTGCAGGAGTACCTGCGGCGCGGCGGCCGAAACCGGGAGGGGCTGGACGATCTCGCCCGCCGGGTCCAACAGCGGAGGAAGGACCTGCTGGGCCGGCACAAGCTGGACGGCACGCTGAACGAGGTCCAGAAACTGCTGGAGACCGCGGTGCTGGAGGAGCGCAAGCAGCTTGCCCGCGACGTCCGGATGGACGACACGGACCGCGCCTTCCGCGAGATGCAGCTGCAGAACCTGCCACAGTCGACGGCCGCGGCGGTCAACGAACTCGCCTCCTACGACTGGCAGTCCAGCACCGCGCGGGACGCCTACGAGCAGATCAAGGACCTGCTGGGCCGCGAGATCCTCGACCAGCGCTTCGCCGGAATGAAGCAGGCGCTCGAGGGCGCCACCGAGGAGGACCGCGCCGCCGTCGCCGAGATGCTGGGTGACCTCAACGAGCTGCTCGACAAGCACCGCCGCGGCGAGGATACGGACGCGGACTTCCAGGACTTCATGGGCAAGCACGGCGAGTTCTTCCCGGAGAACCCGCAGTCGGTCGAGGAACTGATCGACGCGCTCGCCCAGCGCGCGGCCGCCGCCCAGCGGATGCTGCGCTCCATGTCCGCCGAGCAGCGCGAGGAACTTATGCAGCTCTCCGCCCAGGCGTTCGGCTCACCGGAGCTTATGGCACAGCTGGGCCAACTCGACGCGAACCTGCAGGCCCTGCGCCCCGGCGAGGACTGGTCCGGCTCCGAACGCTTCGAGGGCGAGGAGGGGCTGGGGCTCGGCGACGGCACCGGCGTGCTGCAGGACCTGGCCGAGCTGGACGAACTCGCCGAGCAGCTCTCCCAGTCCTACAACGGCTCCCGCCTGGACGACGTCGACCTCGATGCCCTGTCCCGCCAGCTGGGCCGGGACGCAGCCGTCTCGGCGAGGACGCTCGCGGAGATCGAGAAGGCCATGCACGACGGCGGTTTCCTGCGGCGCGGTGCCGACGGCGGCCTGAGCCTGTCCCCGCAGGCCATGCGGCGGCTGGGGAGATCGTTGCTGCGGGATACCGCCAGGCAGCTCTCCGGCCGGCAGGGCCGCCGAGACACCCGGGTTGCCGGTGCCGCGGGGGAGCAGACAGGGTCCAGCAGGCCGTGGGAGTTCGGCGACGGGGAGCCCTGGGATGTCACCCGGACCATCACCAACGCCATCCGCCGGACCATTGCCGACGGCGGCGACCCGCGCCACGGGCTGCGGCTTGCCGTGGACGACATCGAGGTCACGGAAACGGAGGCCCGCACGCAGGCCGCCGTCGCCCTGCTGGTGGATGTCTCGTTTTCGATGGCGGCGGAGGGGCGCTGGGTGCCGATGAAACGCACCGCGCTGGCCCTGCACCACCTCGTGTCCACCCGGTTCCGCGGCGACCGGCTGCAGCTGATCAGCTTCGGCCGCTACGCCCAGTCCATGGACATCGGCGAGCTCACGGCCCTGCCGGCCCTCCGCGAACAGGGCACCAACCTGCACCACGGGCTACTGCTGGCCGGCCGGTTTTTCCGGCAGCATCCCGCAATGCAGCCGGTCCTGCTGGTGGTGACCGACGGCGAACCCACTGCGCACCTCGAGGCCGACGGCGAATCCTGGTTCAACTGGCCGCCGGACCCTGAGACCATCCGCGTGACAGTGGCCGAGCTCGACCGGCTGGGCCGCGCCGGCACCCAGGCGACGTTCTTCCGCCTGGGGAGCGACCCCGGCCTGGAGCGGTTCGTGGCCCGGATGGCCCGACGGATCGACGGCCGCGTCGTGGCCCCCGACGCCGGGGACCTGGGCGCCGCCGTGGTCGGGGAGTACCTCCGCGCGCACTTCCGCGGCCGGGCCTTCGGGGACGAGGACTGGGCTAGGTAGGGCACCCAAAGCCGGGCACACCGCCGCCGTCGGATATCCGCACAATTTTTGTCGGATCGGTGCAGAGTTGTTCGTAGCAATGGTGAGCGGCCGCCCAGGAGGGGCGCCCCGAACCGTAGGAGACGAGTTGCCATGCAGTTTTTGCTTTCCGTCATTCACGATCAGCGTGAGCTCGCCCCGTCGGATGAGATGGCTGCCATCGACGTGTTCAACGACCGGCTCCAGGCCGACGGTCACTGGGTCTTCGCCGGCGGCCTCGGTTTCCCCGACACCGCCACCGTCATCGACAACCGCGGCAAAGCGCCGGTTGTAACCGACGGCCCGTTTGTGGAGTCGAAGGAATACCTGGCCGGTTTCTGGATCATCGAGGCGCCCGACCTCGACGTCGCCCTGCAACTGGCAACCGAGGGGTCGAAGGCGTGCAACCGCAAGGTCGAGGTGCGCCCGTTCCTGTGAGTGGAAGCGACGTCGGAGGAGCGATCAACGAGGCCTACCGCGGGGAGTGGGGGCGGATCGTGGCCGCACTGGCGCGGCGGTTCGGCGACCTGGACCTCGCCGAGGAGGCTACGGCCGAGGCGTTTGCCACCGCCGTGGAGCGGTGGCCGTCCGACGGCGTGCCCGGCAACCCCGGCGCGTGGCTGACCACCACGGCCAAACGCAAAGCCATTGACCGGATCCGACGTGAAAACAAACGCGACAGCAAACATCTGGAGGCTCAGTTGATGTACGACGACGGCCCGCCTGAGCCCACCGGCGCCATCGACGACGACCGGCTCCGGCTGATCTTCACGTGCTGCCACCCCGCGCTGGCCATGCAGACCCGCGTGGCGCTGACCCTGCGGATGCTCGGCGGCCTGACCGTCCCGGAAATCGCGCGCGCCTTCCTGGTCCAGGAGGCCGCAATGGCGCAACGGATCACCCGGGCGAAGGCCAAGATCAAAGCCGCCCGCATCCCCTACCGCGTACCGTCGGTAACGGACCTCTCGGAGCGCGTCTCCGGGGTGCTGTCCGTGCTGTACCTGATCTTTAACGAGGGCTATCTGGCCTCCGACCCCGCGTCCGACCCCGTCCGTGCCGACCTGACCGCCGAGGCGATCCGGCTCACCCGCCTGGTCCGCGCCCTGCTGCCCGACGACGGCGAGGTGGCCGGCCTGCTGGCCCTGATGCTCCTCACCGAGGCCCGCCGGACCGCCCGGATTTCGGCCACCGGCGAGCTGGTCACCCTCGATGAGCAGGACCGGTTCGCGTGGGACGCGGACCTGATCGCCGAGGGCCACGGACTGGTCCGGGAGACCATGGCGGCCGGGACGGAGCCGGGTCCGTACCAGATCCTTGCGGCCATCAACGCCGTGCACACCTCGGCCCGGGATGTCCGCGACACCGACTGGTCACAGATCGTGGCCCTCTACGACCGGCTGGTGGCCCGCGACCCGTCGCCGGTCATCGCCCTGAACCGGGCCGTCGCCGTCGCCGAAATGGACGGCCCGGGGGTGGCGCTGGCCGCCGTCGACCGCCTGGAAAACGAACTGTCTGGCTATCACGCGTTCCATGCCACCCGCGCTGAACTGCTGCGGCGGCTGGGCCGCGCCGGGGAAGCCCGCCTGGCGTACGACCAAGCCATCGCGCTGGCCGGCAACTCCGCCGAGGCCGCCACGCTGAAGCGCCGCCGCGACCAGGTGCCCGCCCGGCCCTAAGCGGCAGGTTTACTTGGCGGCGTCGGCGAGCTGCTGGCGGAAGTCCGCCTCGGTGTTGAGCGTCAGCATCTTGCCGTTGAGGAAGAATGTCGGCGTTCCGGTCACTCCGAGGGAGCGGCCGTCCGCGACGTCCTTGCGGATCCGGTCGGCGGTGTTGTTGTCGGCCACCGCGGCGTCGTACTTGGCCAGATCTAGCCCGAGGTCCCGGGCGTAGGTGCGGAACAGGGGCGCCTGCGAGTCCTGCTTCCCGCCCCACTGCGTCTGGGTGTCGAACATCTTGGCGTACATCTGCCCGTACTTACCCTGCTGGGCGGCGGCTTCCACAGCCAGGGCCGCGGTTCCGGAGTTCCGGTGCCCGGGCAGCGGGAAGTAGCGGTTGACGAACGTGATCCGGTCCCCGAATTCCTTTTTCAGCTCTTCCACCAGCGGGTAGGCGGCGAGGCAGGATTCGCATTCGAAGTCCAGGAACTCCACCAGCTGGGCCTTCTCCGTGGCCGGGGCGGTGACGCGGTGGCTGTCGTCGCGGACCAGTTGCGCGTCGGCGGCCGGCTGCGCAGCGGGCGGAGCCGGTTTGGTGGCGCTGAAGACCGCGTACCAGACCAGGCCGCCGGCGACGATGATCCCAAGGAGGATCCAGAGGACCAGGCGGACCTTTTTCGCGGGGTCCGCCGGGGCGGTGGAGGGGTGTGCCATCAGTGGTGGATGCTTTCCTGGTCGCGGTGGGCGGCCGGTTCGATCTGGAAGGTGGAGTGTTCGACGCTGACATCGAAGTGCTTGGCCACGCAGTGCTGCAGGTCGGCCAGGATGGTCGCGGCGTGGCCGTCGGTCATGCAGGTGTCCTCCACGGTGACGTGCGCGGACAGGACGGCGGTGCCGGAGGCCACCAAAGAGGCATGGAGGTCGTGGACGTCGATCACGTGCGGCACGGCCAGGATGTGCTCGCGGACCTGGGCCATGTCGAGCCCTTGCGGGGCGTTTTCCATCAGCACGTTGACGGTGTCCCGCAGCAGTTTCAGGGTGCGCGGGATGATCAGGACACCGATCAGGAGGGACACGACGGCGTCGGCCTGGACCCAGCCGGTGACGGCGATGATGATTGCCGCCGCAATGACGGCCACCGACCCGAGGGCGTCATTGAGCACCTCCAGAAACGCGGCCTTCATGTTGAAGTTGTGGTTCCGTCCTGACGCCAGGACAACAAGGCCGACGGCGTTGCCGGCCAGGCCGATGATCCCGAACCAGAGCATGGTGGAGCCGCCCACCTCGGGTGGCTCGATGAGGCGGCGGATGCCCTCGACGATCACGAACGCGCCGACCCCGAGCAGCAGGGCGGCCTGCCCGGCCGCGGCGATGATCTCGGCCCGCTTGTAGCCCCAGGTCCGCTTGGTGGTGGCCGGCTTCAGTGCCAGCGAGGCGGCGATCAGGGCGATCAGGAGCCCGGTGGAGTCGGTGAACATGTGGCCGGCGTCCGCCAGGAGCGCGAGGCTGCCCGTGAGGAAGGACCCCACGATCTCCGCGATCATCACCGTGAAGGTGATGGCGAAGACCAGAATCAGTTTGCGCCGGTTGCCCTCCGCCGCCGCGCCGTGGTCGTGGCTGTGCCCGCTCATGCCTGGTTCCACGACTCGTCGGGTGCGCAGCAGGTCGGGTCCACGGCCAGCACCACTCCCAGCAGATCGCCGATCGCATGCCCCAGCCGTGCGTCGGCGAGCTCGTACCGGCTCCGCCGGCCGTCCGGAACAGCCACCACGAGGCCGCAGCCGCGAAGGCACGTCAGATGGTTGGAGATGCTTTGCCGGGACACGTCCAGGGCATCGGCCAGGCCGGATGGGTAGGCCGGTGCGTCCGCGAGGGCCAGCAGGATCCGTGCCCGGGTGGGGTCCGAGACGGCGAAGCCGAACCGCGCCAGGACCGGGGCATGGGTGAGGGTTTCCATGCCTACAAGGTACAGCCGCGGATGTATTCAGGCAATTCTGTATTACGGCATCAACGGCAACGGCCTCAGCGGCTGCTCACCTTGCCGAACAGCCTGGCAAGGGGCGCGAGCACGATCGGGCGGGCGGCGTACCAGCCGGCCGCCGTGACTGCGATGGCCGCCGCGAACAGCCAGAACCCGGCCCAATTCACGGCGTCGGTACCGGCGAACATGTGATTCAGGTTGCGCAGGGCGCCGGTGGCGAACACCAGGAAGACGTGGATGACGATAAACAGGACAAAGAACAGCATGGTGGGGAAGTGCAGGGCCCGGGCGGCCTCCACGGGGTAGACCCGGTTCAGCGTCTTGGCGTTCTTCGGCCAGAATTCGCTCATCCGGGCACCGGTGACCGCGGCGAGCGGGGCCGCGATGAACACAACGATGAAGTACATCAGCTGCTGCAGGCTGTTGTAATTGACCCACCCGTTCTCCACCGGCCAGTCCAGGGTCATGTACTGCAGGAGCGCTGACGCCGCGTTGGGAAACACTTCCCAGCTGGTCGGCACAATCCGCATCCAGTGCCCGGAGGCGAAGAGCAGCACCGCGAAAATCAGCCCGTTGGCCAGCCAAATGATGTCCAGCGACTGGTGCAGCCACAAGGTGATGCTGATCTTTTTGCCGCCACGTTTCGGGGTCCAGAACGCGGGCGGTTTCTGCTGGGTGCGCACCTGGTAGCCCGAACGGATGATGAGCACCATCAGGAAGATGTTCAGGAAGTGCGCCCACTGCGCCCACCACGGGAAGCCCGGTTCGGCGGCGTCCGGCAGCCGGTACTCGCCCGGGTACCTTTCGAGGAACGCCGGGACGCCGGGCAGGGTGGTCACGCCGCGGGCGGCCAGCACCAGAATCCCCGCGGCGGCCACCGCTCCGGCCGCGAGGAGCACCACGAGTTTGATCCACTGACCCAGGGTGCGGGAGCCGTAAAGCCGGGCCTCAGCCTTCGGTGGCGCTGGTTTTTGTCGTGAAGGTTTTTGGGGCGCTGGTTCGTGCGGCGCCGCCGAGGAAGCGGCCTGTGCCGCGGGTGCGGCCGGAGAAGCCTCGGGCGTCGGAGTGACTGGCGACGGCGGTGCGGGGGCTGCCGCCACTATGACCGGCGGCTCAGGTGCCGGCTCGGGTGCCGGCTCAGCTGTCGGCGCGGTCACTGGTGCGGCCTGCGCCGCGGGAGCGACGGCCGGTGCCGGCGCGGGACCGGCGGGCGGCCACGGCTCTCCGCCTGGCACACGCGGGAGTCCGCGGCGAAGCTGGCCGGCTCCCGCCGTCGCTGCAGCCGGGGGAGCCACGGTAACTGGTGACGTCGCCGTGTCCGTTTCGTTTGTGGCGGCGGGGGCAGGCGTGGGTTCCAGGGCACTGGCCGCGGCGGCTGGCGCGGCGGCCGCTCCGCCCGTCGGTTCCGGCGGTGCTGTGGGCCGTGCCGAGGCCACTGCCGGAACGTCGCCGGCGGGCGGCCAGGGCTCGCCGCCCGGCACACGGGGCAGGCCGCGGCGCAGCTTCCTTGATCCGCCGGCGCCCACTGGGGGAGCGGCCGCGGGGGCGGGGGCCCCAAACGCGGGGGCTTCAGGCGCGGGAACGGCCGGTGCCGGCGCTGCCGTCGTCGCCGGTGACGTTTCGGGGACCGCAGCCGGGGCTGCGGCCAGACGTGCGGGCGCTTCGCCGGCGGGCGGCCAGGGCTCGCCGCCCGGCACGCGCGGCAGGCCCCGCCGGAGGGACCGGGACTGGGTTGCCATCGCTACTTCTTCCGGGCCTCGAGGGCGCTGATCAGCTGGGGGACCACCTTGAAGAGGTCGCCCACCACGCCGTAGTCGGCGATGTCGAAGATGGGGGCGTCCGGGTCCTTGTTGATGGCGACGATCGTCTTCGCGGTCTGCATGCCGGCCCGGTGCTGGATCGCACCGGAAATCCCGAGCGCAATGTAGAGCTGCGAGGACACCGAAACCCCGGTCTGCCCCACCTGGTGCGCCTGGGGGATGTAACCCGCGTCCACCGCGGCCCGCGAGGCTCCGATCGCGGCGCCCAGGGTGTCGGCCAGCTGCTCCACGAGGGCGAACTGCTCCACCGAGCCGAGGCCGCGGCCGCCGGCAACCACCTTTGCGGCCCCGCGCAGTTCGGGCCGTGAGGTGGCGGCGACCGCTTCCTCGAACGAGTCAATGCGGGCGGACGGCTTCCCGGAGGCCGGCACCTCCAGGGTCTCCGACGCCGGCGGCTGGGCCGTGGCACGTGCGTCGATCGCACCCTGCCGGACCGTGATGACCGGCGCCCCGAACGTGGCAGTGGACGTTACGTTGTAGGCGCCGCCGTAGACCGAATGATGCGCCACCACGCCCTCCTCGTCGCGGGCCACCCCGACGGCGTCGGCCGACACGGCGGCACGGGTGCGGGCGGCGTACCGGCCGGCCAGGTCACGTCCGTTCAGGGAATGCGAGATCAGGATGGCATCCGGGCCCGTCCGCTCCACGGCGGCGGCCAGCGCGTCCACGGCCGGCGTCCCCAGGGCGGCGGGGTCCGGGGTCTCAGCGATCAGGACGTGCGCGGCGCCGAGGCCCGCGGCTTCGGCGGCGGCGGCGCTCCCGGTACCGGGAGCGGCCAGGACCAGGGCAACCGGTGTGCCGGCCGACGCGGCTGCGCCGAGGAGTCCGGGGGCCGCCTTCTCCAGTTCGCCGGAGGGCCCGGCTTCGACGACAACGAGGATTGCATCACTCGGGAAATCAGTCATGTCCGTGCTCCTTACGCCAGGCGGTTTTCGATCAGGAAGTCGGCGAGTTTCTCGCCGGCGTCGCCGTCGTCGGTGATCTTGACGCCCGCGGTGTGCGGGGGCTTTTCCGCGACAGCCAGCATGATCGATCGCGCCGCGTCCGGGTTGTCGGCGGTGACGCCCAGGTCGGCCAGGGTGAGGACTTCGAGGGGCTTCTTCTTCGCGGCCATGATGCCCTTGAAGTTCGGGAAGCGGGGGCCGGGAAGCGCCTCGGTGATGGAAATGACCGCAGGCAGGGGTGTCGAGACCTGCTGCACCCCGGAGTCGACGGGCCGGGTCCCGGACACGGTGCCGTCGCCGATGTCCACGGCGCTCAGGCCGGAGGCGAGCGGCACATCCAGCAGTTCGGCCAGCATGGCGGGGATCATGCCGCCGGATCCGTCGGTGGAGACGTTGCCGGTGACCACCAGGTCGAATCCGATGCGGCGGATGGCGGCGGCCAGGGTCTCGGCGGTGAGCCCCAGATCCGCGCCCCGGAGTGCCTCGTCCGTGACATGGGTGGCGCTGCCGGCGCCCATGGCCAGGCCCTTGCGGATGGTCGCCGTGGCGCCTTCGGGTGCGAGCGAGAGGACGGCGACGTCGGTGCCCTCGTGAGCGTCGGCGTAGGTCAGCGCCAGTTCCAGGGCCCGCTCACCGATCTCGTCGATGACCGCGTCGCTGGCGCCTCGGTCTGCGAGGCCGGTCTCGAGGCTCAGTTTTCGGTCTCCGTACGTGTCCGGGACTTCCTTGACTAGGACGACAATCTTCATCGATGGCTCTTCCTGTGGCGGGCATGCCGCCATAGCGGAGACATGTCGAATCTCCATAGAGTCTACGAAAGTGCAGCCGTCCCGGCATGCAGGACGCGTGCCGCCGGGAAAAGTGGCTGGCCGGACCCGGTGCGGTCCGGCCGGCCGGGCGGAGCTACCGCAGCACCACCGTCCTGTTCCCCTGCAGGATTACCCGGCCCTCGCAGTGCCAGCGCACGGCGTTGCTGAGCGCCTTGCACTCCGTGTCCCGGCCAGCCGCAACGAGGTCCTCCGGCCCGTAGGTGTGGTCCACCTCCACCACCTGCTGGGAGATGATGGGCCCCTCGTCCAGCTCCGCGTTGACGTAATGCGCGGTGGCCCCGACGGTCTTCACGCCGCGGGCGTAGGCCTGGTGGTACGGCTTGGCGCCCTTGAAGCTGGGCAGGAACGAGTGGTGGATGTTGATGGCCCGCCCGTCCAGCTTCCGGGTGAGGGCGTCGCTGAGGACCTGCATGTAGCGGGCCAGGACCACCAGCTCGACGTCGAAGTGGTCGATGAGCTCCAGCAGCCGCCCCTCCGCCTCCGGTTTGGTGGCGGCGGTGACAGGGACATGGAAGAACGGGATGCCGTGCCATTCCACCAGCGCCTGATGGTCCGTGTGGTTGGAGACCACGGCCACCACGTCCACAGGGAGTTCGCCGATCCGGGCCCGGAACAACAGGTCGTTGAGGCAGTGCCCGAACTTGGAGACCATGATCAGCACCCGGCGCTTGGATCCCTGTGGCTCCAGCCGCCAGCTCATCCCGAACCGCTCCGCCATGGGGGCGAAAGCGGTCCGCAGGGCAGCGGCGGTGGAGGCATCGCCGTCGGACGCGAAGTGCACGCGCATAAAGAAGTGCCCCTTGGAGCGCTCACCGAACTGTTTGTTGTCGATGATGTCGCAGCCGTGTTCGAGCAGGAAGCCGGAGACGGCGTGCACAATGCCTGGCGTCTCCGGGCAGTCCAGCGTCAGGACATGCTCAACGGTGGTGGCGGGACCGGTACGCAACGTTTCAATCTGGATGGCGGTCATGGGTCAGCACTCGATCACGTTGACGGCGAGGCCCCCGCGGGAGGTCTCCTTGTATTTGGTCTTCATGTCCGCTCCTGTCTCGCGCATGGTTTTGATGGCTTTGTCCAGGGATACCTTGTGGCTGCCGTCGCCGTGTAGCGCCAGCCTCGCGGCGTTGATGGCCTTCACGCTCGCGATCGCGTTCCGTTCGATGCAGGGGATCTGCACCAGGCCGCCCACGGGGTCGCAGGTCAGGCCCAGGTTGTGTTCAATGCCGACTTCGGTGGCGATTTCCACCTGTTCGGGGCTGCCGCCCAGTACCTCGCAGAGCCCGGCGGCGGCCATCGAGCAGGCGGATCCCACTTCGCCCTGGCAACCCACTTCCGCGCCGGAGATGGAGGCATTGATCTTGAACAGGATCCCGACGGCGGCCGACGCCAGCAGGAACCGGACCACACCGTCGTCGTCCGCCCCCGGGACGAACTTGGCGTAGTAGTGCAGCACCGCGGGAACAATGCCGGCCGCGCCGTTGGTCGGGGCGGTGACGATCCGGCCGCCGGCCGCGTTTTCCTCATTCACGGCCAGCGCGAAGAGGTTCACCCATTCCATGGCCCGGAGCGGATCCGTTGTGCCGGTGTCCGCCGCCAGGGTCCGGAAGAGCGATGGCGCACGGCGCGGGACGTTCAGCCCGCCGGGAAGGATGCCTTCCGCGGCGCAGCCGTTGTCCACGCACTCCCGCATGACCACCCAGAGGGCCAGGAGCTTCTGCCGGACTTCGGCCTCGCTGTGCCAGACGAGCTCGTTGGCAAGCATTACCTCGGAGATGGACATGCCCTCCCGCCGGCACACCGCCAGGAGTTCGTCCGCCGTGGTGAAGGGATACGGCAGCACGGTGTCATCCGGGACCACCTTGTCCGCGCCGTCGGCGTCGCCGTCCACAACGAAGCCGCCCCCAACGGAATAGAAGCTCCGTTCGCTTAGCACGGCCCCGGTATGGTCCAGGGCCCGGAAGGTCATGCCGTTCGGGTGGGCCGGCAGGGACTTGCGGCGGTGCAGGACCACGTCCTCGTCCCAGTTGAAGTCCACCCGGTGGTCCCCGCCGATCCGGAGTTCGGCGTCCAGGGCCGCGGCGGCCACCTGGTCATCGGCCGTGGCGGTGTCCACGGTCTCCGGGTCCAGGCCCTGCAGCCCCAGCACCACGGCCTTGTCCGAGCCGTGGCCGCGCCCGGTGGCACCGAGTGAGCCGAACAGTTCGGCCTGAACGCGGGCCGTCGCGCTGAGCTGGCCGTCGCCCTTGAGGCCGTCGGCGAACAGCTTCGCCGCCCGCATCGGGCCGACCGTGTGTGAGGACGACGGCCCGATGCCAACGGAAAACAGGTCCAGGACGCTGAGGGCCATCAGGGCACCTCGGGGGAAGCGAACTCCCTCATGGCGTCCAGCAGCCAGCGGCCCAGGAAGTCCGCGAAGGACGCGCGGGGGAAGAGCCGGAAGCTGTCCTCGGCGGTCTTCAGCAGCACCACCGGGATGTTGCCGACCTCCGTGGCCAGGGCTGTCCCGGGGGTGAAGGCGCGCGGATGAAGGTCCAGGGCACAGCCCTTTTCCAGCACCGCCCGGGCCCGCGGGCCGGAGAGCTCGAACGTAGTGCGGTTCGCGGAGAGGTCCACCACCTGGCCCGGGGCATCGCCCAGGGCCGCGGTGAGGGAGCTCACGAGGCCGCCGTCCAGGGCGGCCTCTTCCGGGGCGACCACCAGGAACTCGGACGGGCCGAGCCACAGGACCTGGACGGGCAGGTTGCCGGCGACGTCGCCGCAGCCGGCCGGCAGCCCGCCGGTGATGGCGGCGATCCGTGCGGCATCCGCGGTGTGCGGGGCGACGCGGACCCCGGCCATGGTCTGGAACGGAAGTTCCCGGAGCGACACGGTGCCGGCGATGGAGCCGGCGTCCCGGGCGGCGGCCAGGCTGGAGGCGGGGCTGCGGCGGATTTCCCGGAGCGCGTTGCTGCCGGTGAGTGCTGCTGTGTTAGCCATCTTTGCGGGTCCCTTCGGAGTCAAAAAGTACGGTTTCGGCGACGACGACGTCCACCAGCTGGTCGCCCGCGGCGGCCACAAGGGTCTCGCCGATGCGGTTGCGGCCGTTCTTGATCAGCGCCAGCGCGAATGACCTGCCCAGCGCGGCGCTGTGGTAGCTCGAGGTCACGAATCCCTGCATCGGGACCGGACCGAACGCGGGATTCGTGCTGATTCCCTGTTCGACGAGCTGGGTGCCCTCCGGAAGCCGCAGGGACTTGTCCACCGGAAGGACGCTGACCAGGTGCTTGCGGTCCTGCCGCTGCGCATCGGCCCGGGCGTAGGAGCGTTTGCCGATGAAGTCCTTGGCCTTGGAGACCACCCACTCCATCCCCGCGTCCTGCGGGGTGACGGTGCCGTCGGTGTCCTGGCCCACGATCGGGTAGCCCTTCTCGGCCCGGAGCACGTGCATGGTTTCGGTGCCGTAGGGGGTGATGCCGAACTCGGCGCCGGCGGCCGCGACGGCCTCCCACGTGTTGAGCCCGTACCAGGCCGGGACGTTGATTTCGTAGGCCAGTTCGCCGGAGAAGGAGATCCGGCAGACCCGTGCCTGCACGCCGGAGGCGAGGGTGGTTTCGCGGAAGGTCATGAATGGGAAAGCCTCGGCGTCCAGTCCGCCCCCGGCGGCCAGCGCGGGCGCCACCTTCGCGAGCACCGCCCGGGATTTGGGCCCGACGACGGCGATGGTGGTCCACTGTTCGGTCACCGAGGTGCAGTGCACATCCAGGTCAGGCCATTCGGTCTGCAGCCACTCCTCGAGCCAGTCGAGCACCTTCGCGGCGCCGCCCGTGGTGGTGGTCATGAAGTACCGGTCCTCGTCGAGGCGCAGGGTCACGCCGTCGTCGAAAATCATGCCGTCGGCCATGCACATCACCCCGTAGCGGGCTGATCCCGGCGCCAGTTTCTTGAACGCGTTGGTGTAGACCCGGTTGAGGAACTCCCCGGCGTCCTTGCCGCGGATTTCGATCTTTCCGAGTGTGGTGGCGTCCATAAAGCCCACGGATTCCCGGACGGCGGCGCATTCGCGCAGGACGGCCGTGTCCATGTCCTCGCCGGCCTGTGGGTAGTACCAGGGGCGCTTCCACTGGCCGACGTCCTCGAACAAAGCGCCCTGGGCGACGTGCCACGGGTGGATGGAGGTCTTGCGGGCGGGGTCGAACAGTTCGCCGCGCTGGCGTCCGGCCAGGGCCGCGAAGGCCACGGGGGTGAAGGGTGCCCGGTAGGTGGTGGTGCCGATGTCGCCGATGCCCCTGGACGCTTCGCCGGCCTGGCGGAGGGCTGCGGCGATCACGCCGATCGCGTTGACGCCGGAGGTCTTGCCCTGGTCATTGGCGGTGCTGATGGAGGTGTAGCGCTTGATGTGTTCCACGGACCGCAGGCCGGCCCCGGTGGAGCGCAGCACGTCGGCCACGCTCTGGTCCCGCTGGAAGTCCACAAAGTGGTGGTGCCAGTCGTCGGCCGTGCCGGCCTGGCCGGGGACCAGCCACAGCTGGCGGGTCGGGGCGGAAGCCTGCGGCTCGCGCAGCGTAGCGGGCACGGTGGGGGAGTCGAAGCCGGCGGCGATGGCGGCCGCGGCGCCGGCGGAGACGCCCTCGGCGAGGCAGTCGGCCAGTTCGAAGCTGCCGCGTCCGGATCCCACGATCTGCTGGGCCGGAACCACGGTGCTGGGAACGAAGGCCGCGAGGTCATCGTCCCAGCGCAGTTTGCCCTGGCGCTGGGAGTGGAGGTGGACCAGCGGGCTCCAGCCGCCGGAGACGGCCAGCAGGTCGCAGGCGATCTCCTCGATGCCGGAGGTGAGCTCGCCGTCGTCGTTGATGCTGCGGACGGTAACGGAGGCCAGCCGGCCGGTGCCCGTGGCGGGGTCCGTGCCGGTGTCGGCGACGGCGCTGCCGATCAGCACCCGGGTGCCGGATTCGGCGGCGGCCGCGGCGACGTCGCTCAGCCGGGACCGGGCGTCGACGACGGCGGCAACCTTGACGCCGGCGGCGCGCAGGTCCGCGGCCAGGGCGTAGGCGCTGTCGTTGGTGGTGCCGATGACCACCCGAGTCCCCGCCGCCACGGCATACCGGTTCAGGTAGCTGCGGACGGCGGAGGCGAGCATGATGCCGGGCCGGTCGTTGTTCTCGAAGACCAGCGGGCGCTCGTGGGCGCCGGGGGCCAGCACCACCTGCGCGGCACGGATATGCCAGATGCGCTGCCGGGAGACCCCGGGGGCGGCCGGGCTGGAGAGGTGGTCCGTGCGGTTCTGCACGGCGATGACGTAGTTCGCGTCGTAGGCGCCGAAGGCGGTGGTGCGGTTCAGGACCGTGGTTTCGGCGCCGGAGATGAGCTCGGCCTCGACGTCCGCGACCCATTCCAGTGCCGGCTTGCCTTCGATGGTTTCGGCCAGTTCGGGAGCGGCCGGGCCGGACAGGAGCGAGCCGCCGAGCTCGGGCTGGTCATCCATCAGGATCACGCGTGCCCCGGTGCGGGCTGCCTCGCGGGCTGCGGCCAGCCCGGCGGGACCGCCGCCGACCACCAGGACGTCGGTGTGGACGTACTTCTTGTCGTATTCGGCCCGGTCATCGGCCGGATCGAGGCGGCCCAGGCCGTTGAGCCACTGCGCTTGGAGGCCGTTCACCAGGGTGACGGTGGTGGCGGGGAGCATGGACTCGGCCACGTGGCCCGGGAACCGGGGTTCCACCCGGACCAGGGCGTTGGGTTCCTCCACCCCGGCGGACAGGATGCCGCGGGGGCGGTCCTCGTAGAGCGAGTTGCCGGCGCTGATCCGGCCGTTGGCGAGCAGGGCCGAGGCGAGGGTGTCGCCGGGGTGGCCCGTGAATTCCTCGCCGTCCACGGTGAAACGCCAGGAGATGGTGCGGTCGATGCGGCCGCCGGCGGCGAGTCGGGCGTTCTGGGACGTCACTTGGTTGCTCCTTCCGGGGCGGTGGTGCTGGTGCCGGGGCGGGGTGCGCCCATCGGGTAGACGGCCTGGATGTCGTAGGTGACGGTGTCGCGGAGCACGTTGAACCACTGCCGGCACCCGGTGCTGTGCAGCCAGCGCTCGGCGAAGGCGCCCTTGGTGTTGTCGCGGTAGAACAGGAATTCGGCCCATTCACGGTCGCTGAGTTCGTTCGGGTTCTCGGGGTAGGGCACGTGGGCCTGGCCGCCGTAGTGGAACTCGGTCTCGTCGCGGGAGCCGCAGTTGGGGCAGGAAATAAGCAGCATGTGCGTCTTCTTCTTTCTGGGGGGCGGCGGCTAGTGGGCCACGGCGGCGGCGCCGTGTTCGTCGATCAGGGCTCCGGTTTCGAAGCGCTCCAGCGCGAACGGCTTGTTCAGCTGGTGCGGGGTCCCGGTGGCGATGGTGTGGGCGAAGGTGAGCCCGGCCGCCGGGGTGGCCTTGAACCCGCCGGTTCCCCAGCCGCAGTTGACGAACATGTTCTCCACCGGGGTGGTGCCGACGATCGGGGACGCGTCCAGGGTGGTGTCCACGATCCCGCCCCAGGTCCGGAGCACGTGGGCGCGGGCAAAGATGGGGAAGAGTTCGACGGCGGCGGCCATCTGGTGCTCGATCACGTGGAAGGAACCGCGCTGGCCATAGCCGTTGTAGGAGTCGACACCGGCGCCCATGACCAGTTCACCCTTGTGGGCCTGGGAGACGTAGACGTGCACGTGGTTGGACATCACCACCGTGGGGTGGACCGGCTCGTGCAGCTCCGAGACGAGGGCCTGGAGCGGGTGGGACTGGATGGGCAGCCGGAAGCCGGCCATTTCCGCCAGGACTGAGCTGTGCCCGGCCGCGGCGAGGCCCACCTTTTCGGTGTGGATGGTGCCGCGGTTGGTCTTGACGCCCACCACCCGGTTGCCGTCCTTGACGAAGCCGGTGACTTCGCAGTTCTGGATGATGTCCACGCCCAGTTCGTCGCATTTGCGGGCGAACGCCCAGGCGACGTGGTCGTGCTTGGCGATGCCGGCCCGGGGCTGGTAGGTGGCGCCCATGACCGGGTAGCGGATGTTGTCGCTGATGTTCAGGATGGGGCAGAGTTCCTTGACCTGCTGCGGGTCCAGCCATTCGGCGTCCACACCGTTGAGCTTGTTCGCCCCCACCCGGCGCATGCTCTCGCGGACGTCGCCGAGGGTGTGCGCCAGGTTCATCACGCCGCGCTGGCTGAACAGGAAGTCGTACTCCAGTTCCTCGGGCAGGATTTCCCAGAGCTTCAGCGCGTGCTCGTAGATGGCCGCGCTCTCGTCCCACAGGTAGTTGGAGCGGATGATGGTGGTGTTCCGGGCCATGTTGCCGCCGGCCAGCCAGCCTTTTTCCAGGACCGCGATGTTGGTCATGCCGTGGTTCTTTGCCAGGAAGTAGGCGGTAGCGAGGCCGTGGCCGCCGCCGCCGACAATAACGGCGTCGTAGGAGGACTTGGGCTCCGGGTTGCGCCAGAGGAAGTCCGGGTGCTCCGGAAGGTGGGGGGTGCTCACTGGGCAACTCCGTTCGTGGTGGTTCCGGAATCGCCGGAAAGGTTGGGGTAGAGGGGGAATTTGTCGGCCAGGACCGTGACCCGGTCGCGGAGCAGGACGGCAGACTCCTCGGTGAGTTCGCCCTTGAGGGCCTCGGCGATGATGTCCGCGACCTCGGTGAATTCGGCCCGGCCGAATCCGCGGGTTGCCAGTGCCGGGGTGCCGATCCGGAGCCCGGAGGACACCATCGGCGGCCGGGGGTCGAAGGGGACGGCGTTGCGGTTGACGGTGATGCCGATCCGGTGCAGGCGGTCCTCGCCCTGCTGGCCGTCCAGTTCCGAGCGGCGCAGGTCCACCAGGACCAGGTGGACGTCGGTTCCGCCGCCGACGACGGAGATCCCGTAGTCCGCGACGTCCTGGGCGAGCAGCCGCTCGGCCAGGATCCGGGCGCCCTCGAGGGTGCGCTGCTGGCGGTCCTTGAAGTGGTCGCTGGCGGCGATCTTGAAGGACACGGCCTTCGCGGCGATCACGTGCTCCAGGGGGCCGCCCTGCTGGCCGGGGAAGACGGCGGAGTTGATCTTGCGGGCGAGGGCCTCGCGGCTGAGGATGACGCCTCCGCGGGGACCGCCGAGGGTTTTGTGCGTGGTGGTTGTCACGACGTCGGCGTACGGAACCGGGTTCGGGTGCAGGCCCGCGGCCACCAGCCCGGCGAAGTGCGCCATGTCCACCATCAGGTAGGCGCCCACCGCGTCGGCGATGCGGCGGAACTCGGCGAAATCGAGCTGCCGGGTGTAGGCGGACCAGCCGGCCACGATCAGCCGGGGCCGGTGTTCGAGCGCCAGTGCCTCCACTTCGGCCATGTCCACGGTCATGTCGGATTCGCGCACGTGGTACGGAACAACGTTGTAGAGCTTGCCCGAGTAGTTGATCTTCATTCCGTGGGTCAGGTGCCCGCCGTGGGCGAGGTCCAGCCCCATGATGGTGTCGCCGGGTTCCAGCAGCGCGAACATGGCGGCGGCGTTGGCCTGCGCCCCGGAGTGCGGCTGGACATTCGCCGCCTCGGCACCGAAGAGGGCCTTGACCCGGTCGATGGCGAGCTGTTCGATCACGTCAACGTGTTCGCAGCCGCCGTAGTAGCGCTTGCCCGGGTAGCCCTCCGCGTACTTGTTGGTCAGGACCGACCCCTGGGCCTCCATCACCGCCGTTGGTGCGAAGTTTTCCGAGGCGATCATTTCCAGCGTGGACTGCTGGCGCTCCAGCTCGCGGGCAATGGCGGATGCAATGTCCGCGTCCGCTTCAGCGAGTGAACCGGTGAGTGCTTCCAACATATGAAATCTCCTTACGCAGTCGCCCAAAAATGCTGATCATCAACTGATCTAGGACTGATATATTAGCTGTAGTGGAATAGTATGTTGCAGATCACAAGTCGTCAACAGTGGCGTTCGGGCCGGCCGTAATATGGCTCCCGGCCCGAGGAAAAGGAACCCAGATGAGCATGGTGCTCGAGAACGAGCCCGCGGGAAGCCCCGAGCTGTCACTCGCTGACCGGGCGTACCAGCACCTGCGGGACAGGCTGATCATGCTGGAGATCCGTCCCGGCGAGGCGATCAACGAGGGCCAGCTGTCCGTTGAACTCGGCGTCGGCCGCACTCCGGTGCGGGAGGCGTTGAAGCGGCTCGAGGGTGACCACCTAGTGGTCTCGTACCCGCGGCGGGGGACGTTCGCCACCGTTGTGGATATCACCGAACTCGCGGATGTCTCCGACGTGCGGGAGCTGTTGGAACCCCTCGCGGCCCGCCGCGCCGCGGCCAATGCCAGCACCGAGATGCGGGGGCAGCTGCGCCAGGTGGCGGAGGCAATTTCGGCCATTGACACCCGGCCCGATGACAAGCGGGACCTGATGCGGTACGACCTCACGGTCCACCGGCTGATCTACCGCGCCGCCGGCAACCCGCACCTGGAAGACACCCTGGTCCGTTTCGACAACCTGGCCACCCGGATCTGGTGCCTGGTCCTGGACAAGGTCCCGTCGGTGAAGGGCCACATCACCGAACACGTGAAGCTGCTCGAGGCCGTGGCCGACGGCGACGCGGAGCTGGCCGGAAAGCTGGCCTACGAACACGTCTCAAGTTTCGAAAAGACCATCCGCAGCGTCCTCTAGGATCAGTGAGGCGGGCGGGTTCTTGATTCGTCCCGCAGGTTCGGAGGCGGTTACCGGCCGCCGCCCACGCATGATCACCACCCCCGGGGCAGCCAGTCCCGGCCAGACCCCTCGGAGCAGCCATGTTTGAAACAGCCGTGCGCGACGGCGTCGTCCTGAAGCCCCTTGAGACCTGGCATGCCGCCGAGTTTGCCGAGCACATGGGCAGGGCGCGGGAACATATCCGCCCGTGGGTGGGGCCTGCATTCGTCACCGACACCGTCGAGGGCGCCCGCGCCACCCTGCAGCGCTATGCCACTGCAGCCGCCAACGACGGAGCGCGCATCTACGGCCTGTGGGACGACGGCAGGATCCTTGGGGGCGTGATGTTTGTGACGTTCGACCCCGTCTGGGGCATCTGCGAGATCGGTTGCTGGCTCGAACCCGATGCGGTGGGCCGCGGCCTCATCACGCGCTCGGTGGAGCTGCTCATCGAGTGGGCCTTCGCCGAGCGGGGGATGTCCCGCGTCGAATGGCGGTGCCGCACCGACAACGACCGCAGCGTCGCCGTCGCGCAGCGGCTGCGTATGCATTCGGACGGGGTCCTTCGCAGCAGCTGGGTCTACGACGGAAACCGCTACGACAAGGTAGTCTTTTCGATCCTCCGCTCCGAATGGGCTGCCGTGCAGCCTGCCGCGGCGAGCTAGCTCCGGCCAGGCGGAGTCGCGGCTGCCGCCGCCGCGGCAATGTGGATACTGAAGAGCCTGCCGGAGGTCCGCGGGTCCCCGCCCAGCAGCGCCTGGATCTTGCTGAGCCGCTTGTGCATGGTCTGCCGCTCAACGTTCAGCGCCACGGCCGAGGCCGTTGTGTTGCACCCCGAATCGAGCCAGCACAGGAGGGTGGCCAGCAGGGCCGTCCCGTGTTTCCGGTCCCACCCAAGCACCTCGCCGAGTGCGGATTCGACGTAGGAGTCCAGAAAAGCAGGGTGCGGCACCGCGGAAAGAATCCGGCGCCCCAGGAAGTCCATGGCATCCAGGGCATCGCCGGCCCCGGGCGTGCCCAGCCTGAGGACTTCCCGCGCCTCGATATAGGAGTCGTGCGCCCGGGCCCCGTCCGCGACGTTGGGACCGAAGGCGGCGCAGGTGTCGGAATCCGCCAGGGCTTCCCGGGCGGCGCGGAGGAGCACTTCCCGGGCGGCCCGGGCGCCCTGGTGCGGCAGTGCCAGCAGCACCGCGCGCTCGCCGTCCCGCAGGTGCGACTTCACCTGCACCCCGCGGACCTGCAGGGCCCGTTCGACGGCGGGGAATTTGGTGTCGCGTCCGGCGGTCCGGAATACCGCCACCATTGCCGCATGGCCGGGGTGGAGCCCGGCCTGCAGCCAGAGCCGCTGGAGGGAATCGGCATCACCGCCCTCGATCACCGCCTCCAGCAGGCGCGCTTCGGCCACCTGCGCGGGCGTCGGACGGAAGGCCTGCGAGAGGGCGACTGCCAGGATTCCGGACAGCCGTTCGGCGGCAAGCTCCAGCAGCATCGGATCGCCGGGGGAGCGGAGCGTCAGCTGGGCCGCGTGCTGGCCGCCGACGACGATGCCGGCTTCGGCGGCTGAGCCGCCGTCGGCGACGGGCTCCCCCGCGCGGCCCAGCAGCGATCCGTCCGGCGCGGCCAGTTCGACGTCGGCCTCCAACGCCGCTGCCACCAGCTCAAGGATGGTCGGAAGGTGCGGCCCTTTGTCTGTGATCAGCCGCGCGATCCGCCTGGAGAGGTCATCAACCACCAGGTGGGCGGCCGCCTGCTCGTTGACCACCATGCGGTTGACCGCCTCGGCGATGTCCACGAAGGGCGCCACAGCGCGCAATTCGATCAGCGGCAGCCCGTGGGTGTTGGCGGCAGCCACCAGCGCCTCCGGCAGGGGAGCCAGCTGTCCCGCGGTCTGCAGGGCCAGGGCCGCAATGTGCCGGGCCGCGAGGCTCCGGACGTAGGCCTCCTGCTCCTCCGCCGGCAGCGCCAGCAGCGACTCCCCGCCGGAGAGCAGCAGTTCCCCGCCGCGCAGGAGCGGGGCGATCTCCAGCACCTCACTCGAGTGCACCCAGCGGACGGTCCGTTCCAGGGTCCCGGGCAGGTTGCTGCGCACCAGCGGACTGGCGGCAGTCATCGGCGTCGTGGCCAGCACGTCGGCAAGCGTAAGCATCGTGAATCCCCTGGGGTTGCGTCATATTGTCACTCGATAGGTCTTCAGTGTAATCAAAACGACTCTACTTTGTGGGCCGGGTCACTAATAAACTGGATCCACTCCCCGTTCTTCATCACAACGAAGTGAATTGAGGCACAGCATGTCCCAAGCTCAACACGGCACGCACGAAGCGGCCACTGTGGAGGTTGAAGATGTCCTCCAACCCATTCCTGAGTCCGCACGGACCACCAAACTTTCCGGCCAGTTCTGGATCTGGGCCGGCGCCAACGTCGCCCCCATCAACTGGATCCTCGGAGCCCTCGGCATCCAGCTCGGCCTCGGCCTGGGGGACACCCTCCTGGTCCTGATCGTCGGCAACATCATCGGGATGGCGGGCTTCGGCTTCTTCGTCATCCTCGGCCAGCGGACCGGCGCAACCGGCATGCTGCTGGCCCGCGGTGCCTTCGGCCGCCGCGGGGCCTACCTTCCGGCCGCCATCCAGGCCACCATCGCCATCGGCTGGTCAGCGGTCAACACCTGGGTGATCCTGGACCTGATCCTGGCGCTCTTCGGCATGATCGGCTGGGTCGACCCCAGCCAGCCCAACATCATGGTCCGCATCCTCGTCGCCGCGGTCATCATGACGGTCCAGGTGGCCATTTGCTACCGCGGCTACCGCGCCATCTCGAAGTTCGAGCGGATCACCATGCCGCCCACCATCCTGGTGCTGGTGGGGATGTCGATCGTCGCCTGGACGCAGCTGGACATCAACTGGAGCTACGCCGGCCCGGCCGGCGCGGTCCTGGAAGGGCTGCCGCGCCTGGCGGCCATGTCCTCGATCATGACCGTCATCGGCATCGGCTGGGGCATCGGCTGGTTCACGTACGCACCGGACTACTCCCGGTTCGTCAGCCGCAAGGTCAAACCCGCCAAGCTGTTCATCGTCAGCGTCCTGGGACAGTTCCTGCCGGTGGTCTGGCTGGGTGTCCTCGGCGCGAGCCTCGCCACGAAAAACGGCCAGGCCGACCCCGGCGAACTGATCGTCTCAAACTTCGGCACCCTGGCCATCCCGGTGATCCTGCTGGTCATCCACGGGCCCATTGCCACCAACATCATCAACCTCTACACCTTCGGCGTCGCCTTCCAGGCCCTCGATGTGAAGATCTCGCGGCGCAAACTGTCCGTGATGGTCGGGATCCTGTCCATGTTCGCGGTCATCGGATTTATGTTCGCCGAAGACTTCGCGATGATCCTGGACACCTGGCTGGGCGCCATCGTGGCCTGGGTGGCAACCTGGGGCGGCATCATGGCCGTCCACTACTTCATCTTCGAGCGGCACCACAAGGACTTCTCCTACCTCTTCCTCGACTCAAAGAAGACCGCCCTCAAGTCCGTGAACCCGGCAGCGTTCGTCGCCTTCTTCGCCGGAATCCTCATGACCTGGCTCTTTATGTACGGCGGCATCCCCGCGCTGCAGGGACCCATCGCAACAGCCATGGGCGGCGTCGACTTCTCCTGGCTCGCCGGGACCGTCACCTCCGCCGCCATCTACTTCGCCCTCGGCTACGCCCGCTTCCGCCGCCGCATCAGGGCCGGCGTACCCCTGGGCATCCGCCTCGACCTCGAGGAAGAAGCCGTCCTGGCCGAACACGGAGACGCCTGCGAGGACAAGCACAGCGCCCCCGCACCGGCCGCCGTCGGCTCCTAACCCCCACGCCACCTGACTATCCACCACCACGCAAAGGAATACCTGTGACCATCACAACCTCCGCCCCCGCCTCGAACGTCTCCGAGCTGGAGCGACTGAAGACCTTGAACAACGGGCAGAAGGTCAGCCTGACGTTCTCCGACAGCGAGTTTGAGCGCCGCCTGGCCGGCCTCCGCAGCATCATGGCCGAGAAGGACCTCGACGCCGTCGTCCTCACCAGCTACCACTCCATCAAGTACTACTCCGACTTCCTCTTCACCTACTTCGGCCGCTCCTACGCCATGGTGGTCACCAAGGACGACACCGTGACCGTCACGGCGAACATCGACGCCGGCATGCCCTGGCGGCGCAGCTACGGCGACAACGTGGTCTACACGGACTGGCGCCGGGACAATTACATCTTCGCCATCCAGGAGGCGCTGCGGACCCGCGGCATCAGCCCCCGCCGGCTCGGCGTCGAAGACGACTCCCTGCCTCTGGACAACCGGAACAAGATCCAGGCGGCCTTTGCCTCGGCAACCCTGGTGGACGTCGCCCAGGCCGCCATGCGGCAGCGGATGATCAAGTCAGCCGAGGAGATTGAGGTCATCAAGCACGGTGCCCGGATCGGCGACCTCGGCGGCGAAGCCATCCGCAACGCCATCACCGCCGGGATCACCGAGTACGAGGTCGCCCTGATCGGCACCGAGGCCATGGTCCACGAGATCGCCCGCACGTTCCCCGACTCGGAAATCCGCGACACCTGGGTGTGGTTCCAGTCCGGCATCAACACCGACGGCGCCCACAACTGGGCCACCACCCGCAAGATCCAGGAACACGACATCCTGTCCCTGAACTGCTTCCCCATGACCTCCGGGTACTACACCGCCCTGGAACGGACCCTGTTCTACGGCGAACCGGATGCCCGCTCCCTGGAGCTGTGGAACATCAACGTCGAGGTCCACAAGCGCGGCCTGGAACTGATCAAGCCCGGCGCCGTCTGCAAGGACATCGCCGCGGAACTGAACGAAATCTACGTCGGCCACGGGCTGCTGGCCAACCGGACGTTCGGCTACGGTCACTCCTTCGGCGTCCTGAGCCACTACTACGGCCGCGAAGCCGGACTGGAGCTCCGCGAGGACATCGACACCGTGCTGGAGCCCGGCATGGTGGTGTCCATGGAACCGATGATCACCGTCCTGGACGGCCAGCCCGGCGCCGGCGGCTACCGCGAGCACGACATCCTGGTGGTCGGTGACGACGGCGCCGAGAACATCACCAAGTTCCCGTTCGGCCCCGAATACAACATCATCGGCGCCTGACAGCAGCGTTTGCGCACACCCTGCGGGTGCGGCGCCACGGCCACCGTGGCGCCGCACCCGCGGACGCACCCACCAAGGAGCACCACCAGCATGAACACCTCAGTATTCCTCGAAGACCTGGACGCCTTCGCCTACCGCGAGGCCCTGGAGTCCGGGGAGGGCGTTGTCCTCATCCCCGTCGGGTCCCTCGAACAGCACGGACCGCACCTCCCGCTGGGAACGGACACCATCCTCTCGTCCCGCTTCGCCGAGGGCATCGCCCGGCAGCTGGGGGCACTGGTGGCCCAGCCGATCGCGTACGGATACAAGTCGCAGCAGAAATCCGGCGGCGGCAACCACCTCCCCGGAACCACCAGCCTGGACGGAACCACCCTCATCGGAGTGGTCCGCAACCTGGTCAAGTCGTTCCTGGGCCAGGGCGTCAGGCACCTGATCCTGGTGAACGGCCACTTCGAGAATTACCAGTTCCTCTATGAAGGCATCGACCTGGCCCTGGAGGACCTGGGGATCAAACCCGGTGCCGGGCAAAGCGTGCTGCTGCTCTCCTACTGGGACTTCGTCAGCCAGGAAACGCTTGCGCAGGTCTACCCGGACGGTTTCCCCGGCTGGGACATCGAGCACGGCGGCGTCCTCGAGACCTCACTGATGCTCCACCTCGAACCAGCCAGGGTGGCCATGGACCGGCTGGTCGACGGACCCGCAGCCGTCCTGCCCCGCTTCGACCGGCTACCGGTGGTGCCCGAGCGCACCCCGGCCTCCGGCTGCCTCTCCTCGGCGGCCGGATCGAGTGCGGCCAAGGGCAGCCTGCTGTACGGCCAGGTGGTGGAGGACCTCGTGGCGACCATCGTCAGCGAGCTCGTCCGCGAGACGGCCCGGACGGCTGTCCCGCAGTAGCAGAGCGGCGGGGGCGGGCTACGGCAGCCTTGAGGGGCGCAACGCCGTCGCCTCGCCCGCCCGGGCCGGATCCAGGGGCACTGGGCTCACCAGCACCCCCGGTCCGCGCCGCAGGACGCCGTCGGAGAGGACCTGGCAGCGCACCCCGCCCCGCCCGCGCATGGCCTTGTGGGCGCCGGGGGCAAGCATCGCGTCCATCCAGGCGCACGGGTGGGCCGGCCGCCCGGCCCTGAACCGCACCGATTCGCCACGGGATTCAATGACGAATTCGTGGCCGAGCAGCGGCGCCAGCTGGGCTCCGCGGAGATGGACGTTGCGGCGGGTCAGCAGCGGATCGAACGGGGCCGCACCCAGTTCGGCGGCGATAGCGTCGAGCGCCTCAAGGGCGAACAGGGTGACGGCGGCGTCCATGTGCGCGGCCTTCCCGAAGAACCGGTCACCGACGATTCCCTTGCCGGCGACGACGGCGGCTTCCGCGGCGTCGGTGGTCGGCACGTCCGCGGCACCCTCGCGGGCCCGGCCGAAGTAGGCGTGCGCCGGCGAGACCAGCAGATGCACAATCTCGACGTCGTAGCGGTGGCTGGCGGTCATGTATCCACGCTACCGCTCCCGGCGCCGCACCAGGCGGCCAGCGCCTCGTCGAGACCGGCAGCGCTGCCTTCGCCGACCCAGGCCACGTGCCCGTCGGGCCGGACCAGGACAGCCGTGGGCGCGGACACCGTGCCAATCACCGGAAGCTCCCACGCGCCGTCGTACGTCGCAGCCACCCGCTGGACACGGCCCGTCAAGGGGCCCGCGTCCAGTCCCGGGCCGCCGAATTCCAGCAGCACGGGCCGGCCCCGGCGCAACAGTTCGAACACCCGGACCGGTCCCTCAGGGGTGGTGAGGGCAAGGTCCGGCATCCGGCGTCCCAGCAGCGGATGCCCCGCAGCCGGACCGTATGCCACGTCCAGTCCGGTGATCAGCCCGGCCACCACCGTGCCCGCGCCGGGGATGCCGAGGACCTCGCCGAGCAGGTCGCGCAGCGCCTCCTGCCTCGGATCGGCCTGCTGGAACAGCGACTGCGCCATGGTGTACTTCAGCGCCCGCGCCCCGGCCGGGTGCCGTTCCGCGTGGTAGGTGTCCAGCAGTTCCGCGCCGGAGACACCGCGCACCACCTGCCCGAGCTTCCAGCCGAGGTTGACGGCGTCCTGCAGCCCCAGCCCGATCCCGAGCCCGCCCGTGGGGGAGTGCACGTGGGCCGCATCGCCGGCCAGTAGCACCGGACCCTTGCGGTAGGCCACGGCCTGGCGGGTGGCATTGGTAAAGCGGGACAGCCAGCGGGGATTGCGCACACCGAAGTCGGTCCCGAACACCTCGGTCAGGCCCTGCCGCAGCTCTTCCAGAGTGGGCTCGGCCGCGGGGCCGAGCCGGGACTCGGTGAGGACCACCCGCACCATGCCGTCCTGCATCCGGTGCAGCCCATGGATGCCGCGCGCGTCAATCTTCGCGGCCGGCGGCAGGTCGCCGGTGGCTTCCACTTCCGCGATCAGGCTGCTCCGGGTGGCGTCCGGGCCCTCGAATCCGATCCCCGCCGAGCGCCGGACCACGCTGCGCCCGCCGTCGGCGCCCACCACATAGCGTGCCCGCACGGGGCCGCCGGCCGCGAGCTGGACCCGGGCGCCGTCGTCGTCCGCGCTCACGCCGGTGACCTCGACGCCGCGCCGGATCGGGACCGCGAGTTCCTCGGCCCAGCCCAGGAGCAGCCGCTCGATGTGGTTCTGGAACAGCGCCAGCGTGTAGGGATGGCGGGTGGGAAGGCCGGCCAGGTCGATCGCCGTGCTGCCGAACGTCGCGGCATGGAGCTTGGTGCCCTCGGCCAGGAACCGGTCGACGATTCCGCGCTGGTCCAGCAGTTCGAGGGTGCGGGCATGGATCCCGCCGCCCCGCGAACCGGCCAGCTCCTGCGATTCGCGCCGCTCCAGGACGACGACGTCGGCCCCCGCCAGCCGCAGTTCGGCGGCCAGCATCAATCCTGTCGGCCCGCTCCCGACGATCACCACATCGTGCATGTCGATCTCCCTCCTGTTGGCACCGACGGCCAGTATGCCGCACCCGGCTGGCCTTGCCGCAAGCCCTGCCCTGGGAGATATCTTGAAAATACAAGGGCGTTTGGCCGCAGCTGACTTAAAGCCCAACGCCGTCGGGCCGGACAAACACGATCGGCCCGCGTGGCGAACCACGCGGGCCGATCGTGAGGAGTGCCTCCCAGCGGCTGCCGGACCGGCAACCGCTGGGAGACGGGTGTGTCAGCCGTCGTTGCCGGCCGGCGTCGTGGTGGTGGTGTAGCCCTCCAGCTTGTTCGCGGCGAGCGCGTACTTGTTGTTGAAGGTGTTGGACATGGTCACCTTGGAGGTGTCGACGCCGATGGTCTTCTCCATGTCGAAGATGACCTTCGGGCCGCCGGCCGGCATGATGCCGTCCGGCAGGAACTGGCCCTTGTCCTGGTTCAGCGCGGACACGTACTGGTCCTTGCTGATGGTGCTGTTCTGGACGTAGGAGGCGGGCAGCTTGTCGGCAATTTCCTGCGCGGAGTGGCTGCTGATCCAGTGCATGGTGTCGACCAGCGCGTTGACCACCTTCTGGGCCGAGTCCTCGTGCGTCTTGACCCAGTCGGACTGGGCCAGCAGGCCGGCGGCCGGCGAGAGGCCGCCCAGCGTGGCCTTGGCGCCGTCGGTCGTGGCGAGGTCGATCGCGGAAACGGCGAGGTTCTTGCTCTCCAGTGCGCCGACGGTGGGCTGGGTGGTCATGACACAGTCGGCGGAGCCGCGCTGGATGGCGGCGATGGCCGTTGCACCGGCGCCGACGGCCAGGGTGTGGTAGTCGCTCTTGGAAAGTCCGGCCTTCGAGGCGATGAACTGGGTGAGTTCATCGGTGCCCGAGCCAAGGTCGGTGACGCCGACGGTTTTGCCCCGGAGATCCGCAGCAGAGTGGACGTTGGCCTTGGGGCTGCACATGATGCGTTCGCCCGGTGCGCCGGAGAGCTGCACGAGGTTGGTGACGGCCTTGCCCTTGGCCTGGAAATCGATGGTGTGGATGTACCACGCCCCGGCCATGTCGACCTGTCCGGATGCCATCGCGTCCTCGGCGCCGACGCCGCCGTGCGACTCGGTGGACAGCTCCACCTTGACGCCGTACTTCTGGTAGTAACCGAGCTGCTGCGCCAGCTGGTAGGGCAGGTAGATCTGCTTGTCGATGCCGCCAACCATAAGCTTCACGGTGGGCATCGAGCCGGCGCCGGCGGCAGCGCTGCCGCTTGCCGGGCTGGTGCTGCTCGCCGGGCTGGTGCCGCAGGCGGCGAGGCTGAGGGCGATCACTCCGGCAGCGCCGACGGCGTAGATCTTGTTCTTCATCATGGGTGTACTTTTCCTTTGCTTATTCTGAGGTTTGGAGCGATGGGTGGGTCGAGGGGGACGCGGGACGCATCAGACCGTCTGGGCTTCGGACTTGTTCGGCGGCCGCCATTTGAGCAGGGAGTGCTCCAGCAGCCCGATGAGGTATTCCGCGCCGAGGGTGACGGCGGCGATGATCACCATGCAGGCGAAGACGGTGTTGGGATCGAAGGTCCCCTGCGCCTGGCTGATGATCAGGCCGATGCCCTGCTGGGCGCCAAGAACCTCGGCGACGAGGGCGCCGATGATGGCGAAGCCGAACGCCGTGTGCAGGCTCGCGATGATCCAGGTCATGGCCGAGGGAATCGTCACGTGGATGGCGACCTGGAGCGGTGACGCACCGAAGACCCGCACGTTCCCGATCAGGTTCTGGTCCACCTCGCGGACGCCCTGGAAGGCGTTGAAGAACACGACGAAGAAGACCAGGACCGCGGCGAGCAGCACCTTCGGGAAGACTCCGAGGCCGAAGGCCACGATGAAGATGGAGCCGAGCACGATGCGCGGAATGGAATTCACAATCCGGATGTAGGGGCCCACGACTTCGGACAGGTACCGGTTGGAGCCCAGGAGGATCCCGAGGATGACGCCGACCAGCGTGCCGAGGAGGAACCCGTAGATCGCCTCCTGCACGGTGATCCAGAGGTTTTCCCAGATGGTGCCGAAGGCGGTGCCCTGGGTGAAGAGGTTGACCAGGCTGTTCCAGATTTCGGTCGGTTGTCCGAAGAAGAACTTGTCGACCCAGCCGGCTGCAGTGAACCACTGCCAGCCGCCGACGATGATCACCGCGAGGATGGCCCGGCCGGCCCAGACCCACGCCGTGCGGCGCGTCATGGCCCGCCGGGCGGAAACTTGGGGCTCGACGGCCCGGTCGGTGGCCGAAGCGCCGCCGAGGGTGGTGGTTGTGGTGGTGGTCATGCTGCTGCACCTGCCGATTGGTTGTAGGCCCGGGTGACCTCGTCCTTTAGGGATTCCCAGATCTGGCCCTGGAGTTCCAGGAAGCGGCCCTCGTGGCGGATCTGCTGGACATCGCCGCGGGGGCGGGGAAGATCGATGTCGAAGACATCCTTGATGGTGCCCGGGCTGCTGGTCATGATGACCACCTTGTCCGCGAGCGCCACGGCCTCGTCGAGGTCGTGGGTGATGAACAGGACGGACGGGCGCAGGTCCTCCCAGAGCTGGAGGAGCTCGTTCTGCATGATGGCCTTGGTCTGCACGTCGAGGGCGCCGAACGGCTCATCCATCAACAGGATCCTCGGGTTGTTGATCAGCGCCGCGGCCATGGCAACGCGCTTGCGCATACCGCCGGACAACTGGTGCGGATAGCGGTCCTCGAAGCCGGCCAGGCCAACGCGCCGCAGCCAGTCCATGGCGAGCAGGGTCGCTTCGCGCTTGGGTGTTCCGAGCAGGATCGGGCCGATCGAGACGTTGCCCAGGACTGTCTTCCAGGGAAACAGTGCGTCCGCCTGGAACATGTAGCTGACCCCTTTGGTGATGCCGTCGACGATCTGGTCGTGGACGCTCACTGTGCCGGCGCTGGGACGTTCCAGGCCGGAGACCTGGGCCAGGGTGGTCGACTTGCCGCACCCGGTGGGTCCGACGATTGCGCAGAACTGGCCGGGTTCCACTTTCAGCGTCACGTCGCGGATCGCGGTGAAGGTCTCACCCTTGGGCGTGAGGTACCGCTTGGTCAGACCGGTAATGTCAATGCCTGCCGCGACCTCGGCTTTCTCGGCATCCGCGGTGGTACGCGTGGGATTGTTAGCATCCATGCTGCTAAGACCTCTTCGTCTTTCGTTTCTTGTGACCGGCGGAGCCGGGTGATATCGGGGGTTGACGTGATCTCCATCACGGAAACTATGTGAAGCTTAGAAAGTGATCTTTTATGGAAGAAGGCTTCGGTAAGTTGTGTGCCTTAACAGCGAAACTGCATGTTTTGTGCGTTTTCTGCGCTAGCGGCGGGGCGCTGCCCGGATGCGGATCCCGTTGAGGCTTCCGCGGCCCTCATCCCTGGCCGCTCCGCTGCGGGCCAGGGGCCGGTCCTCGGCCCTGATCACCCAGATCCTGCTGGCCTCGCTGTCGCTGCTGCTGCTGACGGTGGTCCTGGGCGGGTTCCTTTTTACGCTCATCAGCAACCAGACCCTGGACCGGCAGTACCAGTTGCGCGCCCTGGGCATTGCGACCACCACGGCGCAGATGCCGGAGATCCGCTCCGCGCTGGCGGCCGGGGATCCCAAACATGTCATTGACGGGCTGGCCCGGGAGATCGCGTCGGCCGCCCAGCCGGCCTACGTGGTGGTTTCGGACCGCGACGGCGTCCGCTTCTCACACCCCGACCCCGGCCTCATCGGCCGGAGACTGGAGGAGCCCGTTGCCGTGCTCGACGGCGACACCCACGTGGGATTCGACCCGGGAAGCCTCGGCATGTCGGCCAACGCCAAAGCCCCCATCTTCGGGCCGACGGGTTCGGTCATCGGCCAGGTGTCCGTGGGAATTGCCGAAACCAAGGTTCTGGACAACCAGGTCCAGAACATCTGGCTGATCGTCGGGTTCTCCGCGCTGGTCCTGGCCCTGGGGGTCGGCGGCTCCCTGTTGCTGTCCCGCCGGATCAAGCGCGTCACGTTCAACATTGAACCCGCCGAGATCGCCTCCCTGTTGCAGGAGCGTGAGGCCCTCCTGCACGGAATCCGCGAGGCCGTCGTCGGCGTCGACGACGACGGCAAGGTGACAGTGATCAACGGGGAGGCCCGGCGGCTGCTGCACATCGACGGGACGGCGCTGGGACGGCCGGTCGCGGACCTCGTTCCGGAGGGGCGGCTGCGGGACCTCCTCACCGGCAAACTCTCGGGCGCCGACCAGGTGGCACTGACGGAGGAGTCCCTGCTGGTGGTCAACCGGATGCCGGTTTCGACCGCCGGGCGGAGCATCGGGTCGGTGGTGACGCTGCGGGACCGGACGGAAATCGAGGGCCTGGTCCGCGACCTGCACTCCATCCAGGGCTTGATGGAGGCCATGCGCGCCCTGGAGCACGAGTACGCCAACCGGCTCCACATTGTTGACGGGCTGCTGGAGATGGGCGACGTGGATCAGGCAAGGAGCTACGTCTCGCAGATTTCGTCGATGTCCAAATCACTCGGCGAGGGGCTGCGGGCCCGGATCGCGCCGCCGGAGCTCGCCGCCCTCCTGCTCGCCAAGATCACGGTGGCGGCCGAGCACGATGTGCTGGTGGAGGTGACGGCCGAGTCCCGGCTGGAGCGCCCCCAGGTGGACCAGGGGGAGCTGCTGACCATCGTCGGCAACCTTCTGGACAATGCCGTGGACGCGCTGGCAAACACACCGCGGCCGCGCCTGGTGACGGTACAGTTTGACGACACCGACGGCGTGTTCATCGCGGTGCGTGACAACGGCGCGGGCGTCCCCCTGGACAAGATTGACCAGGTGGTGGTGGACGGCTATTCCACCAAGGATCCGCGGCCGGGCATGCGCCGCGGCATCGGGCTGGCGCTGGTGCGAAGGATCGTCCACCGGGCGGGGGGAACCTTGGATGTGTTCCCCGGCCCCGGCGGCAATTTCGAGGTGTGGCTGCCGGCAGGGGCGAGCATTGCAGACGAGGACAGGAGCGCTGACGTTGATCAAAACATTGGTGGTTGACGACGACTTCCGGGTCGCCGGGATCCACGCCGCCCGCGTTGCCCGGGTGGACGGTTTCGAGTGCGTCGGCCAGGTCACCAGCGCGGCCGCGGCGCGGGAGGCCATCACGCGCCTCAACCCGGACCTGCTCCTGCTGGACGTCCACCTCCCGGACGAGGACGGGCTGTCCCTGCTGCGCTCGCTGCAGGCGGCCGGGACCCCGGTTGACTGCATCATCGTGACCGCCGCCCAGGACCTGGCCACGGTCAAGTCAGCGATGAGCAGCGGGGCGGTCTACTATCTCGTCAAACCGTTCACCTTCGACCGGCTCCGAACCCAACTCGAGGCCTACCGGAAGTGGCGGCAGGAGCTCGATTCCGTGTCCACCGCCAACCAGGCCACCGTTGACAGTCTCTACAACGCGCGCTCGGCCGGGGTGCGGGCGACCGCCCCGGGTCCCCGGCTGCAGCCGACCATGCAGAAAGCCCTCGACGCCGTCCGGGCCGCCGGGGGCCCGATCGGCGCGGCCGAAATCGCCGACCAGCTCGGCGTCAGCCGTCCGACGGCCCAGCGCTACCTCAGCGCCCTCGAACGGAAGGGCCTTCTCCTCCTCGACCTCACGTACGGCACCACCGGACGGCCGCTGAACTCCTACAGCGTGCCGTAGCCGAGAGGGCGGCCCTGTCGCTCGCAGCTCGCGCTCCACACAAAAACGCCACCCGGCATCGGCCGGGTGGCGTTTCTGTGTGGGATTAGGTGCCGGCGCTAGTGGCGGCCGCCGTCGTCCTCTTTGGTGATGGAGGCGACCGCACCGGTTTGTTCGTTGAGCAGGACCTTGCCCGGGCGCTGCTTATGGAAGTCGAACATCGCGTTCACCGAGCCGGCTGCGGCGTCGGCGGAGGCGTCGCCGATCTGGCCGGTCTGCCAGTTCTCCTCGATGAAGCGCAGGATGGAGGCCTGGTCGGTCTGAGTGTGGTCAACGAAGTTCTTCTTGGCGTAGGGGGAAATGACCACCAGCGGCTGGCGCGGGCCGGGGCCGCAGCGGTCCGCGTAGCCGCCGGCCATCGGAACGCCGCTGGCAGCGGCCTTCTGGCCCCACTCGGCGTCGTCGGCCGTGTTGGAGGAGTTCTTCACCTTGGCCGCGGCGTGGTCGTACCAGCCATCCGAGTCGTCGTAGGCGAGCACCACGGCGGTGTCCTCCCAGTTCTTGGACTTCTGGATCTGGTTCACGGTCCTGGTGACGAAGTTCTGCTCATCGACCGGGTCCGAGTAGGCGGCGTGGCCGTCCTGGTACATGCCGGCCTTCAGGAAGGACACCGCAGGCATGTTGTCCGTGTTGACCACCTTGTTGAAGTCGGTGAGGTCGTACTGGTGGTTCGCCTGGCCGTTGTGGCCGATCTCCGCGTCCGACGCCGGGGCCAGGTGGTGCGGGTTGGCGGTGGAGGCGTAGTACTGGAAAGGCTGGTGGTGCGGGGAGTAGTCCACTACGCTGGCGCCGGCGGCGTTGGTGTGGCTGGACAGGCACGACGCCGGGGCGGTGCCGGTGGCGGGGGCGGTGGGGGTGAAGCCGCCCTGGAACCAGCCCCAGGAGGTGCCCTTCGCGTTGAGCAGATCGCCGATGTTCTTCCCGTTCATGCCTGCCAGGTTGTTGGTCTTGGCGTGGCTGCTGTTGGAGCAGTCGTCATAAACCGGATCGGGATCGTTGATGACCGTGCCTACGCCGTTCGCGTCGGGCTGGCGCACGGTGTAGTCGCTGGCCGCCGGCGTGACGGGCTGCCCCGCGGCGGTGAACTCGCTGGCGCCGTGGGTCTGCCCGGAAACCAGGTTCAGCGCGCCGGGGGTGGAGGGGCCAAAGACGGTGCTGAAGTGGCTGTCGCTCATGGCGTAGTTCTGGGCGTAGTTCCAGATCCCCGTGACAGTGTTTCCGTCGTAGTAATCCATGGTGAGCCCGTTGCGGCCATACTGGTTGGTGCCGCAGGCGTCCCGGCTGGTGTACTCGACGAACTTGTCCATCAGGCCGCCGTTGTACGCCTTCTGCTCGGCGCCGTAGTTGTGGTCCTGGTCGCAGGTGACCGCCTGGGCGGGGGAGAGCCGCGAGGGCTGGACCGCGTTGGGGTTGTTCGGAGCCAGGAGCCCCGCGGTGGCCAGTGTGTCGATCTTCTTGGGCGTGTTCTTGGCCGCGGTGAAGGCGGCTGCCTTCGTGCCGCTGCCCTGCTGGGTTTCGCCGGGGATGTTGGCGGCCTTCGGGTAGGTGGCGAAGTAGTGGTCGAAGGAGACGTTCTCCTGGAAGATCACCACCACGTGCTTGATCGGAGTGGCCGTGCGGGCGTGGTCCGTGCCGCTGGCGGCTGTGGGGCCGGCAGCTGCGGGGCCGGCGCCGCGGGGCCTGCGCCGACCAGGCCGGCGGCCAGGGCTGAGGCCGCGAGGGCGGTGGCGCAGGCGGCGGAGGCGACGCGGCACCGGGTGATGCGTGGGGCTGGACGAGACATGGGGGTATCCAATCGTTCCTGTGCTGGGGCCGTTACTTGGTGGCTGCCGCGGTGGGCGCGGTGGCTTCGTAGGTGAGGATTTCGGTGCCGTTGCCTTCATCGCCGTTATCGGGCGCCACCTTCAGGGTGAGGTGGTTGCCTTCGGCGGTCATTTTGAAGGGGTTCCGGGTGGCGACGTGGCCGGCAGTGGACCACTGCTGGAACGGCACGTCGCGGATCACGCTGCGGGACTTGAGGTCGATCATGGCCATCCCGCCGAGTTCGTAGGTGGCGCCGGTGCCGCCGGCCGCCGGTGTCTGCGGGAGGTTGGTGATGCCGCCGCAGAGCATCTTGGAGGCCGGCACGTACTGGCAGTCCTGGTAGTCGATGAAGTAGTCGGTGTTCTGCCACGTGGAGAGCTGGCGGCCGCGCAGGTCCCATTCGGCGAAGCGCCGCGAGCCCCAGGTGTTGCCGACGAAGTGGCCGGTCTGCTTATCCATCACGATGCCGCCGAAGTGGTCCTTGACCTCGAACTGCTTGTGCACCGCGAGGGTGCTGGCGTCCACGCGGTAGACGATCGCGCTGCTGTTGGGACGGTACTGGGCCACCGGGACCCAGACGTTGGTGCCGTCGAAGTCGATGCCGCCGGGGTGGTACATGTCGCCCTCGCCCAGGATGATGTCCTTCTGCAGCTTTCCGGCCTTGTCCATCACGAACAGGTGGCCGATGCCCTTGCCGGGGGTGCGGTCGTAGCCGCCCTGCGGGGCCGGGAACTTCTTGGTCGGCTCGATGATCTGCACCGACGACAGGAAGATGTGGTCCTGGCTGAAGGCGATTCCCTCGGTGTGGTAGGTGGGGAAATCCAGCTTCAATTTGCTGGTCTGCTGCCAGTTGGTGGACCGGTCCACGCCGTTGAACGCCGCGGCCAGGGCGGAGTCCGTCCCGCGGGTGGGGGCGGCGCCGTTTCCGCCGTTCTGGCCGGTGGTACCGGCGGCCTGGGCGGCAGCTGTGCCGCCGATTGCGGACGCTGCCAGGAGAATGGCGGCGGCGGCCGTGAGGATGCCTCGGGTGCGGGTCGCGCTCATGGGGGGAGCCTCTCAGGGGATGTCAAATAGGACCCCGCCAACTTACTGGCCGGTAATTAACCGGTTGTGGCTCCCAGATGAACAGCAGGGGACACTCTCCATGTGACGCAGCTCACGTCGGCTTCACCGTGACGTTTCCTCTCCCGGCCCCGTCTTACCCAAGGCCGGTTCAGCTCCAGCAGATCATTGCAGCGGTGGGCCGCCTCACGGTGAAGGCCCGGATCGGCGTCGGGGCGAGCCGCCCGGCCCCCGACGTCACCAGGGCAGTGGCCGGCGCAGTCCGGCAGTACCTCGGCCCGCGGCCGTGCACCGTCGAGATCACTGTGGTGCAGATCGGCGGCTAGGATCCCGGGGCTGCGAGGGTGCCGTGGGCGCCAGAAACGCGACGACGACGGCGGGAAGCTCCCGCCGTCGTCGTGGTGTTGCTGGGGGTTGGTGCCGTTAAGCGGAGGCCGAACCCAGATCGGCTGCGCCGTTGCTCAGGCTGAGCGTGAAGGTGTTCGGCCCGCTGGCGTGCACCGCGATGTTGGACTTCGCGGTGTTGTGGCGGACGGAGAGGTCGTGGATCAGGGTGTCCAGCTCGTGGTGCATCGTGGAGCGGTCCCAGAGCTTGTGGGTGACAGCGTGGGTGGCAGTTTCAAACGTCATTGTTCAGTGCTTCCATTCATGAATCCGGGTGTCCGGCTGCCGCACCGATGCGGAGCCGCCGTAGTCCACACCGGGAACGCCGGAGACCATGGGCAGCTCTATGAGCTCACCGGTTTGGCCTCGTTGCGTCCACCAGGATGGGCCCCCGCGGGCTTCGGGCGCGGGGCGTCGAAGCTCGTTTGGGGGCGGTGCGGGCCGGGAGCTCTCGCTTCCGGCTGCCTTTTTATGATGCACAGCGGGCGGCTGGCGACTCAAGCCGGAGGACGATTATTGCTGGTGAGACTGGTCACAGCCGGCCCGGATGCCGCCCCCCGACGGCCCGCTACTTGGCCGCGGGGGACTGGAGTTGGGCGGCGGTCAGCTTCATCCACGGCGAGTCCGGGGCGCCCTCAAGCATGGCCTGGGGGCTGTCCGACTGCGTCCACCATTTGGCCTCGAACGCGTAGCCGTCGAACAGGATCCGTGACCCGCGCTTGTAGACGGTGGCAGCAGACCACTCCGGGTAGGTGCCGGCGGCGACCGTGGTCCGGGGGCTGGGGCGGTCGCCGGGCAATACCGGGCCGATGAGCTTCCACGGGACCGTGGCGCCCTGGTCGACGGGGTTGTCCGGACTGTCGCCCTGCGTCCACCACTTGGCTTCGTAAACGTTGCCGTGCCACACCGTGCGGTCGCCGCCGACGTACCGTGCGGTCTCGCTCCACACGGGGTAGGGGCTGGTGGACGGGTCGTCGGTCGCCGTGGGGGTGGCGGAGGCGGCCGTCAGCTGCGGAACGGCCGATGCCGTGGGAATGACGTCGGCGCCCAGGACCGTGGCGAAAAGGGCGTCGCCCTGCTGGATGCCGCTGCAGCTGTCGGAAACCTTGGCGACGTCCGGGTAGTTGCTGCCGCAGGTCCGGTCGCGGTTGAGCGACCACATGGACACCCGGCCCACGCCCTTCGCTTTGGCGTAGGCATTCAGGGATGCGGCGTCGTCGAGCGTGAAAATTTCCCCGGGGACATCGTTCTGCCCAATCATCGGGGTGAGACCCAGCTTGCGCCAGGCGGTGTCGGTGCCCAGGTCCTCGCCGTTTTGCCGGAATAGTGCCTGCAGCTGCGTGTGGGTGGCTTCGGCCGCGGAGATGGAGGCCTGGGACATGGACTGGCCGGGCGCTTTACTCCCGCCAAAGTCCATCGTCATGATGTTCACCCCGGCCACGTCGACGCCGGCGCGGAGGGTCCGGGACACGAGGTCGCGGCCCGCCGCCGTCAGCCCCGCCGGGTCCGCGGGCAGGGTCAGCCACACCTCGAGGCTTTTCCCGCCGTTCCGGCGGTCCTGCTGGAGGGCCGCGACGGCCTTGCCGCGGCGGTCGATCGACGCGGTGTCCGCCAGGGCCGTGCCCTCGACGTCGAGGTCAATGGAGCGCAGGTCGTAGCGTTCCACCACGTCGCGGTAGGCGCCCGCGAGCCTGTCCGGATCGGTGCAGCCGACGGCCAGTTCGCTGTTGCTCTGCCCACCGAAGGACACGGAGACGGCGCCGCCGACCTGGCGGAGCCGGGCGATCCTGCGGTCCAGGTCCAAGTCGGATTCTGCCTGCGTGAGGCTGTATGCGGCCCCCCACGACGGCGAACAAGGGTCAGCTTTGTCCGAAACGATGAAGGAAAGAACGGCGCCCTTGGCTTCGGGGCTGCCCGGGGATTCGAACGCAAACCGCGGTGTGGCCGTGACGTCGACATAACCGGAGAAGACCGACGGAATGGACGACGCCGCGTTGGCGTCCTGGAATGAGCGAAGGCCTAAATACGACCCGCCGGTGAGGGCGAGAAGAACAATTACCAGAATTCCGAGCCGCAATTTAGAGAGGCGGCGCCCGGGAAAGCGGTTCGACACAGATTTACCCCAATACTTGTCCAAGAGTCCTGCTCAACGCCCTGTGCGCGGAATTGCGGCCAAATATGTTGATTCCCGATATTAAGACGAAGCCGGGGTCACGATATGTGGGGTCGTGCGCTTATTATATGGGCAGACCGCACCGCCTAATGACGAGGCCGGCCTGAAGTGTGTCCGCTGGGGGTGCACATGATGCAGATGGGGATTTATGTCCGACCTCCTGGCCGTTTCGCGGCCTGAAGATTCCGCGGCCGACGATCAGGCCACAAAGGTCCGCAAACGGCAATGGGGAGCCGAACGGCGCTCCGAACCGCTGGCCATCGTTCATCCCGAACCATCCCGCCGGAAAATCATCCTCGGACGTGTGGGCATCGTCGTGACGGTCCTTGCGTGGGCTGGCTATGTGGTGACCACCGTGATCAGGGCCCTGATCAACGACCCCACTGCGGGATTCAGGTTCCGGGCGGAAGCCGTCTCCTACGTCATCGTCGTCACCTTCCTGACGTTCTCGGCCCTGATGTACCTGCTGGCACGCCAGGGCGCCCTCAACCGCTTCCGCGACCACCGCAGGGTTCCCCGCGGCGAACTGGACCGTCACTTCACCGATTACACGGATGCCGTCACCGTCCTTGTCCCGTCCTACGCGGAAGAGCCGCAGGTGGTCCGGGCGACGCTCTGGTCCGCGGCCCTGCAGGAGTTCCCGGACCTTTCCGTGGTGTTGCTCCTGGATGACCCGCCGTTCCCGGACAACCCCGATGAGCAGGCACGGCTGCAGGCCACCCGCGACCTCGCCGCCGGCATCACCAGAACCCTCAAGGAGCCGTCGTCCCGCCTGAACGCCGCGAGCGCGGCGTTCAACGAACGCGCCGGCAAGCTCTCAGCAGGGGCGGAACTGCCCGCCCTCATCGAGGAATACGAATACGCGGCCGGCTGGCTTGAGGGCATGGCCGAGGCCGAGCAGGTGGAAGACCACGTCGACGAATTCTTCGTTGACCTGGTGCTGATGGGCCTGGCCCGCGAACTGCGCCTCGTCCTGACCGCGCTCTACGCTGCCCGCGCCCAGCAGACCGCCCCGGAATTGCCGCGCATGCGGGAGCTCTACGCCCGGCTGACCTGGATCTTCAACGTCCGGGTCTCCACCTTCGAGCGCAAGAAGTACGCGAGCCTGTCGCACGAGGCCAACAAGGCCATGAACCTCAACTCCTACCTGAGCCTGATGGGGCACCGGTGGCGGCAGGAACAGACAGCCGATGGAACTGTCCTGCGGCTAGCCGCAGAGCCGCCCGCCAAACCCGCCGCCGAGCCCGCAGCAAAGGCCGCAAAACCCGCCGTCGGGCCCGCCGTCGAACCCGCCGTGGAGTCCGCCGCCGGCGACCTGGTCATCGCCGACAGCACCTACGTCCTGACCCTCGACGCCGACTCGCTGCTGTTGCGGGACTATTGCCTGCGCCTGGTCCACTTCCTGGAATCACCGGGCAACGAGCGGGTGGCCGTGACCCAGACCCCGTACTCCTCCTTCCGCGGCGCCCCCACGCGCATCGAACGCGTTGCCGGAGCCACCACGGACCTGCAGCACATCCAACACCAGGGCATGACGCGCTACGGGGCGACGTTCTGGGTGGGTGCCAACGCCGTGATCCGCAAGGTTGCCCTCGAGGACATTGTGGAGGTCTCCTCCGAGGGTGGCTTCGAGGTCCGGACCTACATCCAGGACCGAACCGTCATTGAGGACACCGAATCCAGCGTGGACCTGGGCCGGGAAGGCTGGGACCTCGTCAACTACCCCGAACGGCTCAGCTACAGCGCCACCCCACCGGACTTCGGTTCCCTGGTGGTGCAGCGGCGGCGTTGGGCCAACGGCGGCCTGCTGATCCTGCCCAAACTCTGGGACACCATCCGGCACCGCCGCGGCCTCGACAAGGACGTCAGGGCCCGAGAAATCATGCTCCGCGTCAATTACATGGCGTCGCTGACCTGGGCCAGCTTCGGGCTCCTCTTCCTGCTGGCCTACCCCTATGACAGCAGGCTCCTCAGCCCGCTGGTCTTCGCCGCCGCGCTGCCCTACTTCCTGGCCATGGGCAGCGATCTGCGCGAGTCCGGGCACCGCTTCAGTGACATCTTCCGGATCTACGGGTTCAACCTGGTGCTGATGCCGGTGAACCTCGCCGGAGTACTGAAATCACTCCAGCAGGCCCTGACCGGTGACAAGATTCCGTTCGCCCGCACGCCCAAGGTCAAGGACCGGACGGCCGCCCCCGCGATCTATGTGATCGCGCCATACGCGATCGTCGCTTTCTCGCTGTTCACGGTCTGGCGTGATGTCCTGCAGCAAAACTGGACCAACGCGGCGTTCGCGGCCTTCAACGCGGTTATGGCCGCGTACGCCATCCGCGCCTACATGGGGATCCGGAACTCAATCGTCGATATCTTCCTGGGCGTGCTGAATTGGCTTTACGTCAAGCCGAAAGCCGCCGCGCCCGCACCTCCGCAGATCATCCCGAAGGCGCCGGAGGAGATTAACTGGGAGTCGATTCTGTACCACGGCGACCGCCGCCTCAACCGCGACCTCCGCGGTAAAGAAGACCGCCGTAAGAGGGCCGGGGTGAAGTGACGGCCCTATTTATGACAGGGTCGCTGCCGTGTTGACAAGGTGCCCGGCTTTGGCACGTTTAGAATGGGCCAAATGACGCCCGAACCACTCCTTGCCGCAGACGGTAAAAACGCCCTGCGCATTAGTGGCGGCATCCTCGAGTCGGTGTGGGTGCCCGGCTCCTTTGTCGACGTCAGCGATGCCCGCGATGCCATGCGCGCAACCAAACAACTCTGCCAGGGCAGGCAAGTGCCGATGCTCTCCGAAATGACCGACGTCGTCATCAGCGCCGCGGCCCGTTACGAGTTCGCCAAATCAGCAGACGTTATTGCCATCGCCGTCCTCGGATCGAGTGCGGTGGACCGTGTGGTGGCGGCCGCCACCAGCCGGGACACCAAGTATCCGCACGAATTCTTCACGTCCCGCGAAGCGGCCATGGCCTGGCTGGGCGCCTTTGTCCGCGGCGGGAACCCGGCGGATGCGCTCCACCTGCAGCCTGCCTCCACTACGCCCTAGGCGGTCTTCCGGCGGACTGCTAGTCTCCCCGTAAGAGGGGAAGCGGCAGTAGCGGCGAGGGAATCAGCATGACGGTTGCCCGGATCCAGGTTGACCAGCGTGTGATCGGAATCGACTCACGGCGCTTCGCCTCGGTGGAGAAGGCGCTGGTGGAACTGATCACCAACAGCGACGACAGCTACGCCCGGGCGGAAAACGCCGGAGCCGCGGTGCCGGGCCGGATCACCGTGGGCTACGAACGCCATCACACCGGGGCCGTGCTGACGGTCAGCGACCAGGCGGAGGGCATGTCCTTTGGGCAGGCCCGGCGGATCCTCAGCTACGGCGGCGCCCACAGTCCCCTGGCCCGCGGTGAAGGCGACGGCCGCGGCTACTTCGGCCGGGGCCTCAAGCAGGCCATCTTCGGGCTGGGGCACGGCTGGATCGAGACCATCCAGTCCGGCCGCTTCACCCGCATCGACGTCTTCCGGGGCGATAACGGCGGGTATCTTTACGACGACGGCGGGGAGGACCGCCGTGCCTACCCCGCCGACTACGCCCGGCTCGGGGTACCGGAGGCCCCTGCCGGCAGCGGCACCCGCGTAACGGTGGTGGTGGACAACCCCCGCGCCCGGATCACGCAGTACAACACCTTGCTGCAGTCCCTGTCCGCCAACTTCTACTTGCGCGCCGTCCTGGGCCGCCGGACAGTGGACCTGGAACACGGACAGCCCGGCTCCACGGAGCACCACACCCGGCAGGTCCGCTTCCTGGAACCGCCGGCGGAGGTGCTGCTCGGGCCGGACCGGCCCGGAACCGTCAGCTTCGACGGCGCGGACTACCCCTTCACCCTGACCCTGAAGCGGGCCGCGGACACCGAACTGACTCTCAGCGGGGACGAACGGACCAACGGCCTGGTGGTCCTGTCCGGGAAAGCTGTCCTCGACTGCCAGCTCTTCGCCTTCGAAAACCAGGTGGGGACCGAGTACCTGTTCGGCGAGGTGTCCTGTGATGCGCTGACGGGGATGCTGGGGCGGGGCCGGGCGATCATCAGCGACGAACGGGAGGGCCTGAATCCCCGGGACGCCTTCGTCGCCGCGTTCTCGGAAGCCGTCAGCGCGATGATTGCCGGCGCGGTCCAGGCTGAGAAGGAGAAACTAACGCACCTGGAGCGGGCCACCACGTCCGGCCGCACCGCGGACATGATCGAGCATCTCCTGCGGCACATGAGCGAGGCCGCCGTCGTCGACCTCGGGCTGGCAACGTCCCCGCCGCCCGGGACGGGCCCGGCGGCGGGGGACCAGCCCGCGGCGCTGCGCTTCACCACGCCCTTCTACTACCGCCCGCCGGGCCATCCGTTCCACGTGTCGCTGCTTTTTGATGCCGCCCAACTGCCCGACGGCGCGACCCTGACCTTCGAGGCCGAACTGCCCGCCTCCGTGCGGATCGAACCGGTCCCGGTACCGGTCGACGTCGGCACGCTGGGCGCAGCGGACCGGCTCGAATGGGCGGTGACGGGGGAACGGCCCGGGGACCGGGGTGAGCTCACCGCCCGGGCCGGCGACTTCTGGGCGCTGTGCGAGATCGTCATTGCCGAGCACGCGTCGCACCATGGTGCCGGCCAGGGTCCGCACGGAGCCGGGGGAGGACCGGACGCGCTGGGAGCCACGGCGCCGCTGCGGGAGGCGGCGCACAATCACAAGGCACACAGGCCGACCCGGGACCACGGCGTCGACCTCTTCACCGGCTACGAGTTCCGCAGCCTGCACAACAGTGCCGACCGTGCCGTCTACAGCCCGGGCGAACGCAAGGTCATCATCAACACCGCCGCCCCCACCGTCCAGCTCTACGTCGATGGCCGCGGGCGGTTCCGGGATTCAGCCCGGCTGCTGCTGGCCGAGCTCTTCCTGGACGTCATTGCGGACGAGCTCGCCCGGCGGCACACCGAGCAGCACGGCCGGCCCGGGGATCTCGAGGCCTTCAAGGCGGCCAAACGCGACATCATCCGCCGGTACGGCAGCGACATCCACCGCTCGTTCCTGGGGTGAGCGGGCTCTTTCGGAGACCCCTTGACACCCCTGAGCGGAGGCCATATTCTACAACCAAATGGTTGTAGATCAGTGGAGTGATGAAGACGTCGACCGCCTCTTCCAGGCGTTTGCCGACACGACCCGTCGCGACATTGTGCGCCGCGTGACCGTGGCAGAGTTCTCGGTCTCCGGGCTTGCTGCGCTCTATGCCATGAGTTTCGCCGCCGTCCAGAAACATGTGGCGGTGCTGGAACGCGCTTCCCTGGTGACCAAGGAGAAGCGCGGAAGGGAGCAGATTGTGCGGGCCAGCCACGAGGGACTGCGAAGGGCCCGCAAGCTGCTCGATGAGTACGAGGTCATCTGGCGGCAGCGGACCGATAGGATCGCCGATTTGCTCGCCGACGGAAATCTTCATTCCGGCCAGCCAGTGGCCCGGAAGGCAGAAGACAGCGAAGCAGGGGAATAGGAAGGGTTGGACATGACCGTTACGAGTTCAGTCAAGAACCTTGAGGCATTGAGCCTCAGCATCGTCGCCGAGTTCGACGCGGGCGTCGAGCGCGTCTGGCAGATCTGGGAGGATCCGCGCCAATTGGAGCGCTGGTGGGGCCCGCCCACCTGGCCCGCCACTTTCGAGAAGCACGACTTCGTTCCCGGCGGCGAGGCCAGCTACTACATGACCGGGCCCGGCGGGGAGAAGGCCCGCGGCTGGTGGCGTTTCGTCGCCGTTGAGGCCCCGCACCGCCTTGAGTTCGACGACGGGTTTTCGGATGACAACGGGGATCCCGTGGCCGAGATGGGAACCATCCACGGCGTCGTGACGCTCGAGCCGATCGGTGACCGGACCCGGATGACCGTCCTTTCCACCTTCGAAAACGAGGACCAGATGGAGAAGATTGTCGCCATGGGCATGGAGGAAGGCATGAAGGAAGCGCTCGGCCAGGTGGACGCCATTCTTGCCGAGCACGTCAACGCCTAAACTGCGGCGGACGACGACGGCGGTGCAGCGCCGTCGTCGTCGCCTTGCGCCGCCCAGGACGCTGGCGTCGGCCTAGTTGTTCAGGGCCGCGTACAGGTTGAGGCTGGCCGAGAACACCAGCCACGAAACGTAGGGCAGCATCAGTAACCCGGCGGCGGTGCTGATCGGCCCGAAATGCAGGACGGCGAAGGTCGCAATCACGGCGTGGGCAGCGATCACCAGCAGCGCCAGCCACAGGGCGGCCGCCCCCAACATCGGGTACATGCCGAAGAACATTAGCGGCCACGACAGATTCAGCAGCAACAGGCCGGCGTAGACCCTCAGTGCCGTCCGGCGCGGGTAGCGCTGCTGCCGCCACACGAGCCACGCGGCCACGGCCATGGCCGCGTACAGCGCCAGCCAGATAGAGCTGAACATCCACCCTGGCGGGGTCCACGAGGCTTTGTCCGCGGCCGCGTACCAGGCGCCGTTGGTCCTGATCGGCAGCGAGGCCAGCAACGAGACGGCCCAGGACGCCACCAGGAAGCCGGCCAGCGCTGCGATTTGCTTCGGTAGCGGGCGGGCGCCGGGGGCAACGGTGCCCGGGGCCATTTGATCAACGTTCAAGAGCACTGACTTACTGTGGACAACCGAAGGCCCCCGCGTCAAACTGCGACGGCGGGACGTGCGGCGGGCGCCAGGCGCGCAATGACGGCATAGGTAAGGCCTCCGTTGGTAAATCCGGAAGCTCGCAGGTACGTTGCAGTGGCGGTGTTGTTTCCGCTGGTCAGCCGCACGGGTGGGGGAGTCCGTGATTCGCCCCGGCCGGCAGTTCGCGAAATGATGTGGGCATGGAGCATACGGACCAGCAACCCTGGGTGAAGAACTACCAGCCCGGCGTCCCTGCGGAGATTGACCTGCCCACGGAATCGCTGGTGGCCATGCTGGAGCACTCCGTTGCCGAGGCCGGAAGCGCCCCGGCGCTGGAATTCTTCGGCCGCCGGACCAGCTACACGGAGCTGGGCGAGCAGGTTGACCGGGCCGCTGAGGGGCTTCGCCGGCTGGGCGTCCGGGCCGGCGACCGGGTGGCCCTGATCCTGCCGAACTGCCCCCAGCACGTGGTGGCGTTCTACGCGGTGCTGCGCCTGGGCGCCGTCGTGGTTGAACACAACCCGCTGTACACCTCCCGCGAGCTGCGCCACCAGTTCGAGGACCACCAGGCGCGTGTGGTGATCGTCTGGGACAAGGCCGCGGCTGCTATCCGGGAGTTCCCGGCCGACGTCGAGATCGACCACGTGGTCTCGGTGAACCTGCTCGAGGCGTTCCCCGCCGCCAAGCGCCTCGCCCTGGGCCTGCCGGTGAAGAAGCTGCGCAGCACCCGGGAGTCCCTGACCGCCCCCGCCCCGGGCACCATGCCGTGGAAGGAACTCCTGGGCCACGGTCGGATCGACCCGTCGCACCCGCGGCCGGCGGTGGAGGACCTCGCGGCGATCCAGTACACCTCAGGCACCACCGGCAGGCCCAAGGGTGCGATGCTGACGCACTTCAACCTGTACGCCAACGCGCTGCAGGGCGAGGCGTGGATGGCCGGCGCGGAGTACCGCAAGGAAATCTTCTACGCGATCCTGCCGATGTTCCACGCCTTCGGCATGACCCTCTACCTGACCTACGGCATCCGCAAACAGGCCCTGCTGGTCCTGTTCCCCAAATTCGATCCGAACCTGGTGCTGGCCGCGATGAAGAAGTCGCCGGCTACGGTGTACTGCGCCGTCCCGCCGATCTACGAGCGCACGGCCATGGCCGCGAAGGAGAAGGGCATCTCGCTGCGGTCCTGCAAGTACTGCATCTCCGGGGCCATGAACCTGCCGGACCACGTGGTGGAGCTCTGGGAGTCAGTCTCCGGCGGCCTGCTGGTGGAGGGCTACGGCATGACCGAATCCTCCCCGGTGGCGCTGGGCAACCCGTTCCATCCCACCCGCCGCACCGGAACCATCGGAGTGCCGTTCCCGTCCACGCTGATGAAGGTGGTCGACGTCGAAGTCCCCTCAACGGAGGTTCCGCAGGGCCAGCCGGGCGAGCTCCTGATCAAGGGCCCGCAGGTCTTCCAGGGCTACTGGAACAACCCGGACGAGACCGCGAAAACCCTCACCGCCGACGGCTGGCTGCGCACCGGGGACGTGGTGACCGTGGACGCGGACGGCTTCACCACCGTGGTGGACCGCGCCAAGGAACTCATCATCACCGGCGGGTTCAACGTCTCGCCCACCGAGGTGGAGGCCGTGCTGCGGCTGCACCCGGACATCAGGGACGCCGCCGTCGTCGGCAAACCCCTGGAGCGCGGCGGCGAACTGGTGGTGGCCGCCGTCGAACTCGAGCCGGGAACCGAGCTGGACGAGGAAGCCCTGCGCCGATACTGCCGCGAGCACCTGGCCGGGTACAAGGTCCCGCGCCGGATTGTCACGATCGAGGACCTGCCGCGCTCCATGCTGGGCAAGATCCTCCGGAAACAGGTCCGCGAACAAGTCCTGCCGGGCCTCTAAGAATGGCTTCGCCAACAGCGGTCGATTTCACCTCCGGCGTCCCCCGGCCCGGTGACCTGGAGGTGGCCTGGATTCACGGCTCCGAGTCCGCGATGCACAATACGGACCCGGAGATCCAGGTCCACGCCTACGATGATCACACGTTCATCCTGCGGCAGAACATGGCGGTGAATTACGAGGCGCCATTTATGTTCCTGCTCTTCGGCAACACCCGCGCCGTGCTGATCGACACCGGCGCCACAGCCTCGGCGGATTTCTTCCCGCTCCGCCGCGTCATTGACGGTCTCATCGACACCTGGCTGACCGCCCACCCCCGCCCCGGCTACGGGCTCCTGGTCCTGCACACCCACCCGCACGGAGACCACGTGGCGGGCGACTCACAGTTCACCGGCCGGCCCCGGACCCAGGTGGTGGACGCCGGGCTGGATTCCGCCTGGGCATACTTTGGCTTCACGGACGACGACGGCGGTCCGGCTGAGGTGGACCTCGGCGGCCGGGTACTGCGGTGCTGGCCCAGCCCCGGCCACCACCGCGCTGCAGTCACCTTCTACGACCCGTACACCGGGTTCCTGCTCACCGGGGACACCGTCTACCCGGGCCGGCTCTACATCCATGACTGGCCGGCCTTCGTCCGCAGCATCGACGGGCTCCTGCGCTTCTGCGCCGACCACCCGGTCAGCCACGTGCTGGGCTGCCACATCGAGATGGCTGGGGAGCCGGGCGTCGACTACCCCGTCCTGACCACCTACCAGCCCGATGAACCGCCACTGCAGATGAGTGTGGACCAACTCCGCGAGCTTCGCGAGGCAATGGACGTGGTGGGCGGCCGGCCCGGCCGCCACGCGTTTCCCGGCTTCGTGATCTGCCTCGACGGGGACTAAGCGCCCCGCGAGTAGGCACTTCACGGCAAATGTTTGCGCAAAGCACTGCCGCGAACTGCACTTTCGGCGGGCCGGCCGACCTGCGCATACTGGAAGCCGATCCCGGATTTCCGGGCGGCCGAGACGGCTGAGAGGGCGGTGGCCATGAGTGGCGGGGAAGGCTCGGCGTTCCGGCGCCGGGTGGAGCGTGCGGCCGAACTGCGCTCCATCCGCGCCAGCGGCAGCACGGTGCAGGAAAACGACGAGGTCAGCGCCGCCGAGGAAGAACTCCGGCAAAAGCGCGCCGGCGTGGACGAAGCCGCCCGCGCCGACTACCTGGTCCGTGACGCCATGGCGCAGGGAAAGTTCGACAACCTCAAATACGCGGGCAAGCCCATCCCCGGGCTGGGCGAGGCCTACGACCCTGACTGGTGGGTGAAGGGGCTGCTCCAACGCGAGAACATCACCGGGCTTGGCCCGACGGCGATCCTGCTGCGCGGCGAGGATGCCGGACTGGACGCCCGCCTCGACGCCCAGTTCTCGGAGGCGCAGGTGCGGGAGCTCCTCACGGACTTCAATACCCGCGTCATTGACGCCCGCCGGCAGCTGCAGGGCGGGCCACCCGTCACCACCAAAACACGGGATGTCGACGCCGAGGTGGCACTCTGGCGTGAGCGGCGGGCGGCAGCGGCCGACGTCGTCGTGCCCGAGCCGGAAGCCCGGCGCCCCTGGTGGCGCCGGCTCCGGACGCGCAGGCCCTAAGGCCGCCTGGTTTGGCCGGGAGGTCAGACGGTGCGGGGCGCCTTCGCGAGGTTCTCGCGCAGTTCGGCGGCGTTCTGCCGGACCACGTAGGCCGGACGGTCACGTTCCACGCGCCAGCTTTCGGACAGCGGGCCGATGTTGACGGTGTCGAAGCCGAATTCGTCGTAGAGCCGCGTGACAAGCTCGGCAGCCTCGGGATAGTCGCTGGCGGTGGCCAGTGCGCGGCGGTTGACCGTTCCTGCGGGAGTGCCGTCAGTGGTGATCTGGGCGGCCATGATGTGGTTGAAGCCCTTGGCGACCTTGGACTGAGAAAGGTGTTCCTGCAGGAGCCCGGAGGTGGTGGCCTCACCGTTGTCCAGGGCCGGGAAGCGGCCGTCGCGCTCCCAGTAGTAGTTGTTGGTGTCGATCACGGTCTTGCCGGCCAGCGGTTCCGCCGGGAGCTCCTTGATGTTCTTCAACGGCACCGTGACGACGGCGAAATCGCCCGCCGCGGCTGCCTCGGCCGCGGTGACCGCACGAGCGTGCGGGCCCAGTTCGGCGACAAGGTCCGCCAGGGTTTCCGGTCCCCGGGAGTTGCTGATCGCGACGTCGTAGCCCAGTTCCACGGCCTTCCGTGCGAGCTGGCTGCCAATGTGTCCTGCACCGATGATTCCGATAGTTGTCATACCCGGGCTAACGGCAGGACGGCCGGGGATATTTCACAGACCGGGTCCGGGCCGGAGTTCAGGGGTGCAGCCAGTCCTGTTCGAAGTCCGGGTGCTCGAGGTAGGGCAGGGCCAGGGCCTGCAGCGAGCGTTCCATCCAGTCCAGAGACCGGGGTGCCCAATGGGTCTCCTGAAGCGAGTCGCTGACCATGGCTGCCAGGGCGGACTGCCTGGCTGCCTCCACGACGCCGATCAGCCGCCGCTTCGCCTCGCATTCGAGAAGCAGCCGCTGCTCGTACCATTCGCCCGACTTGGAGACCGTCCGGCTGCTGAGGAGCGTCCGGGCTGCGGCCTCGTCCTCGGAAATGCGTTCGGACAAAAACTCGACAATGTCCACACAGCCGAGGGTACGCGCGGCGGCCCGGCTTGGCATTACCCGGACAGGCTGTTCCGGGTTCAGACCGCGCTTATCCCGGGCTTCTTCCGCGCCGCACGGACTCAACGCCTAGCGGCTGCCGGGCGGGGATTTAGCCGAGGAGTTCGTCCTCGTAGCACCAGCGCCAGTCCTCGCCCGGCTCGATGCTGCGCATCACCGGGTGGCCCGTGGCATCGAAATGCTTGGAGGCGTGGGTACCGGGGGAGGAGTCGCAGCAGCCCACGGTTCCGCAGGCCAGGCACATCCGGAGGTGGACCGGCGTCGTACCCTCCCGGCGGCAATCCGCGCAGAAGGGCTCGGACGGCGGCAGCGGATCCGGTGCGGATTCGAGGTGTCCGCACACGCCGCCCGGCCGGGCGATGCCCTCGCCGCCGCCCTCAGCGGCGGTGTCCAGCTCGTCCAGTGCGACGTCGAGCATGGACTCTTCAACGTCCAGCCGGTCCAGGACCTCGCTGAGGACCTCGTGGGCGTATTCGCCGCCGCGGCGCAGTTCCAGCACCTTGGCCCGTTCCGCGTCCAGCATGGCCATCCGGAGCTTGGCGTAGCGCTGGCTGGGGGTCGCGGCCTCCGAGCTGGGCCGGCCCAGGCGTTCCCAGGCGGCGAGGCCCCGCTCCTGGGTGCGCCGCTTGAGCATGGCCACCACCTCCGGCGGGTCGTCGTCGGTGCGCAGTTCCTGCAGCCGCGCCACTCCGGCGGCGGTCGCCAGTTGCATCAGGGAGGCCTGGTTCAGGGCGTCCTCGCGCCGGTCGGGGCCCTGCATCCGCAGCAGGCGCACCAGCGTGGGCAGGGTGAAGCCCTGCAGCGTCAGCGTCCCGCCGACCACCACCATGGCGGCGAGGATCAGCACGGACCGGTGCTCCAGGTCCGCGGGGAGCACAAGAACCGCGGCCAGCGTCACCACCCCGCGCATCCCCGCCCAGGACACGATCGCCGCGAACTGCCACGGCGGGGCAGGGTCGGCCCGCTGCACGGCCGGGATCAGCCGCGGCAGGTACGTCGCCGGGAACACCCAGACCGGCCGCAGCAGCAGGACCGCCAGCAGGATCACGGAGCAGCCCGCCCAGATCCGGCCGGCGCCGAGGGAGTCGTCCTGGACACCCTCGATAATGGTCCGGACCTGGAGCCCGATCAGCAGGAACACGGAGTTCTCCAGCAGGAACTGCACCGTGTTCCAGTTGCTGCGCTGGCTCAACCGGGCGGCGCCGTTTGGCATGGACGGCGCTTTGGTCCCCATAACGAGTCCGGTGACGACGACGGCCAGGACGCCGGATGCGTGGATTGCCTCGGCCGGAAGGTAGGCGACGAACGGCGCCATCAACGACGTCGAGGTGTTGATCGCGACGTTGCGGATCCGCTTGCGCAGCTCGGTCAGCACGTAGGCGGCGGCCAGCCCTACCACCAGTCCGCCGCCGGCCGCGAGCAGGAAACCGCCCGCGATGCCGGCCGCGGACACCGTCCCGGCGATCGCGGCGATGGCGGCCCGGAGGCAGACCAGGGCGGTGGCGTCGTTGACCAGGGACTCGCCCTCGAGGATGGTGACGATCCGGCGGGGCATACCCACTTTCCGGGCGATCGCGGTAGCGGCGACGGCGTCAGGCGGGGCCACGACTGCGCCGAGGGCAATGGCGGCCGCCAGCGGGATCTCGGGGAACAGCCACCAGACCACCAGGCCAACGGTGATGGTTCCGAAGATCACGTAACCCACCGAGAGCAGGCTGATGGCGCGCCGGTTGGAGCCGAAGTCGAAGAGCGAGGTCCGCAGCGCGGCGGCGTAGAGCAGCGGCGGCAGCAGCCCCACGAGGACCAGTTCCGGGTTCAGCTCAATGGGCGGGATGAAGGGGAGGAAGGAACCCGCGACGCCGGCCAGCACCAGCAGCAGGGGGACGGAAATGTTGAGTTTCCGGCCCAGCGCGCTTCCGGCGCATACGACGGCCACGAGGACCAGCAGTCCGAGGGCGAGTTCCATAAGGCCATTCTGTCAGGCGGCGCCGCGGGCCCGGTGCCGGGCAGTGCCGGCGGTGCTAGGCGAAGCTGTCTTCCTTCACGTGCTCGGGCGCTGCGTGGGGTGTGGCGGTCCGGACGGCGGTTCCGTGGACGGGGGTGTTGGCCTGGTGGTGGCCGAAGGGGTTGAAGCGGCTGTGCGCGAGGCCGTCGAATTCATAGGCGGTCTCCGCGTGCTCGGAGCGGTCCACCCCGGCCACCTCGGCCTCGTGGCTGACGCGGAAGCCCATGGTCTTGTGGATGGCGAGCCCGATGACCGCCGTCGCCAGCCCGGAGAGGGCGACCGTGATCAGCACGGCAACGGTCTGAGCCACCAGCTGGTGCAGCCCGCCGCCGTAGAAGAGGCCGCCGCCGTGCCCGTCCACCGGCAGGGCGATGAGGCCCAGTGCCAGGGTTCCGACCAGGCCTCCGCCGAGGTGGACGCCGACGACGTCGAGCGAGTCATCGAAGCCGAATTTGAACTTCAGGTCCACGAAGACGCAGCACGCGGCGCCTGCCACCAGGCCCAGGCCGACGGCGGCCAGCGGGCTGATGTTGGCGCAGGACGGGGTGATCGCGACCAGGCCGGCCACGACGCCGGAGGCCGCGCCGAGGGACGTGGGGTGGCCGTGGCGGATCTTCTCGACCACGAGCCAGGACAGCATGGCCGCGGCCGGGGCGGCGAGGGTGTTGATCCAGATCAGGCCCGCCTGCTCCACGGTGGTCGCGGTGCCGGCGTTGAAGCCGAACCAGCCGAACCACAGCACTCCGGCACCGAGCATAACGAACGGGATGTTGTGCGGGCGGTGGGCCGGATCCTTGCCGAAGCCGTGACGGTTGCCCAGGATGAAGACCAGCACGAGGGCCGCGGTGCCGGAGCTGATCTCCACGACGGTGCCTCCGGCGAAGTCGATGACCTGGCCGAAGACCGAGCTGACGGCGCCGCCGGCGCTCATCAGGCCGCCACCCCAGACCATGTAGGCCAGCGGGCAGTAGACCGCGGTGATCCAGAGCGGGACGAAGAGTGCCCACGCGGTGAACTTGGCACGGTCAGCGATGGCGCCGCTGATCAGGGCGACGGTGATAATGGCGAAAGTTGCGCTGAAGGCGGCTTTGAGGAGCTCGGGGGAGCCCATGAGCCGGCTCAGTCCCGCGGTGGCGAACGGGTCCCCGAAGATGCCGAGGACGCCCTTGCCTGTGGTCATCGAGTAGCCCCAGAGGACCCAGACCACACCGACGATGCCGGCCGAGACGAAGCTCATCATGATCATGTTCAGTGAGGCCTTGGCCCGCGTCATGCCGCCGTAAAAGAGGCCGAGTGCCGGGGTCATCAGCAGCACGAGGGCCGTGGAGACCATGATCCAGATGTTTCCCGCGGTGAGTTCCACCTGCGTGTCCCTTCTCAACAAATTCGCTGTACCGGGACACCTCGCCGCCGGCCCCCAACCGGGTTTAATCTTCGCCGGGCAGTGTTTCAGGCAGTCGGGACCTGCGTTGCGGGGACGTTACAGGAATCGCTGTTTCGTGAAGGGCGCGTGACGGGTGTGTTTCGGGGATGTTAACGGGGCCTCTCCACCCGTCCCCGCCCACCCGCCGCTTCGACGGTTCCGTGCCCACTCGACGTGTCTGGGCGTCGAACCGGCAGGGAACGGTCGAAACGGGGCCGGGGGGCAGGTATGTGGGTGCCGGGGCGAGGTGCGGAATGAATCGGGATACTTGAATGTTCAATAAAGTATGGACTTTGGCATCTTTACCTTCGGCGAACTATCCCGCAACCTCAGCACCGGAAAGGCGTTGTCCCCGCACCAGCGATTGAAGGAACTCATCGAGCTGGCCAAACTCGCTGACCAGGCGGGACTCGGGTTCCTGGGCCTCGGCGAGCACCACCGCCACGACTTCGCCCTCTCCGCACCCGAAATCGTGCTCGCCGCCATTGCCCGGGAGACCACAAACCTGCGGCTCAGCACCGCCGTCACGGTCCTTTCCACCCAGGACCCGGTCCGCCTCTTCGAACAGTTCGCCACCCTGGACCTGATCTCCGACGGGCGCGCCGAAATCATCGCGGGCCGGGGCGCCTTCGTGGAGTCCTACCCGCTCTTCGGCCACCGGCTGGAGGACTACGACGCCCTCTTTGACGAGAAGCTGCGGATGCTGCTGGACCTGCGGGACAACGCCGTCGGCCACTGGCAGGGAACCCTCACGCAGAGCCTGGCGGGACTGGACATCGCCCCGCGTCCGCTGCAGGACAGGCTCCCCGTCTGGGTCGGGGTGGGCGGGACACCGGCCAGCTTCGCGCGGGCCGGCCGGCTGGGCCTGCCGCTGTTTGTGGCGCTGCTCTCCGGGCCGGCCAGGTTCCGGCGCCTCGTGGAGCTGTACCGCCAGAGCGCCGCCGACGCCGGACACGACCCCGCCGGGATGCAGGTGGGCGCGGGCGGGCATTTCTACGCGGCGCCCACCTCCCAGCAGGCCCGCGACACCTTTTACCCGTACTACCGGGCGTACTTCGAGCAGAACATGCCCCGCCCCGTGGACCACTTCCCGCGCTCCACCTTCGATGAGTGGACCGAGCCCGGCGGCGGGCTGCTGGTGGGAAGTCCGCAGCAGGTTGTGGAGAAGCTGCTCGAAATCCACTCGACCCTGGGCAACAGCCGGTACATGGCCCAGATCGGGCTCGGCGGCCTGCCGTTCGCCGAGACGGCGCGCTCCATTGAACTGCTGGCCACGGAAATCATGCCCGCCGTGAACCGCGAGATCGGCGCTGCCGCAGTGACGGCAGCGACTCAGCCAACCCCGTCGGCGGCTAGGCCCGTCTAAGCCGCGGGCTTGGCCAGGCTCCAGGCCGTCACGGCCACGTACCCGCCGTTCACTACGTCGAGGTCCGCGGGCAGGCTGGTCCGCGCTGCGCCCGGGAAAGGCGCCACCAGGACTGTGCCCACCCTGGTGTCGCCGGCGCCGGCCATGGCGTTCCAGCCCAGGAACGCCTGCGCGGCAGCGCCCGCGGGCAGGGTGACGGACCGGGCGCCCGGGTCCGTGGTCATAAACGAACCGCCGTGGACCGGCAGGATGTCCATGGCCCAGCCGGCGGTGTCGTCGAAGGCAACATCCGGGTAGGCGTTGAGGACGCACGGGGCCCGGCCGGTGTTGACGAGCCGGACCGGCATGCCCCGGTGTCCGGTGGCGGCGTCGGGCTCACCGAGCGAGATCTTCACCTGCGCGCTGCGGCACCAGCGTGGCTCGGGAGCCTGGAACGAGGGGCCCACTGTCGGTGAACCGTAGACCACGGGCGGTGTGGTGGGCGTCGGCGCGGGGACCGGACTGAGCTGCGCGGCCGCTGCCCGGTTCGCCGCCCCGGACAGGGGAGCGGCGGCCACCAGCAGGACGGCGAAGACGGCGGTCACCGTGAGGACGGTCCCGCCCGCCGCGCGGCGCCCGGCTTGGTTGCCGTCGACGACGACGCCGGCCGCGCCACCGACGCCGGCCGCGCCACTGTCGCCGCCGGCCCGTCCGTCGCGGGTCCGGGCCGCCAGAAACCGCCACACCAGGGCCGGGACCCAGCCCCAGACGATGCCCCAGTAGCCGCCGGCGAGCACCGCGGGCCCAACGCCGTCGAACAGTGAGGCGGCGCGCATCGGCGGCCACTGCGCCAGGATGCTCCCCGCGGACCACAACGCGCTGGTGAGGAAAGATGCGAGCACCACGCTGAACCACACGCTCATCAGCCCGGCCCGGGCACCGGCCCCGACCGCCGTCGGCCGCGGGACGGCAACACGCAGCAGGACTGTCAACAGGCCCATCAAGGTCAGCGCCGACAGGGCCGGGACCACCACTGGCCACGGCATCACCGAATGCCAGCTGGCCGCGGCCACGGTTTCCGGAACCACCAGCCGGGCGAAGGATGCGGGGACCCTGCCGAACCAGCTCAATGCCGCGAACAAGCCGCCGCTGAGCAGCCAACCGAAGGCCGCCGCCGTTACCGTTACTGCCGCCGTTGTGCTGCCCGCCGTAGCCCCCATGCGTATCCCCATGCCCGCCAGCCTAATTGAGGCGGGGTGCGCCGGAGTGGCGGGCAGTCCGGAATCCCGGACAAAAATGTGGTTTTATCCCGTGATGCAGGTCACCGTGCATGCTCAGATGTACTGACCAACCCAGCCTGAGTTTTAGTGAGGACAACCATGCAAGCTGCGACACGAACGGGAACCGCCGGGCAGCGCGTCGAGCGCCGCTCCATCGACTTCGTTCCGGAGAATGAACGGCACGGATCTCCCGGGCAGCAGTTCACGCTGTGGTTCGGCGCCAACATGCAAATCACCGCCATTGTGGACGGCGCCCTGGCCGTGCTGTTCGGCGCCGACGCGCTCTGGGCGATCCTGGGCCTCCTCGTGGGCAACCTGCTCGGCGGAGCGGTGATGGCCTTGCACGCGGCACAGGGTCCGAAGCTTGGCCTGCCGCAAATGATCTCCAGCCGTGCCCAGTTTGGTGTGTTCGGGGCCGTCATTCCGTTGGTGCTCGTCATCATCATGTACCTCGGGTTCGCTGCGACCGGCACCGTCCTCGCGGGCCAGGCCGTCGACCAGATCACGCACACGGGAACCCCCGCCGTCGGCATGCTGATCTTCGGCGCCCTCACGGTCCTTGTCGCGACCCTGGGCTACAAATACATCCACCTCCTGGGCCGGATCTCCACGGTCATCGGCGTCCTGGGCTTCACCTACCTCGGTATCCGGCTGCTGGCCAGCCAGGACGTCGGAGCCCTGCTGGCCTCCGGGTCCTTCGAGTTCCCCACCTTCCTGCTCGCCATCTCGCTGGGCGCCGGGTGGCAGCTTACCTACGGACCCTACGTTGCGGACTACTCGCGCTACTTGCCTTCCAACACCCCGGCGCGCAAGACCTTCCTCGCCGCGTTCCTCGGCACCGTCCTGGGCTCCCAGTGGTCCATGACCCTCGGCGCCCTGTTCGCGTCGCTGGCGTTGCCCAAAGGCCAGCGTTTCCTTGACGGGCAGGTCGCCTTCCTGGGCAACCTCAGCGGCGGCGGGCTGATCGCCGTCGTCATCTACCTGGTCATTGTCACCGGGAAGCTGACCGTGAACACGCTCAACGCCTACGGCGGCTACATGACCATGCTGACCTCGGTCTCGGCGTTCACCCGCAAAACCGCCGCCCCGTCGCGGACCCGCTTCGCATACGTCATCGGCTTCATTGGCCTCACGGTGCTGATCGCCATGCTGGCGTCCCCGGACTTCATCGCCAACTTCAAGAACTTCGTCCTGCTGCTGCTGATGGTCTTCATCCCGTGGAGCTCCATCAACCTTGTGGACTACTACCTCATCTCCAAGGAAAAGGTGGACATCCCGGCGCTCTACGATCCGAACGGCCGCTACGGGCGGTGGAACCGGACGGCGCTGCTGGCCTACGGCATCGGGATTGTCGTCCAGATCCCGTTCCTGGCACAGACCCTCTACACCGGCCCCATGACCGAGGTCCTGGGCGGGGCCGACATCTCGTGGCTGGTGGGCCTCGTGGTCACCGCGCTGGTGTTTTACCCCCTTGCCAAGCGCAACTCCAACGCCCCGGCGGAGATGATCTACCCGAACGACGGCGGCCAGCGCGCCTCAGCGCCCGCAGCGGACCGGCTCGCCGGCACCCCGGTGGCCTGACCCGCCGTCGGACTTTCCCGACATCGGACCCCATCCGCAGCGCCGTTTCGACGGTTCCGTGTGCACTCGACGCGTCGGGGCGTCGAACCGGCGCGGAACCGTCGAAACGGGCGAGGCACGGAGGCCGAGGCGCCGGGGACCTCAGAGGCGGGTGATCTGCGTCAGGTAGCCGAAGTACTTGGCGCCGACCGGTCGGAGCGGGTCACCCCCGAAGCCGAAGTCCGGGTGCCGGGTGTTGTACGATTCGGCGCTGTCCAGGAACTGCTGGGTGACCTCTGCGCCCGACCCCTGGCAGGCGCCCTCGCTGATGCACAACGCCATGGCGCCGGCCACAGCGGGGCTGGAGAAGCTGGTGCCGTGGTTCACGCCATAGCCGCCGCCCCGGACGGTGGACAGGATGCAGACCCCGGGAGCCGCAATGGTGTGCTCCCTGTCCCGCTGGCTGACGGCGAAGTTGGAGAACACCGCCGGCTGGTCGTCGCGCTGGCCGATGGTCCGCCAGTTGTCGTGGCCGCAGAGGCTCGGCGCGAGCCCGTTGGGTTTCCCGTCGAAGTCGGCCATGGCGGTCGCGGTCAACACCTCGTGATAGGCCGCGGGGACCGTGCCGGCGAGGTTGGTGGCCGAGTTGCCGGCGGCGACGGCGTAGGCCACTCCGGCCCGCACCGACCGGCAGATCGCGTAGTGCATGGGATCGGTGCCCTTGCCACAGTTAGGGGTGTCCGAACCCGGGCCGCCGATGCTGATGTTGGCGACGTCGATGTCGTTGCTGGGGTCGTCGTCCTTGTGGGTTGAGGTGACCCAGTCGATGGCGCAGATCAGGCTCGCTTCGGTGATCGCGCCGCCGGGGGAAACAACCCGGACAGACCAGAGCGGGGTGCCCGGCGCCGTGCCGATGATGCCCGTGCCGTTGTTGCGGGCACCGATGACGCCTGCCACCGACGTCCCGTGGCCCAGCACGTCAACCGGTGTTTCCTCGACGGGCTGCCCGGAGCTGCAGTCGATGCCGCCCTGGACGTTCAGGTCCGGGTGGTTGCCGTCGATGCCGCTGTCGATGACGGCGACGTTGACGGCGTTATCGTTCCCGGTGCCGGCGCGGACCGCATCCTTTGCCGCGTCCGGATCGCCGCCAATCCGCTGCCACCACAGCGGCGCCACCTCGGTGTTGGGTGTCGCGGGCTCTTCGGGCTCCTGGAAGTGGCGGGAGAGCGTCACGAAGTCGACGCTGGGATCGGTGGCGAGCCGGTTAGCCTGGGACGCCGTCATGGTTCCGGCGTAGCCGCTGACCGCGCTGCGATAGACGTTGGACGCGTGGAAACCGAATTTTCCCTGCTGCGCGGCGGCAACTGCGCCGGCGTCGCCCGTGCCGTCTTTGAGGACGACGATGTAGCTTTGCGCCGGCTCCGCGGCGGAGGCCGGTGCTGCGGCGGCGAGGCCGCCGCCTGCAACCAGCGCCACCGCGGCCAGCCCGCCGACCCACCGCCGCCGCGTTATGTCCGGCGGGGCGGCGGCGGTTCCGCGCCGGGGCCGGCGCCGGCCGGCGCCCACGAATGTCCAGTGCGCGTGCGGAAAAAGATTGCGGACGGTGGTTAACATCGTGGCCTCCCATTAAGCATGATGCTTTTCGAGTGCCCCCCGTCCATATGGTAGGCCCTGCGGCGCGGAATAATCAGGGCCAATCGGAGACCGGCGCCGGCGTCGTCCTCCCGTCCGCGGCTCTATCCCGGGACCGACCCGCCCAGATTCCGGTACTTCAGGAGCCGGCGAGCGAGCAGTTCCTCCACGCCTGTGGCCGCAACCAGGGACAGCTCGTACTCGATGGCCCGCCCCATCCGCCGGCAAAATTCCCTGGCCTCCAGCGCCGCATCCGGGCGTTCGTCGACAATGTGCTCAATCAGCCCGCTGGCGTGCAGGGCGGCCACGTTGACGCCCTGCGACGCGGACATGGCCGGCGCGAATTCCGTGCTCCGGTGCATGATGGCGCTGGCCCCCTCGGGCGGCAACGGCGAGAGCCAGGCGTGCTGCGCGGCGACGGTCCGGTCCGCCGGGAGCAGGGCCAGTGCGCCGCCGCCGGCCCCCTGCCCCAGCAGCACCGAGACGGACGGCGACTGCAACCCGATCAGGTCATGCAGCGACCGCGCGATTTCACCGGCCAGCCCGCCTTCCTCGGCTTCCTTGGACAGCGCGGCCCCGCCGGTGTCGATCACCGTCAGCAGGGGCAGGCCGAGCTCTTCCGCGAGCCGCATGCCGCGCCGGGCCTCGCGGAGGGAGGCCGGGCCCATGGCGGTCTGCTGCGAGGGCCGGGGCCGGGTGTGGCCCAGCACCACACACGACTGGCCGCCGAAACGGGCCAGGGCCAGCAGCAGCCCGGGGTCCTTTTCGCCCTGGCCCGTCCCGTTGAGCGGCAGCACATCGAGCGCCCCGTAGGCCAGAAGCTGGCGCAGATCCGGCCGCCGGGGGTTGCGTGAAATCCCGATCGAGGTCCAGGCCTCAACCCCCGACGGCTCGGCCTCGAGGGTCTGCGGCGGCAGGACGGGGGCCTTGGCGTCGGCCAGCAGGATGTTCAGGGCGCGGTGGACGACGTCGGGCAGCTGCTCCGGGGGGACCACCGCGTCCACGAGTCCCTTGACGAAGAGGTTCTCCGCGACCTGGACATTGTCCGGGAAGGGCAGCCCGTACAGCGCTTCGTAGACCCGCGGGCCGAGGAAGCCCAGAAGCGCCCCCGGTTCGGCAACGGTGATGTGGCCGAGCGAACCCCACGAGGCCATAACGCCGCCGGTGGTGGGGTGGCGCAGGTAGACCAGGTAGGGGAGCCCGGCCTGCCGGTGGGCGCGCACGGCGGCCGAGATCTTCACCATCGACAGGAACGCCAGGGTGCCTTCCTGCATTCTGGTGCCGCCGGAGGCCGGCCCGGCCAGGAGCGGCAGGCCCTCGGCTGTGGCCCGCTCGACGGCGCGCACGATCCGTTCCGCGGCGGCTGCTCCGATGGAACCCGCCAGGAACCGGAATTCGCTGACGATCACCGCGACCCGCCGGCCGCGGATCAGCCCCTCGCCGGTCAGCACGGATTCGTCGACGCCGGACTTTTCGCGGGCGGCGGCAAGCTCGGCCGCGTAGGCGGGGTCCGGATCCGGATCCCGCACCGGGGCGTCCCAACTGAGGTACGAACCCGTGTCCAGTACCGTGGTGATGAGTTCGGCGGCGTCGAGGTGGCGGACCTTCTGGTCGGTGAGCACCTCAGGCACCCGGCCCGCCGGAGGCACCCGGCCCGCCGGACGTGCCGGCCGCGGACGTGCGGTCCGGTTCCAGCCAGCGCCGGATCTGGTCCCCGTCCTGGTCCAGGAGCGGCGGCGCGGTGTGGGACCTCAGGGTGGTTTCGTGGGCGTCACCCTGGCTGAAGAACCTCAGCGGGGGGCCGGGAAGGCTGATTGTCCCCAGGATTTTGTGCTCGACGTCGACCACCAGGCCCTGCGAGTGGACCTGCTCCCATTCGTACACCTCTTTAAGATTCCGGACCTTGCCCGCCGGGATGCCGACCTCGTTGAGCTTGGCGAGCAGCGGTTCGGCCTCGTACCCGGCGAACGCATCCTCCACCGCCTCGATCACTTTCTCCCGGTTGCGGACCCGGTGGGCGTTGGAGGCGAACTCCGGGCGGTCGGTGTCGATCCCGAACGCCGTGGCGAACGCATGCCAGAGCTTCTCGCTGCCCACACTGATCTGCACCTTCCCCTGCCGGCAGTGGAACAGGCCGTACGGGGCGATCGAGGGGTGGTGGTTTCCCTGGGCCTGCGGCAGGTCCCCGGCCACGGTTTGCCGGGTGCCCTGGAACGCGTGCACTCCGATCAGGGCCGAGAGCAGGGAGGTCCGGACCACCTGGCCCTTGCCGGTGCGCTCACGTTCCAGCAGGGCCGCGAGGGCGCCATAAGCGCCGTACATTCCCGAGAGCAGGTCCGCGATGGGCACCCCGACGCGCTGCGGATCGTCCGGCCCGGCACCGGTGAGCGACATCAGCCCGGCTTCGCCCTGGAGGATCTGGTCGTAGCCGCTGCGGGAGGCTTCGGGCCCGTCGTGCCCGAAGCCGGTGATGGAGAGGATCACGAGTTTTGGATTCAGCGCGTGCATCTCCGCGGTGGAGAAGCCCAGCCGGTCCAGGACGCCGGGACGGAAGTTTTCCACCACGACGTCGGCCCGCTCCAGCAGTTCCCGCAAAACCTGCCGGCCGCCGTCGTCCTTCAGATCCAGGGCGATGGACTCCTTGTTGCGGTTGCACGAGAGGAAATACGTCGCCTGCGGGTCATCCTCGGGGCCGACGAAAGGCGGGCCCCAGCCGCGGGTGTCGTCCCCGCCGCCCGGGTTCTCGACCTTGATCACCCTGGCGCCGAGATCGCCCAGCATCATGCCTGCGTGCGGGCCGGCGAGGGCGCGGCTGAGGTCCACGACGAGGTAGCCGGACAGCGGGCCGTCGTTCTGGGGGTGGGAATCGTTGCTCATGGTTGGGTCCTTTGTGTTGCAGTTCCAGCGGATGCGGTGGCGGCCGACGTCGGCCGGCGGGAGGGCTACAGCCAGCCGGGGACCACCATGACGAGCCAGGCGACGGCCGGACCAGCGGCGACGACGATGCCGCTGTAGGCCAGGATCTGCTTGTAGAACTTGTCCTTGTCCACGTCCTCGGGGGCGTTGGCCAGGACCAGGGCGCCGTTGGTGGAGAACGGCGAGACGTCAACGATCGTGGAGGACACGGCCAGTGCGGCGATGACGCCGACAGCTCCGATTTCGCCGCTGGCCAGGAACGGCACCGCCAAGGGAATCAGCGCGGCGAGGATGGCCGTGGAGGATGCGAAGGCCGAGACGATGCCGCCGATGTAGCAGATCAGCAGGGCCGCGAGGAGCGGCATACCGAGGCCGGCGACGCTGCTGGAGACGAACTTGATGGTGCCGGCCTCTTCGAGGACGCCGACGAAGGTCAGCATGCCGCAGATGAGTAGGACGGTGGACCAGCTGATCTTGTTCACTGCACCCTTCTGGGCCTCCGGGGAGACCAGGGCCAGGATGATGGCGATGGTGATGGAGACGAATCCGACGTCCACCTTGAAGCCGAGGGAGATCACGGCCAGGGCGATCAGGCCGGCGACGGTGACGAGCTGGGCGATGGTGGCGCGGGCGCCCCCGGTGGTGGCGTCGCCGTCGGACGCTGAGGCGGCACTGCCCTTGGCGGAGACGCTGGAGGAGGAGATGTCCGATCCGGAGCCCTGCAGGGTGACGCCGGCCGCGCGGGAGCCGACGCTGACCTTCATGCGGGTTTCGGCAGCCTGTTCGATCAGCCGGCCGGTCTTGGAGGAGAGCAGCTTGTTGCCGCCGAGGACGATGAACAGCACCAGGGCGATGACGAGGTTGAAGAAGAAGCTGGCCAGGAAGATGGCCATGGGGCTCGCTGCGAGTTCGGTTTTGGCGATGATGCCGTTGACCGTCACGCCGTAGACGGCGATCGGGGAGAAGCCGCCGGCCTGCGCGCCATGGATCACCATCATGCCCATCATGAGCGGGTTGATCTTGTGCTTCGCAGCGAAGCTCAGGGCGATCGGGGCGATGATGGCGACGGCGGCCGGGGAGAGGGCGCCGACTGACGTGATGAGCGCGGTGATGGCGAACATGACCCAGGGGATGAGGGCGACCTTGCTGCCCACGAGGCGCACCGCGCCGCGGACCAGGAGGTCGATGGTGCCGTTGTTCTGGGCGATGGCGAACAGGTAAGTCACGCCGACGATGGTCAGGAAGAGCCCGCCGGGAAAGTTGGCCAGGATCTCGGTGGTGGACATACCAAGGAAGACGGAACCCAGCAGGAAGGCGCCGACGAAGGCGAGCGCCCCCATGTTGAGGGGAAGGACTGTGGCCAACAGGAACATCACCGCCAGGACGATGATGGAAAGCACGGGAGCGGACATCTTTGTTCCTCCGGGATTAGTGTGACGTAGACAACAGGACTACTGGCCTAGCCTCTTAGACAGTAGGTGAGTTTGTCAATACTCCTCTGTTGTAGGATGGCGGCAGCGCAACGTCGAAGAGGAAACAAGATGGCGAAGAAGTCAGGTGTCCCAGAGATTTCCCGGGTGTCGAGGCCCCGGCTCTATGAGCAGCTAGTGGCGCAGCTCCTGGACTTCATCGAATCGGCCGAGCTGGGCCCCGGGGACCTGCTTCCGGCCGAGCGCGACCTCGCGGAGCGGCTGGGTGTCTCCCGTGCCACGCTGGCGCAGGCGCTCGTGGCACTGGAGGTGCTTGGAGTCATCGACGTCCAGCATGGGACAGGCGCGGTGCTGGTCTACCGGCCGAACGTGCCGGCGGTGATCAAGGGCTTGCGGGAGCACCGGAGCAGGTTGCCGGAGATCGTTGAAGCCCGGAGCACGCTGGAAGTGAAACTGGCCGAACTTGCCGCCGTCCGCCGCACCGACCAGGACATGCAGGCGATCGACGCGGCTATCGCGGCGATGACGGAGGAAGTTGCCTCCGGTTCCAGGGGCGCGCACGGTGACGAGCTCTTCCACCAGGCTGTGACGGCCGCCGCCCACTCGGCGGTGCTGGGCCAGCTGATGGCGTTCATCGCGGAAATGATCCTGGAAACACGGCTTGAATCGCTGGGTCAGCCCGGCCGCCCGGAGCAGTCGATCGCGTCGCACCGCAAGATCGCTGACGCCATCCGCGCCCAGGACGCCGCCGGTGCGGCGTCAGCCATGATGGCGCACATTGACCTGGTGTCCGACGTCGAACTGCTCAAGTAAGTCGGGTTGCTCACGCAGGTCGGGCTGCTCACGCAAGCAGCAGCAGGGCCGCGCCGATCCGCGCCGATCCGCGCGGCTCCTCGCGGATTCCCGACTGCGTCAGCCGTTGTAGCCCTCGACCTGCGTGACGGGCCGCGCCTCCGCATCGTTCGGGTCCTCGCCGTATTGCCTCTTGGCCCGCCGTTGCCGCAGCAGGTCCCAGCACTGGTCGAGGTCTTCCTCGAGCTGCCTGAGCCGGAGCCGGTCGGGGACGTGGTCATGGTCGGCGCTCGCGGATTCCGCCTGCTCCCTGAGGTCGCGCTCCTCATCGACCAGGGCGGTGATGCGTTGGAGGATGTCGCGTTCGTCCATGGTGTCCTTCTTCCTGCTTCGAACCGCGGTGGGTACCTGCCAGCGTAATCACGGGTGTGCGCCGTGGCCAGAGCGCGCTGGGCGGGCGGACCCATCCCTTCGGAGGGGTCCGCCCGCAATCGTGCCCCAAGTGCGGGCGCGTCCGGCAGTTGCTTGGCCTTGCGACTGCTTAGGCCTTGCGACGCCGCAGCGCCAGCCGCAGCATCAGCAGCAGGGCGCCGCCGCAAAGCAGGACCAGTGCTGCGGCGTAGGTGCCACTGCTCGCCCCGGTCATGGCCAACGTGCCGGATTCGGAAGCCTGCAGCTGCGCACCGGCGGCCAAAGCGGCGTGGCCCGAGGCGGCTGCCCCGGCCTGGACGCTGCCCTGGGTCCCGACCGTTATCCCCACTCCACCGTCAGCGCTGCCCTCGGCTGAGCTACCCGTGTCCTCGCCGGGCATGGCCGGGTCAGTGGTGCCCTGGCCGTTGGTGCCGGGATCCGTGGTGCCGGGTTCCGTGGTGCCGGGCTCCGTCGGTGCGAGTGCGGCTCCTTCGGTGGTGGCGGTGGAGTCGCCGAGCAGGCCGACCGACGTCGCACCAAGGGTTACCGGGGCGGTGACTGGCGCGGTGACCTGGGTGCCGGAGGCGGTCCCGCTGGTGCCGGTGGTGCTGCTGCCGCCGGTGGCCGGTGCCGTGGTGGTCCCTGCGGGTGCCGTTCCGGTGGCGGTGGAGTCGCCGAGCAGCCCGACCGACGTCGCACCGAGGGTTACCGGGGCGGTGACTGGCGCGGCTACCTGGCTGCCGGAGGCGGTCCCGTCAGTGCCGGTGGTGCTGCTGCCGCCGGTGGCCGGTGCCGAGGTGGTCCCGGCCGGGTTGGTTCCGGTGGCGGTGGAGTCGCCGAGCAGCCCGACCGACGTCGCACCAAGGGTCACCGGGGCGGTGATCGGCGCGGTGACCTGGGTGCCGGAGGCGGTCCCGTCAGTACCGGTGGTGCTGCTGCCGCCGGTGGCCGGTGCCGTACCCGTGGTGGTTCCGGCGGGGTTGGTTCCGGTGGCGGTGGAGTCGCCGAGGAGCCCGACCGACGTCGCACCAAGGGTTACCGGGGCGGTGACTGGCGCGGTGGCCTGGGTGCCGGAGGCGGTCCCGTCAGTACCAATGGTGCTGCTGCCGCCGGTGGCCGGCGCCGTACCCGCGGTGGTTCCTGCCGAGTTGGTTCCGGTGGCGGTGGAGTCGCCGAGCAGGCCGATCGACGTCGCACCGAGGGTTACCGGGGCGGTGACTGGCGCGGTGGCCTGGGTGCCGGAGGCGGTCCCGTCAGTACCGGTGGTGCTGCTGCCGCCGGTGGCCGGCGCCGTACCCGCGGTGGTTCCTGCCGGGTTGGTTCCGGTGGCGGTGGAATCGCCCAGCAGGCCGACCGACGTCGCACCAAGGCTCACCGGAGCGGTGATCGGAGCGATGGCCTGGGTGCCGGAGGCGGTCCCGTCACTGCCTGACGTTGTGTCGGCCGCCGACGCGACTGAGGTTCCGAGGGCCAGCAGGCCGCCGGCAAAGAGGGTGCCTAGCAGCCCTCTGCGCAAGTTCGTATGCATGGTTGTTTCTCCTGGATTGGTTGGTGGGGGCCGCCTTCGAGGCAGCCCGATGAGCCGTCACCCGCCCCTTGGGGGCAGGCAGGCACCAACTAGTCGGGAGAAGAGCCGGGGTCGAATGACACCGCGGCCGGTAGCCGAAGCAGGAGATCGCTGTTCTCCAGCGTCCCTGGTGGCGGCAGAAGTTTGAAGTCAGAAGTCTCAGCCGCACTGCCGGCGCCCGGACTGGAAGCGGACGCGGTGATCCCACTGCTGGAGCTGGGGATCGCGGGGACAGTTCCTGGCCGATCACCTGCAGGGTCTCCGCCGAGAGGTGCCGGCCCTTCCTGCACAGCGCTCGACGCCGAGGGCCGGGCCAGAGCTTGGCCCGTCGGCATGGCGGTTTCCGCGGGGGAAGGTGCTGAGGTCAGGGCCGCAGCGTCGAGATGAGAAGTGCTGCGCTCTGCGGCCGCGTTTTTGGCGCCCGTGTCGGTCGCCTGAGCCCCGGTGGTCGTCCGGGGAGCGGTGGCAGCGGGTGCCGCTGGCTGCACGGGAGCGGCGGCAGGAACCGTCGCCACCGGCGGCTGCACCGGCGGAAGGGCTGGCAGCGGAACGGTGTCCACCACGGCCCCCGTGACCGGAGCCAGGACGGGTTCGGCCGCTGCCACCAAGTCGGTAGCTATGGGAACCACTGCCCCCACAGTGCCGGCGGCAGCGCGGTCAATCACCTCAACCGGCGGGGACACCACCTTGGTTACGGTCTCCACTGGAACGATCCGTGAGGTGACGGGAATCGAAGCCACAATCCGGTCGACGGAACCGGTGACTCCACGGGTAACCGGGGACAACAGCCCAGAACTGTCGCCCCCGGAACCTGAAGGCGAGGCTGCTTTGGCCGCATGCGGGCTGGGCGCTGCCAGCGATGAGATGCCCGATGTGAGGCCGCGGGCTGCGGCATCGAGGTCAGGGCCGGTCTCGGCGCTGGCCGACGTCGCGGAAAGTGCCAGCCAAGCCACCGTCGCCGCACCGGCCAGCAGCACTGGGCGGAGGAGCCGCGAGGCGCGCCCGGAGTGTCGTTCGTGCTTCACGTGCAACACCCCCCAGGTGTGGCGCAGAAATCGAGACGAATGTTCGGCAACTTCCGTCCCCATAGTCACGCCTGTCACGGAAAGTCCATACCCTAAGCCGAGAAAAACATGAATAATCAGCTTGCTTATTATTTTCTGGCTTCCTAGAGTTGGACCCGTAAGGCATCACATTCTCCGCGGGGATAGGCACGGCCGGAACGTTGGTCAGTCCCCGCGCTGGCTACGAGGAGGACACATGTCGGAACACAATCTCGCGGGCAAAAAAGTTGCTTTCCTGCTGACGGACGGCGTCGAACAAATCGAGCTGACCAGTCCCTGGAACGCAGTCAAGGACGCCGGGGGCGAACCCACCTTGGTCTCGCTCAAGAGCGGAAAATTGCAGGGATTCGACGGAACGGAAAAAGGTGAGACGTTCGACGTCGACCTCACCGCCGACCAGGCCAACGCCTCCGACTTCCACGCCCTGGTGATTCCCGGCGGCGTGGTCAACGCAGACCACCTCCGCGTCGATAAGGCTGCGCAGACCTTTGCACGTGGCTTCTTCGAACAGCACAAACCGGTGGCCTCGATTTGCCACGGGCCCTGGCTCCTGATCGACGCCGGCGTTATCAGCGGACGAAACGTCACCTCGTACCACACCCTCCAGACCGACCTCAAGAACGCCGGGGCGAACTGGACGGATGAAGAGGTGGTGGTTGACCAGGGCCTGGTGACCAGCCGGAACCCCGACGACTTGCCGGCCTTCAATGACAAGTTGCTTGAAGAAATCGCCGAAGGCGAGCACGCGGGGCAGACCGCCTGACCCGCCGTCGTCGGCCGTGGTCAGAGGCCGTCATGGCCCTATGCAGTGCGCACGCTTTCGGGCAGGATATGCCTGTAAGCTGCGCCGTCGCGGGGACCGCCCGCCGAGCGGCCGCGGTACCGCAACCTGCAATCAAGGAGTCCCGGATATGACCACGCTCAACCCCTACCTCGGCTTCCGCGACAACGCCAGGGACGCCATGACGTTCTACCAGACCGTGTTCGGCGGTCAGTTGAACATGAGCACCTTCGCCGAATATCAGGCCAGCGAGGATCCCGCCGAGCAGGACAAGATCATGCACGGCATGCTGACCGGCGAAAACGGGCTGGTGCTTATGGGGGCCGATACGCCCAACAGCATGGATTTCACCCCGGGCAACAACTTCTCCGTGTCCCTCAGCGGCAACGATGAAGCCGAGCTCCGGGGCTTCTGGGACAAGCTGTCCAACGGCGGCACGGTCACCGTCCCGCTGGAGAAGGCCCCGTGGGGCGACACCTTCGGCATGTGCAAGGACAAGTTCGGCGTGGACTGGCTCGTCAACATCGCACCCGCCGACGGTGCATCTGCCACCAGCTAACAAAAAATACCGGGCCGGCCCTCCGCGAGGGCCGGCCCGGTATTTTGTGTGCGTTTCAGTCCGGGCTGGTGTCCGTGGTCAGGCCCCGGTCATCCTCGGCTTTTTCGTCCTGCTCCTCGGCGGGGCCGGGCACCTTGTGGGCGTCGCTCTTGCCCGGGACGCGTCCCCCGGACGCGCCCGACGCCCCGGCCTCCTGGGGGAGGGCTGTGCCGCCGGTTCCGGTGTCGCGCGGCACCGGCTTCCCGTCGTCGTCCACTCCGTCGCTGACAATGTCCTCCGGGTCGCTCGGCTTGGTGCTCATGCGTTCCTCCGATGCTGCTGGGCGCGACAGCCTGCCGCGATGTCCCTTCCAAGCTATAACGGCAGGGGAGTGCCGTACAGGCCGGGGGTGCGGAGTCTGGCGGGCCGCCGGCCCCGGGACTAGAGTCACGCCATGGACAAGGACCCGGTGGCCACCAACCCCGATTTGTATCGGGTTCTCTTCGAGAACGAGCGGGTGCGGGTGCTCGAGTACACGGACCAGCCGGGGGAGAAATCGGTGGAGCACGCGCACCCGGACAGTGTGATGGTCACCCTCAGCGACTTCCGGCGCAGGCTGTCCGCCGACGGCCGGACGGTCGACGTCGAACTGGCTTCCGGGCTGGCGCGCTGGCTGCCGGCCCAGACGCACTCCGGCGAAAATACCGGTGCCACGCCAACGCACGCCATCTTCGTGGAACTCAAAGAACCGGCCGCACCACTGGATGGGTCGTCACCGGACGGCCCGGACGGCCCGCAGGGCGCGGGACCGCTCGGGCCGGGACCGGGCTAGCCCCGACGTGGCGGGCCTCCCCGCGCCCAATCTGCACAGCCCGGCGACAATGATCGGCCATACTGGGCTGTAAACGTCGTAAGGGGTCTCATGCTGGTGGTTGGAATGGTCTTTGCGGGGCTCGCTGCCGCCCTGCACGTGGTGATCTTCTGGATGGAGTCGCTGGCCTGGGACGGCCCCGCGGCGCGGCGGGTCTTCGGCCCGGCCTCGGCGGCCGAGGTGGAGAGCACCCGGGTCCTGGCGTTCAACCAGGGCTTCTACAACCTGTTCCTGGCCGTTGTGACCGCAGTGGGCATCGGCTTCGTCATCGCCTCCGGACCGGGGGTGGGTCCCGCGCTGGTCCTGGCCGGCACCGGCTCGATGGCGGCCGCCGCGACGGTCCTGTTCCTCTCCAACCCCGGGAAGCGGTCCGCCGCCCTGCGCCAGGGAACGCTGCCGCTCCTCGCCGTCATCGCAACGCTCGTCGGACTCTGAGCGGCGCAGGGCCGTCACTCGGCTTACTCCCGGCTTTTGTCAGTATGCTTACTGGACGCCGCGCCGGCAAAGCCCTGACCGGCAGCGCCCACAGAAACGAGTGCCCCCATGGGAAGCCCCGCCCGCATCGAGGTAGAGGCTGCGGGCCATGTGGGTCACGTGTTCGCCTCCCCGCGCCCGGCCGGTGAGTCTGCGGGACCCGCCGTCGTGCTCCTCCACGGCATCGGCGCCTCGCACCGCTACCTCCGCCGGCTGCACGGACTGCTGGCGCGAACGGTGGACACGTATTCGATCGACCTCCCGGGTTTCGGCGCCACCCCGCGTCCGTCGCACACCCTCAGCGTGGCCGAACACGGCACCTACATCCTCGGCGCCCTGGAACAGTTGGGTGTGCTGGAGTTCGTGGTGGTGGGCCATTCGATGGGTACCCAGTTCGCGGTCGAGGCCGCCCGGCTTCAGCCCTCGCGGATCCCGCGGCTGGTCCTGATGGGTCCCGTGGTCAATGACCGGCGCCGCAGCGTGGCCCAGCAGGCATGGGCGCTGGGCCGGGACTGTATGTTCCACGAGAGCCCGTCCTCGAACGCCCTGGTTTTCACCGACTACCTGCGCTGCGGCCTCCGCTGGTACCTCAAGAACCTGCGGGTCATGATGGACTACCGCATTGAGGAAAGGGTCGCCGGCGTAGAGGCCCCGGTCCTGGTGATGCGCGGAGCCCACGACCCCGTTGCGCCGCTGCAGTGGTGCCGCCGGCTCGCTGGCCGTGCCCCCGCCGCGCAGGTCCTCGAGATCGACGGGACCGGGCACGTTGTCCAGCACAACCGGGCCGTGGAGGTGGCCGGCGCCATCCTCGCCTTCGCCGGCGTGGCCGCCCCCGGGACAGAAGCGCCACAGGGATCCGCCGCGTGAGCACCGTGCTCAGGAACGCTGGCTGGTGGGCCCGCGACTACGCCTATGCCGTCGGCCGGCAGTTGTCAAGTGCGGTGTCCCGGGTCAGCCCCGGCGAATTCCTCAGCGGTGACCGCCGGCCGGTCGTTGTGATCCCCGGCATTTTCGAGGACTGGCGCTTTATGCTGCCCCTGATCCAGGAACTGCACGCCGCCGGCCATCCCGTGCACGTTGTGACCGTGCTGCAGCGCAACCGGCTGGAGGTCGCCAAGGCAGCCGCCCTGATCGCCCGGCACCTCCAGGAGAAGGACCTCACGGATGTCCTTATCGTGGCGCACAGCAAGGGCGGCCTGATCGGCAAGTTCGCCATGCTGTCGCTGGATCCCGAGCTGCGCATCAGCCGGATGGTGGCCGTGTGTTCGCCGTTCTCCGGTTCACGGTATGCGGCGTACCTGCTCCTGCCCAGCCTGCGGGCCCTCTCTCCGCGCAGCGCCGTCACCCTGCAGCTCTCCCGCGAGCAGGGGGTCAATGCGCGCATCACGTCCGTCTATGGACTCTTCGACCCGCACATCCCAGAGGGCAGCGAGCTCCCCGGGGCGCGGAACATCCAACTGGACACCGGCGGTCACTTCCGCATCCTCGCCCACCCGGACACCGTTAACTTGGTCCTCTCCGAAGCCGGGTCTCCGGCCCGTGACGGCGGCAATGCCGCTAGTCTGTCAGTGAACTTACCAGTGTCCGGGATGCCGGACCGACCGTAGCAAGGCTTCTGCATGACACACCCAGGACGGCCGGCCCCGCTGGCCATCGATGCCCTGCCCCACATCGCGGACGGTGTGCCGCGGGCCCTTCTGATGCGCGCGCTGGCCGCCACCTCCGAGATCTCCCTGATCACCGACGCCGCGCAGAACATCCTGCACGCCAGCAGGTCCTTCACCACCATCACCGGATACTCCGAACAGGAGATGCTGGGCAGCAACTGCCGGGTGCTCCAGGGGCCCGGCACCTCGCGCGAGGTGGTCAAGACCATCCGTGACACGCTGGCGCGGGGCGAGGAATTCCGCGGCGACATCCTGAATTACCGCAAAGACGGCTCCCCGTTCTGGAACGCCCTGAAGGTCACCCCGCTCCTGGGCGATGACGGACGCCCCACGCATTTCGTCAGCGTCCAGCGGGACGTCACCACCCGGATGGCCCTGCACGAGCAACTCCGCTTCCAGGCCACCCACGACGCCGTGACCGGCCTGCCCAACCGTGCGGCCCTGGATCCCCACCTCACCGGGGCATTGGAGGGCGACGGCGGCCCGGGAGCCAGGATCGCCGTCGGACTCCTGGACCTGGACGGCCTCCGGAACGTCAACAACGCGCTGGGCCACGACGCCGGCGACGAGGTCCTCGCCGGCTGGGCCGCCCGGTTGCAGGCCCGGCTGCTGCCGGGCGAGTTCCTGGCACGGATGGGCGGCGACGAGTTCGTCCTGGTGGTCGAGGACGTCCCCGAGGATGGCGCCCGGGAGGCCCTGGCTGATGTCCTTGAACGGCTCGGCGGCAGCGTCGAGTCAGCGTTCGACGCCGGCGGCGGCGCCGTGCGCGTCGGGATGAGCGCCGGGCTGGCGCTCTCTCCGCGGGACGGAACGGAGACCCGCGGGTTGCTCCGCAGTGCCGATACCGCCCTGAAGCTTGCCAAATCGCGGGAGAACGGACGCGGCCAGTGGTGGGAGCTGGCAGGCCCCGTTGGGTCGCGCCCGGCCGCATCCCAGGCGGCGGCCGCACCGGAGGGCGCCGGACCGGCCGCTGAACCGCGTGACCCGGGCGCCGCTCCGGGCGACGGGACGGCGGCAGCGGCGCCCGACGCCGCGACCGGCTACACCGAGCGGCTCTTCAACGGCGGACTGCGGATGTTCCTGCAGCCCGCAGTGGACCTGTCGCAGGGCGGGGTCTACCTCTTCGAGGCCCTGGCCCGGCTGCAGCTCGAGGACGGCGGCTATGTTCCGCCGGCCGCTTTCCTTCCGCACCTTGAGCCCGCCGACGTCGACCGCCTGTTCCGGCTGGGACTGGAACAGGTGCTTGCCCAGCTCGCCGAGTGGGACGCGGCCGGGTTCTCCACCAAGGTCTCCATCAACCTCGCGCCGACCACCCTGGTGGATCCCGGCTTCCCCGCTTTCGTCGAGGAAGCCCTCGCGGGCACCACATCAAACCCGCACGCCTGGTCCTGGAACTCCTCGAAACCGAGGGCGCGGAATGGGACCTGCTCAGTGAACCCCTCCGCCACCTCGTGGGGCTGGGTGTTGGCGTCGCTATGGACGATCTCGGCGCCGGTTACAGCAGCCTCAAGCGGCTTTCGATGCTGCCCTTCACTGCCGTCAAGATAGACCGGGACATGCTGACCGGGCTGCGGAGCACGCCGCTGGAATCATTGAGCCTGATCGCCACCCTGGTGCAGGTAGGCCGGGACTTCGATATGACGGTCGTGGCCGAAGGTCTCGAGGACCGCGGCATGACAGAGGCTGTCACCATGCTCGGCGCCCAGTTCGGCCAGGGCTACCACCTGGGCCGGCCCATGCCGGCGGCGGAGGTTCCGGCCTGGGCCGCGGGGTTCGGGGGAGGACCCGGCACCCGCGGGATCCGGACAGCCCTCGGTGCGCTGGCGTTCCACTGGAGGTTCCTGCGCCTCGGTTCCCCGCACCCGCACACCGTTCAGGACTGCCCGCTCAGCGGCTACCTCGACTACCGCGGCGCCGCACAGGGCGACGTTGGCCGCTGGCACGCCCAGCAACACAGCGCCCAGACCAGCTCCGGTGCCAGCCGTATGATTGTCGACTGGCTCATCCGCGAAATCCGCGCCGAAGCCGACGCCGACGGCCAGGACAGCTAGCCCTCGAAGTGCGTCCGTGCCGGGCCCTGGCCCAGGGCGTCAACAATGCCCGCAGCAACTGTGTGCAGCTTGACGTTCCGGGCGCTCGAGGCCGCCTTCAGCAGCTCAAAGGCCTCGTCCTGGCTGCAGCGGTTCTGCGCCATGATGATTCCGATTGCGACGTCGATGCCGGTGCGGGTTTCCAGCGTGGCCTTCAGGTCGTCCGCCGTGTCACTGAACTGGGCGAAACGCACCGCCAGCTGCAACGCCATGGTGGTCTGGGTCACGAAGGCACTCGCCAGCGCACGGGCCCGGTCATCGAAGCGGTTCGGCCGGTGGGAGTAGAAGTTCATCGCCGCCCGGGTGTCACCGTCCAGCTCGAACGGCACAGCCAGGATGGAGCGCATACCGTGCTCACGGACCATCGCGGCGCACTGCGGCCAGCGTTCGTCCGTGTCCAGATCGGGGATGTACACCGTCTTCTGTTCGCGGGAGGCCGTGATGCAGGGCCCGTCGCCGAAGCCGTACTGGACTTCGTCCATGGCCTGCGCCGCGGCGCTGCTGCTGGCCACCGTGGCGGCCTTGCGCTGCCGCAGCAGGGTGATCCCGCACAGGATCTCGTCATCGGGTTCAGAGAGACTGAGCGCCGAGACCCGGGCTAACTCGCTGAGGAACGCCTCGACGTCGGCGCTGTTCAGCACCAGCTGATGCAGGTGCTGGTCGATCGATGTTGCAGTTGACTCGCTTGCCACTATTCCTTGATGCCGTTTCGCTCGAATCGAATCGAACCGGCCAGGTGCATCGCAACCACTGTGGAAGTCAGTAGCGGTGGTAGCGGGGGCAGGAGCCGGATCGAAGAACTATCCAACGGCCCTCTGCTAAACCGTACCGGGGAAATTATATACAGGACTTTCCGGTGAAAATGCCCCGGTCCCTGCCCGGTCCCTGCCCGGTCCGTGACCGCACCGCCGCGCCGCGGGGGACCCGTCAGCCCGCCGGTCACACCCCTATGACTCCCCCTGCTCCGGACGTAGTCTTAGCGTTATCCCGAGGGATCCGGAAAGAATCTATATGCCGCAGCTTGCAACGTGGGAGTCGTCCTCCCCGACCCTGACCATCGCCGACGCCGCCCAGAGGGGACCGGACACGGTGCTCGCCCGGCTGGGGTCGGCCCCCGGCGGCCTGTCCGAAACCGTTGCCCGGGAGCGGCTCGATGAACTCGGACCCAATGCGGTCCGGACCCACCAGGCCAGCGGATGGTCCGTGCTGGGCCGGCAGTTCCGCAGCCCCATCCTGATCCTGCTGCTTATCACCGCCGGGCTGTCGCTCTTCCTGGGCGACGCGACCAACTCCGTCGTGATCGGCGTGATCCTGTTCGTCAGCGTGGGCCTGGGCTTCAGCAACGAGTTCCGCGCCGAACGGGCGGCGGAGGCGCTGCATTCCCGGGTGACGCACACCGCCGTCGTCCTCCGCGACGGGACCGCCCGGGAACTGGCGGTAACCGCCCTGGTGCCGGGCGACGTCGTGCAGCTTGGCCTGGGTGCCGTCATCCCCGCCGACCTCCGCCTGCTGACGGCGAAGGACCTGCTCTGCGACGAAAGCATCCTGACCGGGGAGTCGCTGCCGTCGGCCAAGGATCCGGCTCCCGTGGCCGGCGGGGCCGCGCTGGGTGACCTGACGTCCTGCCTCTTTATGGGCACCGTGGTGCAGTCCGGCAGCTGCACGGGAGTGGTGGTGGCGACCGGCAGCCGGGCCGAGTTCGGCAGGATCGCCCTCGGCCTGGGGGCGCGGCAGCCGCAGACCGAGTTCCAGCTGGGCCTCAAGCGGTTCTCCTACCTGCTCCTGCAGGTGGCCGTCGGGCTGACCTCACTCATTTTCATCGCCAACCTGCTGCTGCAGCGCCCGGTCATCGAGTCACTGCTGTTCTCCCTCGCCATCGCCGTAGGAATCACCCCGCAACTGCTGCCCGCCGTCGTCAGCACCAGCCTGGCCACGGGCACCCGGCGGCTGGCCAAACGCAAAGTGCTGGTCAAACGCCTGGTCTGCATCGAGGACCTCGGGGATATGGACATCCTCGTCACGGATAAGACCGGTACCCTCACGGAGGGCCGGATCAGCTTCACGGCTGCGTTGCCGGTGCAGGCCGGGCTGTCCGCCGGCGGCCTGCTAACCCTCGGGCTGCTCGCCACCCAGTCGGACTACGCCGAGGCTCAGCGGTCCGCCGTGGGCCAGAACTCCCTGGACGCCGCCCTGTGGGAGGCCCCGGACGCGGCGGCGTTCGACCCCTCGAAGTACGAACGGCTCGATGTTATCGACTTTGACCACCTGCGGCGGCGCACCAGTGTGCTGGTACGGGACGCGGGCGGTCCCTCCCGGATCATCACCAAGGGCTCGCCGGAGGACGTGCTGGCCCTGTGTGACTTGGTGCCCCGGCCGGTGCAGGACCTGCTCGATGAACAGTTCGACGCCGGTTCCCGCGTGGTGGCGGTGGCCACCCGGCCGGCTCCCGGGATGACGGACCTGGTGCCCGCAGACGAGAAGAACCTGATGCTTGCCGGGTTCCTGGTGTTCCTCGACCGGCCCAAACCCAACGCGCGCGAGTCCCTGGACCGGCTGGAGGCGCTGGGTATCACGGTTAAGGTCGCCACCGGGGACAACGCGAAAGTGGCCGAAAAGGTCTGCCAGGAACTTGGTGTTCTCTCCGGCCGCACTGTTACCGGCGCGGAAGCCGAGGCCATGTCAGACCCGGACCTTAGCGCGGCCGCCCGGGAGGCGAGCATTTTCGCCCGGGTCTCGCCGGAACAGAAGGCCCGGATCATCCGCCTGCTGCGCCAGAGCGGCGGCGCCGTCGGGTTCATGGGTGACGGAGTCAATGACGCGCTCGCCCTCCACCAGGCCGACATCGGCATCTCCGTGGACAGCGCCACCGACGTCGCCAAAGACGCGGCGGACGTTGTGCTGCTGGATAAAGACCTCGGGGTGCTGGCCGATGGCGTAATGGAGGGCCGCCGGATCTTCGCGAACACCATCAAATACGTGCTGATGGGCACCTCAAGCAATTTCGGTAACATGTTCAGCGCCGCGACGGCGTCCGTGGTGCTGAGCTTCCTGCCGATGCTGCCCGGGCAGATCCTGCTCAACAACCTGCTGTACGACTCCGGCCAGCTCGCCATCCCCGGTGACCGGGTGGACAGGGACCAACTGCTGGCGCCCGCGCACTGGAACATTGCCTTCATCCGGCGCTTTATGTTCCTCTTTGGCCCCATCAGCTCGGTGTTCGACTTCGCCACGTTCGCCCTGATGCTCTTCGTCTTCAACGCCGTCCCCGGGGAATTCCGGGCCGGCTGGTTCATCGAGTCGATCGCCACGCAGACGCTGATCATTTTCGCGATCCGGACCCGGCGGGTGCCGTTCCTCCGCAGCCGCCCGTCTGCCGGGCTGCTATGCGCCGCCCTAGGGGTCGTGGCGCTGGGCATTTACCTCCCGCTGTCCCCGCTGTCCGGGATTTTGGGGTTCGACTCCCTGCCCGTCCCGTTCTTCCTGGCACTGCTGGGCATGACCGTGGTGTATCTGGTGCTGGTTGAGTTCGCCAAGCAATGGTTTTTCTCCCGGGCCGCCCAACAGCCGCCCGGCCCGGCCCTCCCGCGGGTCCGGCGCCGCGGACCGGACCATCATGTTGCCCGGCGCGCGGCGCGGTTCAGCACCCCGGACCAGGCCGTGCTCCGCTCCCGGCGATCCCCGTTGGCACCGCGCCGGGGACGGCCCGGCGGGTCCCGGCGAAACCGGGTACAAGGGCCCTCACATCCCCGGAACACCTGACGGATAGTGGAGAAAACGGCCACTTGGTCCGGTGCCCGGCCCGCGGAGCGCAGGGCCCGAAGTGCCCGGAGGCCGGCGCCCGATTGGAAAGCCAAGGCAATGAGCATTTTTGAAGACAGGGTGGACGCCGGGCGGCAACTGGGGCGGCGCCTGTCGGACCTGCGGGGCAAGGACATTGTGGTGCTTGGTCTTCCCCGCGGCGGCGTGCCGGTGGCCTTCGAAGTGGCCGCGGCCCTGGACGCTCCGCTGGACGTGATCGTGGTGCGCAAACTCGGGCTGCCGTACCAGCCGGAGCTCGCCATGGGCGCGATCGGCGAGGGTGGCGCCCGGGTCCTGGAGGAGCACGTACTGGCCCAGGCCCGGGTAGGCGAGCAGGAGCTGCAGGGCGTCGAGGCCCGCGAGCGGGCGGTGCTGGAGAACCGGGTGGCGCGGTTCCGGAAAGGCCGCGTCCGGCAGGACCTGACCGGGCGCATCGCGGTGATCGTCGACGACGGCATCGCCACCGGGTCCACCGCCCGGGTCGCTTGCCGGATCGCCCGCAAACTGGGCGCCGCAAGGGTGGTCCTGGCTGTGCCGGTCGCGCCGGCCGACACCCTGGCGGACCTGCGCGAACCCGACGAGGTGGTCTGCCTCGCCACGCCCCGGCAGTTCTCCGCCGTCGGCTACCACTACCGGGATTTCTCCCCGACCGACGACGACGAGGTGATCCAGCTCCTGGACGCCGCTGCGCGCCGGATGAACGACGCGCCACGGGCCCCCGTGCCGGCGGCCGCGTCCGGGGAACCGGTGGAATCCGATGAAGAGGTGGAAATCCCGTCCCGGGGGGTCCGGCTCCAGGGCCAGCTGCACCTGCCGGTCCCGGCCACGGCGGTGGTGGTTTTCGCCCACGGGAGCGGCAGCAGCCGGCACAGTCCCCGGAACCGTTTTGTGGCCAGCGTCCTGCAGCGGGCCGGGCTGGGCACCTTGCTGCTGGACCTGCTGACGCCGGGGGAGGAGCGGAACCGCGCCAACGTCTTCGACATCGAACTGCTCGCGCGCCGGCTCTCCTCCGCCACTGACTGGCTGGCCACCCGGGACGACACGGCAGCCTGCGTCGTCGGGTATTTCGGGGCGAGCACCGGGGCCGGGGCCGCGCTGTGGTCCGCGTCCGAACCCTCAGCCCGGGTGGCCGCCGTGGTCTCCCGCGGCGGCCGTCCCGACCTCGCCGGGCCGCGGCTGTCCGCCGTCCGGGCGCCGACCCTCCTGATTGTGGGCAGCTTCGACTATGAGGTGCTGGAGCTTAACCGGAAGGCCAAGGCCATGATGCGCTGCCCCAGCCAGCTCGCCGTGGTGCAGGGCGCCACGCATCTGTTCGAGGAGCCCGGAACGCTGGCCGCAGCCGCCATCCTGGCCCGAGACTGGTTTGTCCGGCAGTTACTCCCGGCGGCTTAGCCTGCGCCCTGGCCGACCACCAGCACGGGGCACTGGGCATGCGCGGCGCAGGCGCCGCTGACCGAGCCCATCACCTGCGCAAGGAAACCGCCCCGGCCGCGCCGCCCCACCACCAAAAGCTGCGCGTCCCTGCTCTCCTCGATCAGGACCTTGGCCGGCGCACCAAACTTGACCTGCCGGGTGAGCTGCTCAGGTCGGGCATCGCCGAAGGCCCGCTCCAGCGACTCCTCCACCAGGCGCGTGGCCGTCTCCTCCAGCTCGCCTGCAGACGCGGTGCGCTCCTCCGGAAGATGGGAAGCGAGGAAGAAGTCCGAGGTGCCAAGGCACGTGATGACCTCCAGCGGGGCATTCAGGCTGGCGGCCATGCGCCCGGCGAGCCGGAGCGCCTTTGTTGAAAACTCGGAGCCGTCCACGCCCACGACGATCCGCTGGTCTGCGCTCATGGCCCCCACCCTGCCCGGTGTCCCCGGGGAGTGCCTAGGGCCAAAGGTCACCGCGGGCCGGCGGCCGGCCGGCCCTGCCTGCATCCCCGGCCCGCCGGCCCTGCCTGCATCCCCGGCCCGCCGCGCCGGGGGTGCACGGGGCCGGACTCCGTTCTAGGGTGGAGGCACGGCAGCCGTCCCCAGCACCGAGGAGATCCTGATGAGAATTGCAGTGACCGGAGGAAGCGGAAAGCTCGGCAAGAGCGTCGTCCGCAGGCTCGTCGACGATGGCCATGAGGTCACCAACCTGGACCAGTCCGGGGACCGCTCACCGGGCTTCACCCGGGTGGACCTGCGCAACTACGGGCAGGTGGTGGACGTGATCCTTGGCCTGGACGACCGGCACCAGGGCTTCGACGCCATTGTGCACCTCGCGGCGATCCCCGCCCCGGGGCTCGCCCCGGACGCCGCGACGTTCGAGAACAACATGCAGGCGACCTACAACGTGTTCCAGGCCGCCCGCCGTGCCGGGATCAAGAAGATCGTCTACGCCTCCAGCGAGACGGTCCTGGGACTGCCATTCGACGTCGACCCTCCCTACATCCCGGTGGACGAGGAATACCAGGCCCGGCCGGAAAGTACCTACTCCCTGGTCAAACACCTCGAGGAGCAGATGGCGATCCAACTCACCCGCTGGGACCCCACCCTGAGCATCAGCGCCCTGCGGTTTTCCAATGTGATGGACCCGGAAGACTACGAGGAGTTCCCCTCGTTCGACGCCGACGCGCGGCTGCGCAAGTGGAACCTCTGGGGCTACATCGACGGCCGCGACGGCGCCCAGGCGGTGGCCCGTGCGCTGGAGCACGGCGCTCCGGGGTTTGAGGCGTTTATCATCGCCAACGCGGACACGGTGATGGGCCGGTCCAGTGCCGAGCTCGCGGCCGAAGTGTTTCCCCGCGTCAAGGTGGTCAAGGACCTCGGAGAGCACGAGACGATGCTCTCGATCGACAAGGCCAAACGGCTCCTGGGATTCGCTCCGGAGCACAGCTGGCGGACCTACCATTCGAACCGGACGACGCCGACCGAGGACTGACGTCCCGTCCACCACCGACCTGCCACCATCCACCTGCCACTGAGGAGTTCCATGCAATACCGCACCCTGGGCAACAGCGGAGCCGTTGTTTCCAACTACGCGCTGGGCACCATGACCTTCGGCGCCGAAGCCACCGAGGAACAGTCCCACGCCATCCTGGACACGTACTTCGAGGCCGGCGGCAACTTCATCGACACCGCCGACGTCTACAGTTCGGGGGTCTCGGAGGAGATCATCGGCCGCTGGCTGGCGGACAGGACGGAGTTCCGGGACAGGGCCGTGGTGGCCACCAAGGGCCGCTTCCCGATGGGGCAGGCCCCTAACGACGTCGGCACCTCGCGCCGGCACCTGGTCCGGGCCCTGGATGACTCGCTGCGCCGCCTCGGCGTCGAGCAGATCGACCTGTACCAGCTGCACGCGTGGGATCCGGTCACGCCCCTGGAGGAGACACTCCGGTTCCTGCATGACGCGGTGACCAGCGGCAAGATTGCCTATTACGGTTTCTCCAACTTCCTGGGCTGGCAGCTGACCAAGGCCGTCCACGTGGCTAAGTCCCACGGCTGGAGCGCCCCGGTAACGCTGCAGCCGCAGTACAGCCTGCTGGTCCGCGAGATCGAATCCGAGATCGTCCCGGCCTCGCTCGATGCCGGGATCGGCCTGCTGCCGTGGTCGCCGCTGGGCGGCGGCTGGCTCTCCGGCAAGTACAAGCGCGACCAGCCGCCGGCCGGGGCCACCAGGCTGGGCGAGAACCCCAAACGCGGCATGGAGGCCTGGGAGGCCCGCAACGCGGACCCGCAAACCTGGGAGGTCCTGGCCGAAGTGCAGGAAACCGCGGAACGGCACGGCGTCAGCGCCTCCCAAGTGGCACTCGCGTGGCTGGCGGACCGGCCTGCGGTCACGTCGGTGATCCTGGGCGCACGGACCACCAGCCAGCTCACGGACAACCTGGCCGCCGCCGATCTCCGGCTCACCCCGGAGGAGACGCAGCGGTTGACCGACGCCAGCCAGCCGCGCGTCGGCGTTTATCCGTACGGCCCGATGGCCCAGGAGCAGCGCAGCCGGAAGCTGGAGGGCGGCCGGTAACAGCGCCGCGGGGTCGGTGCGGGGCCAGGCCGCGGGTCTGAGCTGCGCCGGCCCCGGACCGGAGTTACTGGGACGGGGCGGTGCCCTGGTGGCTGGACCAGATGTCGCCGATTTCCTCGGTGGACTGCTCCGCGATCCGGCGCATTGCCTCGTGGGCCCGGTCCATCTCGCCGCGCTGGATGGCGCTGGCGACGTCCACGTGCAGCTGGAGCGCCTCGTGCTGCGGCAGCTGCGGCATCAGGCCGTGCTCGGTACGGCCCGTGAGGACCTCGGCAACGAGGTTGTGCAGTTGGGAAAACATGGGGTTGCCCGAGGCCCGCAGCACGGAGGCATGGAATTCGATGTCCAGCCGCAGGAACTCGTCCTGGTCGCCGCGCTGGCCCGCTGCCCAGAGCCGTGCGGCCTGAGCGACGAGGTCGCTGCCGGTATCCCAGGAGGCGCGTTCGGCGGCAAGCCGGGCGGCCTGTGGTTCGACGGCGCCGCGGAGTTCGTTGAGCGCCCGCAGCTGGTCCACCCGGCGGGAGGACGCCAGCCGCCAGCGGATCACCTGCGGGTCATAGAGGTTCCAGGACTCTTCCGGCCGCACCACCGTGCCCAGCCGGCGCCGTGATTCCAGCATTCCCATGGACGACAGGACGCGGGTTGCTTCCCGGACCACGGACCGCGAAACACTGTGCTGCGCCTCAAGCTCGTCCAGCCGCAGAATCGAGTGCGGCGCCAGGGTCCCCTCGGCAATGGCGAGCCCCAGGCTCTGGACGAGCACTGAGTGCAGGTCTGCTGAAGACTCCGCCTTTGGGGTTTGCATAAATAAATCATACGGGTGAGCGCAAGGGGTTGTTTAAGTCTGCTTTATTTATCTAAGATCGCTCCAGAGCAGATGTAAAGATGCATCCGCGGGCGGCTGGACGTTGATCCGGCCCTGAAGACAAGGGAGTCGTAATGAAGCGACGTTCAATTGTGAAGTACGCGGCCGTAGCCGCCGCGCTCTCACTCGGGCTGACCGCCTGCGGTGGTGGCGGCGGCGACGCCAAGGCCGCCGGCACCGTCCGGGTCACCCTGGCCAACCACGTGTGGACTGAAGGTATCAAGGCAGCCATCCCCGAGTTCGAGAAGGCCACCGGCCTCAAGGTAGAGCTCACCCAGCTGGGCGAGGACCAGCTCTCGGACCAGTACAACGTCAAGCTCAACGCCGGCAGCGACGAAATCGACGTCATGATGTACCGCCCGCTCCAGGAAGGTAAAGCGTTCGCTAAGAACGGCTACCTCGCCGACCTGACGTCCAAGGTCTCCTCCGACGCCAACTGGGACTGGAAGGACTACCAGGAGGGCCCCGTCAAGGCCACCACCGCGGACGGCAAGGTTGTCGGCGTCCCGATCATCACCGAGCGCGAAGTGCTCTACTACCGCAAGGACCTGCTGCAGGCCGCCGGAGTCCAGGTCCCCAAGACCATGGAAGAGCTCGAAGCCGCAGCCAAGAAGATCGCCGCCGCCAACCCGGACACCGCCGGCTTCGTAGCGCGCACCGGCAAGTCCGCCGCCGTGACCCAGTTCTCCAGCTTCCTCTACAGCTTCGGCGGTGACTTCACCGACGCCCAGGGCAAGTCCGCCGTGAACAGCGACGCGGCCAAGAAGGCGTACGCCTACTACGGCGGCCTGATCAAGAACTACGGCCCCAAGAACGTCAGCACCGACATGAGCTGGCCCGAGGCGATGGCCATCTTCACCCAGGGCAAGGCCGCTTTCTACACCGAAGCCGACTCGCTCTACAAGAACGCCACCGACCCGGCCAAGTCCAAGGTCTCGGACAAGGTCGGCTTCGCTGCCCTGCCCGCCGGCCCCGCCGGTTCCAAGCCGTACAACATCCCGTCGTGGGCCCTCGGCGTCAACCAGGCCTCGGGCAACCAGGACAACGCCTGGAAGTTCATCCAGTGGGCCACCAGCAAGGAACGCACGCTGGCGGCACAGAAGGCCGGCGTCCCCGGCCCGCGTGCCTCCGTCTGGGCCGACCCGGCCGGAACGTCCACCTACCCGAAGGACCTGGCCGAGGCCATCGCCGCCAGTGCCAAGGTTGGCGTGGGCCACGACCGTCCGCTCGTCATCACCGTCGGCAAGGCCCGCGAGATCGTCGGCGGCCCGATCGTAGCCACCATCACCGGCTCCGATGCCTCCGCAGCGGCTGACACGGCCAACGACGCCTTCCAGAAGTTCCTGGACAGCGAAAAGAAGTAGCGCCCCGGCGCACCCTGCTTCACGCACCACGCCCGGCGGGGCGGCTGCCCAAGCCGCCGCCCCGCCGGGCCACGCTCTTCACTTCACCCCCAACTCCTTAGGTGAACCATGTCTGTACTGAACACCTCCCGCGGCACCACCAGCGGCGCGAAGCGCGGCGCGGCGCCTACCCCGGGCCCCCGCGAGAACTTCTCCGCCTGGGCCAACCGGCACCGCAAGTGGCTTTTCGCCGCGCCGGCCATGATCTTCGTGGGCGTCCTGATCGTCTTCCCGCTCGCCTGGACGCTCTACCTGAGCCTCACCGACTCGCAGGGTTCGGTCCGCGCCGCCACCGAGTTCATCGGCCTGGAGAACTATCTGACGGTACTCTCCGACGTCGAACGGTTCTGGCCCGCCGTCGGACGTACCCTGTCCTTCACCGGCGTCGCCCTGGTGTGCGAGGTTGTTCTGGGCATGGGCATCGCCCTGCTGCTCTGGCGCCCGTTCCGCGGTGAAAAGTGGGTCCGCGTGGCCATCCTGCTGCCGCTCGTCGCCACCCCCGTGGCCGTCGGCATGATGTGGCGGCTGATCTTCGACCCCAACATCGGCTTCGTCAACCAGCTCCTGGGCATGATCGGCATCCCGCCGCAGCCGTGGCTCTCCGGCCAGGACACCGCGCTGGGCACCACCATCTTTATGGACATCTGGCAGTGGACCCCCATGGTGGTGCTGATCCTCCTCGCCGGCCTGACCTCGCTCTCCGAAGAGCCGGACGAGGCCGCACGGATGGACGGCGCCAACGCGTTCCAGCGCTTCTTTTTCGTCACCCTGCCGCTGATGATGCCGACCGTGATCGTCGCCATCCTGCTCCGGGGCATCGACGCCCTGAAGACCTTCGACATCCTCTACGCCACCAAGGGCAAGGGCGGCGGATCCTTCCACGAGGTGGAAACGCTCAACGTCTACGCCTACGGCCTGAGCTTCGACTACAACCAGTACGGGCTCTCCTCCGCGGTGCTGATCCTGTTCTTCATGATCATCATCGGCACCATGTGGCTGCTGACCATGCGCAAGAAAGCGGTAAGCAAATGACCGTCCTGACCCAATCCCAGACCTCCGGGACCCGTCCCGCCCCGGCCCCGCGCCGCCGCAAGCCGCTGGGCACCCGCGCCTACAAAGTGTTCCGGGTGGTTGCCCTGGTGGCCGTGGTGCTGTTCCTGGTCGCGCCGCTGTTCTGGATGCTGCTGGCCTCGTTCAAGACCAACGTGGACATCTACGACACCGCCAAATCGTTCCTCTTCACCCCCACGGGCGAGAACTACGCCAACGTGCTGCAGCGGAACAACTACTTCATCTTCATCTTCAACAGCTTCTGGGTGGCCTTTGTCTCCACCGCGCTGTCACTGGTCCTCGGCGTCCCGGCCGCGTACGCGATGAGCCGCTTCACCATGCATCGTTCGGCTTTGGTGGTCCTGATGGCCCGCGTCATCCCCGGCGTATCCCTGCTGGTGCCCTGGTACTACGTCTTCTCCAACCTGAAAATGGTGGGCGGCTTCGAGGTGCTGATCCTCAGCCACATGTTCGTCGCGCTCCCGCTGATCGTCTACATCATGATGAGCTACTTCGATTCGCTGCCGCTCGAGCTGGAGGAATCGGCCCAGGTGGACGGCCTGACTCCCATCGGCGCCTTCCGCCGCATCACGCTGCCGCTCTCCGTCTCCGGGATCGCCACGGCAGGGATCCTGTCCTTCATCTTCTCGTGGAACAACTTCATGTTCGCCCTGGTGCTCTCCGGCTCCAAAACCAAGACCCTGCCGGTGGCCATTTTCGACTTCGTCTCCTACGCCAGCATCGACTGGGGCGGACTGATGGCGGCGGCCACCGTGGTCACCATCCCGATCATGATCATTGCGCTCTTCACGCAGAAGTACATCGTCTCCGGCCTCACCGCCGGGGCGACCAAGGGCTAGGCAGCACATGACACTCATCAGCAGGATTGAAACCTTCCTCGTCGCGCCGCGGTGGCTATTCGTCCGGATCGAAACCGACAGCGGCATCGTCGGCTGGGGCGAGGCCAGCTGCGAGGGCCGCAGCGAAACCGTGCGCACCGCCGTCGAACAGCTCTCCGAACTGCTCATCGGCAACGACGCCCTCCGCATCGAGGACCACTGGCAGGTCATGACCAAGGGCTCCTTCTACCGCGGCGGGCCCATCCTGGCCAGCGCGGTATCCGGCCTGGACCAGGCCCTGTGGGACATCGCCGGCAAGCACTTCAACGCCCCCGTGCACCAGCTCCTGGGCGGCCACGTCCGCGACCGGATCCGGATGTACGGCTGGGTGGGCGGCGATGAACCGAACGAGGTGGCGGACCAGATCAGCGCGCAGCTGGAGGTCGGACTCACCGCGGTCAAGATGAACGCCAGCGGCCGGATGAGCCCGATCGCCTCCGTCGCGGAGCTCGACGGCGTCGTCCGCCGGGTCGCAGCCGCCCGCGAGGTCCTGGGCGAGCACCGCGACGTCGCCGTCGACTTCCACGGACGCTTCAGCCTGGCCAACGCCAGGCGGGTGGCGCCGCTGCTGGAACCGTACCGGCCGTTCTTCCTCGAAGAACCCGTGGTTCCGGAGAACACCCACCTGCTGCGGGAATTCACGTCCTCGACCACGACGCCGGTCTCCACCGGTGAGCGGCTCTACAGCCGGCAGGAATTCCTGCCCGCGCTGCAGGCCGGCATCGCCGTGGCCCAGCCGGACCTCTCCCACGCCGGCGGCATCACCGAGGTCCGCAAGATCGCCTCGCTCGCCGAAATCTACGAGGTCCAGCTGGCCCCGCACTGCCCCCTGGGACCGCTGGCCCTGGCCGCCTGCCTGCAGGTCGGTTTCGCCACCCCCAACTTCCTGATCCAGGAGCAAAGCATCGGCATTCACTACAACCAGGGCGCCGAGGTCCTGGACTACGTGGTGGACAAAACCCCGCTGAAGTTCGTTGACGGGCACATCGAACGGCTCACCGGACCGGGCCTCGGCATCGAGATCGACGAGGCCGTGGTCCGCGCCGCGGACAAACGCGGGCATGCCTGGCGCGGACCCGTCTGGCGCCACTCCGACGGCGCCTTCGCAGAATGGTGAACCACATGAGCACCGACATCACCCCCGAGCTCCTGCTGGCCGGGATCCGCGAGACCCGCCTGGTCGCGATCGTGCGCGGCACCGACGGCGGAGCCGCCGCCAAGGCGGCCCTGGTGGCCATGGAGGAGGGCTTCCGCTACGTCGAGATCGCCCTCACCACCCCGGGGGCGCTGGCCGCGATCAGCACCGTCCGGGCAGCGGCACCCGCCGGCTGCTTCGTCGGGGCAGGCACCGTCCTCACCGCCGCCGATGTGGAGGACGTGGCCGGCGCCGGCGGCCAGTTTATGGTCACCCCGTCGCTGGCGGACTCCATCCAGGAATCCGCCCGGCTCGGCATCCCCATCCTGGCCGGGGCCCTGACACCCAGCGAGTCCTACGAAGCCATGAACCGCGGCGCCACCGCGGTGAAACTCTTCCCGGCCTCCATCGGCGGCCCCGGCTACCTGAAGGCGCTCCGCGATCCATTCCCCGACATCCCGTTCATCGCCGTCGGCGGGGTCGGACTCGGCGAAGCCGCCGGGTACTGGAGCGCCGGCGCGATCGCCGTCGGACTCGGCGGCCCGCTGTTTGGCGACGCAGGCTCCGGCGGCGACCTCGAACCGGTCCGTGAGAGGGCCCGCGCCTTCGTCAGTCTCGCCGCGGAACACGGCCGGCACGCCGCCGGGACGGCACGGTGAGCGTGGATCTGCTCACGCTCGGGGAATCGATGGTGTCCCTGCGTTCGGCCGGCCCGCTGTCCGCCGGCGGCAGCCTGGGCATGCACGTGGCCGGGGCGGAATCCAACGTGGCCGTCGGCGTCGCCCGGCTGGGCCATAGCGTTGCCTGGGCCGGCGTGCTCGGCGCCGACCCGCACGGCGAATTCATCCTGCGCCAGCTCCGCAGCGAGGGAATCGCGGTACAGCACCGGGTGGACCCGGCCCGGTCCACCGGCGTGATGTTCCTCGAACGGCGCACCGCGGACCTCAGCCGGGCCTTCTACTACCGGGCGGGGTCCGCCGGATCGACGATCAGCCGCGAGGACGTGGACCGGGCCTTCACCGCCGGACCCCGGGCCCTGCACCTGACCGGCATCACCGCCGCACTCAGCCCCGACGCCCGCCGCGCCGTCGAATATGCCGCCGCGCGGGCCGCCGCCGAGGGCCTGGTGGTCTCACTCGACGTGAACTACCGCAGCAAACTCTGGTCCCGCGACGAGGCCCGCGCCGTGCTGACCCCGCTGGCCCGGCACGCCACCGTCCTGGTCGCCTCCGACGACGAACTCGAACTGGTTGCCGGCGGCCGCACGGCCGCCGGCGGAACCGGGGGAGACGACGCCGAGCAGGCCGCTGCCGCCGCACTCCTCGGGCAGGGTGTCCGCGAAGTGGTGGTCAAGCGCGGCGCCGCCGGAGCCGGTGTCTACACCGCGGACGGCCGCTGCGAAGCCCCCGCCGTCCCGGTGACCAGCGTGGACACCGTGGGCGCCGGGGACGCCTTTACCGCCGGCTACCTGTCCGCGCTGCTCGACGGCGGCGACGTCGCCGAACGCCTGCGCCGCGGAACCCTGGCCGGCGCCTTTGCCGTCAGCACCCACGGGGACTGCGACGGCCTGCCGAGCGCCGCCGAGCTGGCCCTGCTGGGTGCAGCCCCGGACGGCAGCACCCACCGCTAATACCCACCCTGCCCGGAATCGCTCCGGCCCACACCGAAAGCCTGGATCTGCTGTGAAAATCATTGCCGCTGAAGTCTTCGTGACAAGCCCCTCCCGTAACTTCGTGACGTTACGGATCACCACCGAGGACGGTGTTACCGGCATCGGGGACGCGACGCTGAACGGGCGGGAACTCGCGGTGGCCGCGTACTTGAAGGAGCACGTCGCGCAGCTGCTGATCGGCAAGGATCCGCACCGGATCGAGGACACCTGGCAGTTCCTGTACCGGTCCTCCTACTGGCGCCGCGGGCCGGTGACCATGGCCGCCATCGCGGCGGTGGACATGGCCCTGTGGGACATCAAGGGCAAGCTGGCCGGGATGCCGGTCTACCAGCTGCTGGGCGGGGCGTCCCGGAACGGGCTGCGGGCCTACGGCCATGCGTCGGGTTCGGACCTGGAGTCCCTCTTCGACTCCGTCCGCGAGCACCTGGAGCTCGGCTACAAATCCATCCGGATCCAGACCGCCGTGCCCGGAATCAAGGCCGTCTACGGCGTCGCGGCCCAGGCGCAGGCCTCCGGGGAACGGTACGACTACGAACCGGCCGGACGCGGGGCGTTCCCGCAGGAGGAGGACTGGGACACCCGGGCGTACCTGCGGCACCTGCCCACGGTGTTCGAAGCCGTCCGGAACGAGTTCGGCCCGGAGATCCCGCTGCTGCACGACGGCCACCACCGGATGACCCCGATCCAGGCCGCGAAGCTGGGCAAGGCGCTGGAGCCCTACGACCTCTTCTGGCTGGAGGACTGCACCCCGGCGGAGAACCAGGAGGCGCTGCGCCTGGTCCGGCAGCACACCACCACCCCGCTGGCGATCGGCGAAATCTTCAACACCGTGTACGACTACCAGACCATCATCAAAGAGCAGCTGATCGACTACGTCCGTGCCGCGTCCACGCATTTCGGCGGCATCAGCCCGCTGAAGAAGGTCATGGACTTCGCCGCCCAGTACCAGATCAAGTCCGGGTTCCACGGGCCGACCGATATTTCCCCGGTCGGGTTCGCCGCGCAGCTCCACGTGGGCCTGGCCATCCACAACTACGGCATCCAGGAATACATGCAGCACTCGGACAAGACCAACGAGGTCTTCGAGCAGTCCATGACGTTCGTGGACGGGTACCTGCACCCGGGGGACCAGCCCGGCATCGGCGTCGAGTTCAACGAGGAGGCCGCCGCTGCGTTCCCGTACCAGCAGGCCTACCTGCCCTACAACCGGCTCGTCGACGGCACGGTTCACGACTGGTAATAGTCCGCCACCGGCGGCGCAGCAAAACACTGCGGGGTCGTTAAGGCTTGCCGTCTAGTGGACGATTTCCCGGGTCATTCCGAAGGGAACCTGGTCCGAGAGTGCTGCCGTGTAGTGCCCGGGTTTGTGCCGTGTCAGCAGGATGCCGTGGGTGCCCGTCAGCATGGCCAGCCGCTGCAGCCCGAGGACGGCGTCATTGAGCCGGTCGTCCAGCAGGAGTCGGTTTTCGACCTGGATCTCGATGCAGTCGCTTGCTGTCGTCATCGCACTGTCTTTCCTGGAAGGGTGGCCGCGGCGTCCGCGGCTGAAGCGAGATTACGTCTCGTTTAAATGTGAGTCAAATCACCACGCGACGTGCCCGTGGGCCTAGGTCAGGACCGTGAATCCGGCCGACTGGTACCTCACCCCGTTGACCTGCGGCTGGACTGAATGAGCGCCGGGATGGTGGACCCGGGTGGTCATCTGGCGGAAGGCGTGACGCTTCGTGAACGTCTTCGATTCACCCGGCCCCAGGACGGCCGTCCCGAGCTTGAACACCTTGTCCGCGAGTGTGCCGTTGGCTTTGGCGTAGTGCACCACGTAGTCGACGGCGATGCGGGCCTCCGCTGACCCGGTGTTGGCCACATCGAAATCGAACCCCAGCTCGCCGGGCAGTTCCACCACAGCGCGGTCGAGCCGCAGGGCGGTGACGGTGAGCGAGGCCGGCGGGAAGCCCAGCAACTGCAGGGCGCCGGGGTGGGCCTTCTTGATCAGGGTCCGCAGGCCGTGGCGGACCACCCTGGCGGTCTGGGCGTCCGGGGCGGCCATCCAGCCGGCGGCGGTGGCCACCACCTCCTCCGGGGCGTGGCGGGCGAGATCGTTCAGGTGGTTGGCCACCGACCGGCGGACATCCTCCACCGGGTCCCGGTACAGGGCGTCCAGGAGGGGCAGGGTGGCCTCGGGCCGGGCCGTGAGCCCGGGAACGCGGACGGCCCACGGCAGGTAGGGCCGGGTCCCCTCGCTGGCGAGCCGGCGGACGTGCCAGTCGGGATGGCCGGTCCAGCCGGCCGCGACGGCAAGGGCGCGGTCGAGGTCTGCGGCCAGGAGCCGCCGGATCGCGAACTCGGACGTCAGGCGCGGGGTCAGCTCGGCCAGCAGGGACAGGCAGTCCTCGAAGTCTCCCGGCTCCGTCCCGGCGAGCGCCAGGGCGGCAGCCGCCTCGCTGACCGGCCAGATCATCCACCCGGTGAATTCCGGGTCCGCCAGCGCCCGGCGGAACACTGCGGCCGCCGGGGCGTATCCGGCGGGCAGGTCCTCAAGGAGCGCGCCGCTGAGCAGGTCGGTGCGCCCGCGCAGGCTCAGGTCATCAAGCTGCCGGGCAGCTCCGGCGAGGTGCGTGAACCCGGTGCCGGGGGAGGCCGCGGCGAGGATCCGCCCCAATGAGCCGACCACCCCCGGGTTGATCAGTTCATTCATAATGCCCATGGCCTCAGGGTACCGGCGGGTGCGGCGCGGTGCGGCCGGAGCCCCGAAGCGGCCGCTGGCGGGAAACGGGGATATTCTTCACGGTGGGAATGTCAACACACGGTGCAGAGGCGGATGCGGGAATGGCAGAGCAAGAGACCGGGAAATCGTCCGGCTGGTGGCGGGTTTTCCACGACAAGTTTGTGGTGGAGGAGCGCTACATGGAGGCCGGGGCGCGCCGGAACCTGTACCGGACCGCCGTCGGACTGATGATCGTCGGCGCCGTGCTGTTCACCTTTATCCTGGTCAGCGTCCTGACGCACGGCGGGATCAGCGTCGTGGATGAGCCGGTGCGCTCCGGCCTGGTCACTCTCCGCGGTGAACCGACCACCACCATCATGATCATCCTGGCGATTGTCTTCGGCCCGATCGGGCTGCCCATCATCATCCTGGTGTTCACGGTCGCCTGGGGCTTGTTCGCCAAGCACGCCTGGCGGCCGATGGTCCTTGCCGGAGCGATGCTGACCGGCGTCATCCTGGCCCAGCTCATCGGGCATATCGTCGAGCGGCACCGTCCGCCGGTGGATCTTATGCTCTTCGGCGCGGACACCACGTTCTCCTTCCCGTCCGGACACGTCCTCGGGGCCTGTGACTTCCTGCTGGTCACAACGTTCCTGATCTTTTCCCGACGCTCGAATCCCAAGTCCGCCGTCGTGGGCTTCGTGGTGGCCGGCGTCGGCATTTTCTTCGCCGCAGTGAGCCGGCTCTACCTCGGCTATCACTGGACCACCGACGCCCTGGCTTCGTTGTCCATCTCCTTCGTGGTCCTCGGCGCAGTCATCCTGCTCGACACGTGGCGGACGGCCCGGATTGAGGGCGAGCCGATCACCGGGGAACTCTCCAAAGAGGAGAACGTCGCCGAGTAGTGGCGGCACGGCAGGGCGCCTGGCTGTTCAGCGCGCCCTGCTCCGCTTCAGCTCGGCCCGAAGCCTGGCGTTGGCGGCCTCCAGTTCCAGCACCTTGGCCACCCCCGCGAGGTTCAGGCCCTCCGCGAGGAGGCCGCTGATGCGCCGCAGCACCAACAGGTCCAGCTCGCTGTACTGCCGGGTGCCGCCGGCCGTGCGGTCCGGCGTGAGCAGTCCCTTGCGCTCGTACAGCCTGATGTTCTGCGGGCCGGTTCCGACCATTTGTGCCACGACGGAGATCGCGTAGACCCCGACGCCGGACTCCTGTGCCGCCATCTGCCGCCCTTTCGTTCCCGAAAAACCCCTTGCCTCAGTGTCGCACCGGTGCTATAAAAAATCTATATCCGACAGAACAGATAATCGATGGCCGGATACAGCGAAAATTTCGAGATCTCACATGAAGGAGTGGGAAATGATGTTGATGCGTACGGATCCGTTTCGTGAGCTGGACCGGCTGACCCAGCAGGTTTTTGGAACCACTGCGCGGCCCGCTGCCATGCCGATGGACGCTTGGCAGGAACAGGGCGAATTCGTCGTCGCCTTTGACCTCCCGGGCGTCAACGTCGACTCGGTGGATCTGGATATCGAACGCAACGTGCTCACCGTACGGGCCGAACGGGCCGACGCGACCCAGCCCAGCGTTGAGCTCATCGCCTCGGAGCGGCCCCGGGGAGTCTTCAGCCGCCAGCTCATCCTGGGCGACACGCTGGACACGGATGCAGTCAAGGCGACCTATGCCGACGGCGTCCTGACCCTGCGCATACCGGTCATGGAGAAAGCCAAGCCGCGGAAGATCGAGATCACCCACGCACGGGACGAACTGCAGGAAGTCGGACAATAGCGGCCGGCGGCGGCGCGGCGGTATCTTCCCCGCGCCGCCGCCGGTTCCCGCCGCCCGGGGGATAAGGAGTACAGCCATGAGCGCGTGGCGGCGCTACGATTCACACCTGATGCCGGTCTTCCATGAAAGGTTCGAAGAACGCTGGGGCGAGGGCACCGCTCCGTTCCTCGACCCGGAAGCGCACGAACTGCCCCTTCCGCGGGCGCAGTGGATCAACGTGGACACCGGGGCGGCCCTGGCCGTGGTGCCGGTCTGGGCCGCGGAGGACAGCCAGCACCGCTCATTCGGGGTGTTCTACCTGCCGCCGGCCGGGGACATCTGGGTGCTCCGGCCCGGGTTCACCGGCTACCTCGAGCCCGCGGCAGAGGACGGAGACCAGTTGCTGGGCCTGCGGAACGACGCCTTTAGGAAGGCGGTGGCCCACGCCAAGGAGTTCCTCTTCGGCACCGAAGCCGCTGGCTGAGGGCGGTGCGGCCACGGCACGACGGCACGCGGACCATGCTGACGCGCCGTGTGTGGCGCGGGCTCCCGGCGGGGCCTAAAATCAATCCACTACCAGCGCAACTGCATAGGGGATCCGCCAATGAACGCTTCCGCCCACGACCTGGCCGCACTGCTGCCATCCGGTTTCACCATGGGCGTGGCGACCGCCGCCTTCCAGATCGAGGGGGCGCTGGACGAGGACGGCCGCGGACCCTCCGGCTGGGACATGTTCGCCGCGAAGCCCGGCACGATTGTCGATGACCACAGCCCCGCCATGGCCTGCGACCACTACCACCGGATGCCCGAAGACGTGGCCCTGATGAAGGACCTGGGCATCGACTCCTACCGGTTCTCGCTGTCCTGGCCGCGGATCCAGCCCGGCGGCAGCGGCCCGGTCAATCCCAAGGGCCTGGACTTCTACGACCGGCTGATCGACCTGCTGCTGGCCAACGGCATCGCACCGATGGCCACGCTCTACCACTGGGATACCCCGCTGGAACTGGACGAGGCCGGCGGCTGGATGAACCGGGACACCGCCTACCGGCTGGGGGAGTTCGCCGCGATTGCCGCCACAGCCTACGGGGACCGGGTGGCCCGCTGGGTAACCATCAACGAACCGGCCACCGTCAGCGCCAACGGCTACATGCTGGGCGTGCATTCCCCGGGTGAAGCCCACATGCTCAAGGCCCTCCCCAGCGTCCACCACCAGCTGCTGGGCCACGGGTTGGCGATGCAGGCACTGCGGGCGGCCAAGGTTCCCGGCGAAATCGGCCTGACCAACGTGTATTCGCCGATGGTCCCCGCCACCGTCAACCCACTGGACAAGGTCAGTGCAGGCCTGATGGACATGGCACAGAACCGCCTCTACGCCGACCCCGTGCTGCTGGGCAAGTACCCGGACGCCATCCGTGCCGCCACCTTCTTCTCCTCCTTCAGCCCGTCCAAGGAGGACATGGAGCTGATCTCGCAGCCGCTGGATTTCTACGGGCTGAACTATTACATGCCTACCCGCGTGGCTGCCGGGCCCGGTGAGGGCACCGTGCCGGAGGGGATGGCGGAAGCCATGGGGAACGACCTCAACGGCGGAGGCGGCGCCACCCCGTTCCACGTCGAGAGTTTCCCGGACACCGAGATCACCGCCTATGGCTGGCCGATCAAGCCGGACTACATGGCCGTGGCGCTCGCGGAAATGGCCGAACGCTACCCGGAACTGCCGCCGGTCTACATCACCGAGGGCGGTGCGAGCTTCGAAGACCTGGAGATCCACGACGCCGAAGGCCGGCTGGTGGTCCCGGATGAGCGCCGCGTGCGGTACCTCGCCGAGCACATCGGCGCGGCCATCGAGGCGACCTCGCCCGGCGGCGCCGCAGAGTCGATCGACCTGCGCGGTTATTACATCTGGTCCCTGATGGACAACTTTGAATGGTCCGCCGGCTACAAGCAGCAGTTCGGCCTGCTTCACGTGGACCGTGACACCATGGCGCGCACGCCCAAAGCGTCCTTCTACTGGCTCCGGGAACTGATGGCCGCCCGGTCGAAGGCTGCAGCCGCCGTCGTCGAACCTGCCGTAGAGCCGGCCCCAGCCGCTGAACCAGCCGCCGTCGTCGAACCCCCGGCCGCCGGCGCGGAACCGGCCGCAGCAGGCTAAAGGATGTGGAGCTCCTGCAGACGGGTAGCCATGCCGGCGCCGTCCGGCGAGTAGACCCACGGGACCGCTGAACCGGTGTGGTCGCCGCTCTCCGAGTGGCCGCCGGCCAGCACGGCCTCGCCCGCGGAGAGCTGGCGGATGCCGATGGCCGCCACCTTGTCGCCGTGGTCCCGGGCGAACTGCGAATAGATCGCCTCGTCGTGCTGGCCGTTGTCGCCAAAGAGAAGCCAGCGCATGTTGGGGAACTCCTTGGCCAGCAGTTCCAGGTTCCGGCGCTTGTGGTCCTGGCCGCTGCGGAACCAGCGGTCGTGGGTCAGGCCCCAGTCGGTCAGCAGCAGGGTGCCGGAGGGGTACATGTTGCGGGTGATGAAGCGGGCCAGGGTGGGGGCCGCGTTCCACGGGCCCGTGGAAAGGTAGATCACCGGCGCCTCGGGATGCTCCACCCGCAGCCGGTCCATCAGGACCGCCATGCCGGGGGTCGCCATCCGGGCCCGTTCGTTGAGGACGAACGTGTTCCACAGCGCCAGGAACGGCCGGGGAAGGGCCGTGACCATAATCGTGTCGTCAATGTCGGAGACGATGCCCAGGGTGGTCTCGGGCGCGATGACGTAGATCTTTGCCTCCGCCGGCTCCGTGCCCGCGGCGCGCAGCACTGCCGTGTGCCAGCCGGGGGCAAGCGCCACCGGCACCACGGTGTCCACCAGGCCGCCGCGGTCGGCCTGGACCCGGGTGGTGGTGCCGCCGATCTCGATGTCCACATCCACGAATTGGATGGGGACGGACGTGAACGCGCGCCAGCCGCGGATGTTCTGGTTGCCGTTCTGCGCCGCCTGCTCGGCCCGGCTGCCGGGCGTCGGTTTGCTGGTGAGCAGCACCCGGCCCAGGACCCGCACCCACTCGGTGGACCCGTACCCCTGGTAGGCGATGGTCTGCGGGGCGAACTTCCAGCGCCTCGCCATTTTCAGCCGGAGGTGGTTGACGGTATCCGAGACCAGATGGGCGAACCTGAACGCCTGGCTGCCCGAGATCTTCCGGGGCTGCGTTGGTTCCTGCCGGGGTTCCTGCGACGCCATGTCCATGCCTCCACTCTTTCACAGGGCAGCGGGCCGCGGACCACCGGCACGGAGCGGCACGGCCACCCGTGGCCCTGTGGCGCGGGGTCGTATGGCACTGTAAGACCCATGGCACGCATCGAGGATTACGCAATGGTGGGCGACCTCCACACCGCCGCTCTGATCAGCACCGAAGGCTCCATCGACTGGCTCTGCCTGCCCCGCTTCGACTCGCCGGCGTGTTTCAACGCCCTGCTGGACACACCCGAGGCCGGCCGCTGGCTCCTCGCACCGGCCTCCGGCGGCGAATGCACGCGGCGCCGCTACCGCGAGAACAGCCTGATCCTGGAGACCGAATGGGAAACCCCGGACGGCAAGGTCAAAGTGATCGACTTTATGTCACCGCGCGACGGCGCGGCGGACATTGTGCGGATCGTCGAAGGCATCCGCGGGAGCGTGCCGATGCGCGGCGAACTTTCGCTGCGCTTCGATTACGGCGAAATCGTCCCGTGGGTCCGCCACGACCAGCACGGCATCCACGCGGTGGCCGGCCCGGATGCCGCCTATCTGGTCACCGATGCCCCGCTCCGGGGCGAGCACATGCAGACCGCCAGCGAGTTCACCGTCACGGCTGGCCAGCGGATTCCCTTCGTGCTGACCTGGGCGCCCAGCCACCTCGGCCGTCCGCGGGCGGTGGACCCGGAAGGCGTACTCGCCGCCACCGAATCCTTCTGGCAGGAGTGGTCCGACAAATGCAAAATCACCGGTCCGTACCGCGAGCCCGTACTGCGTTCACTCATCACCCTCAAGGCCCTCACGTACGCCCCCACCGGCGGGATCGTGGCGGCGGTCACCACGTCCCTGCCGGAGGAAATAGGCGGCCAGCGCAACTGGGACTACCGCTATTGCTGGCTTCGGGACGCGACCCTGACCCTCCAGGCGCTGCTCGCCTCCGGCTACTCCGAGGAAGCCGCGGCCTGGCGCGACTGGCTGCTCCGGGCCGTCGCGGGCGACCCGGCCGACCTGCAGATCATGTACGGCCTCCATGGCGAGCGCCGGCTCCCGGAGACCACCATCGACTGGCTGGCCGGCTACGAGGGGTCGGCGCCGGTGCGGATCGGCAACGCCGCGGCCGGGCAGCTGCAGCTGGACGTCTGGGGCGAGGTGCTGGACTGCCTGGCCCTGACCCGGAGCGCACTGCTGCAGGACGGCGACGACGCCTGGGATGTCCAGATCGCCCTTATGGAGCACCTGGAGACGGCGTGGGACCAGCCGGACAACGGGCTCTGGGAGATGCGGGGTCCGCGCCGGCATTTCACCCACTCGAAGGTCATGGCCTGGGTGGCGGCGGACCGGATGGTCAAGGGCGTGCGGGACTTCGGCCTCCCCGGCCCCGCGGACCGCTGGGAAAAACTCCGTGACACCATCCACGCTGACGTGATGGCCCACGGGTTCGACGCCGGGCGCAACACCTTCGTCCAGTCGTACGGGCGTCCGGAGCTGGACGCCAGCCTCTTGTTGATCCCGCGTGTGGGCTTCCTGCCGCCCGACGACCCCCGGGTGGTGGGCACCATCGACGCCGTCCAGCGCGAATTGACCCACGACGGTTTTGTCCTGCGCTACCGGCCGGAGAAGAGCGACGACGGGGTTCCCGGCGGCGAGGGCGTCTTCCTCGCCTGCTCCTTCTGGCTGGTGGAGGCGCTGCTCGGGGCGGGCCGGCGGCGGGAGGCGAAAGAGCTCTTCGAGCGGCTGGTGGCGTTGCGCAACGACGTCGGACTCCTCAGTGAAGAGTGGGACGTCTCGGCGGCGCGGCAACTCGGGAACACACCCCAGGCCTTCAGCCATTTCGCGCTGGTGCGGAGCGCGCTCCAGCTTCAGGAGGCCGCCCGCTGACCTGAACGACGGCCCGCGGGCTGCCGCCGGAACCTGACTTTTCTCCAGAGCTTAGATAAGTATACTTACTAATATCCCCGCCCGGGGTGCTGGATTGAAGGAGTCTGCAATGGCTGGATATTTCGAGCTCGTGGATGCGCCCGACGGCGGCTACCGGATCAGGATGATGGACGCCACCGGCAGCCTGATGGCCGTCTCGGTGACGTTCCCGACCAAGCGGGCCGCCGTGGCCGGCATCGCCCAGGCCCGGGAAATCGCCGGCACCGGCCTGATCCGCGACCGCAGCGGCGACGGTCAGTCCGCCCTCCTGGCCTCCATGGCCAAGCGGCGCACCGGCGGCGGCGCAGGACGCGGCTCCTCCCTTTCCGGGGGCACCCTCGCGGCGACGAAGCGCACCCGTGCCCACCACTGACGCCGGCGGCCGGCGCCGGGCCGCGGTCCTCTTCGACGTTGACGGGACGCTGGTGGATTCCAGCTACATCCACACCCTCGCGTGGTGGCGGGCCTTCCGGCAGGCCGGCTACGACGTCCCCATGGCCAGCATCCACCGCTCGGTGGGAATGGGCGGGGACAAGCTCCTGGCCCACCTGCTGCCGGAGAGCCGCGACACCGGGTCCGACGCCGACATCATGGCCTCCCACGCCGCCGTGTTCTCCACCTTCTGGCCGGCCCTCCGGCGGCTCGACGGGGCCCGCGAACTGCTGGCCCAGTGCTTCGACTCCGGCCTGGCCGTGGCCCTCGCCTCGTCCGCGCGGGACCGCGACCTGGAAATGCTCCGCGCCACCATCGATGCCGACGCCTACATCCACGCCGCCACCAGCTCCGCCGACGCCGAGGAGAGCAAACCGGCCCCGGACATCCTGATTGCGGCCCTCGAAGCGGTTAACGTGCCCGCGGCCAACGCCGTCTACGTAGGCGACGCCGTCTGGGACATTTACGCCGCCGGCAAGCTGGACATTCCGGCGATCGGCCTGACGTGCGGAGGCACCAGCGAGGCCGAACTCCGTGACGCCGGCGCCGTTGAGGTCTACGAGAGCCCGCGTGCCCTGCTGGACAACCTTGCCGGCAGCGCCATCGGCCAGCTGGCCGCCCGCGTCCGGGGCGTCTGAGCCTGGCCCCTTACTTGGGCGGCGGGTGCGGTGCGCCGTGGTGTGGGGGGCGATGTCAGCGGTCGGGAAACTTCTTCCAGCGTTTCAGGAAAGCCCGCTCGGCGACGGCCGCCAGCTGCTCTTCCCGGGCATGCAGCCGGCCGTAGGTGAACCCGTTCTCCCCGCTGCGCAGCGCCCGGGCGCCCAGCCCGGCCAGCCGCGCCCGGGCCACCACGCTGTCCTGGTGCACTCCGAGGACCTGCTGGATCTTACGGGCCGCCTTGGCCAGGCGTTTCGCACGCCGGTGCCGCTTCCGGGCGGATGTCCGGCCCGCATCGCCGTCGCCCGTGGAGCCCTTCGGCACCGAAGCGGCCAGTTCCGCGGAGTACCGGAGCCGCTTCGACGCTTTGCGGACCTCATGCAGCGCCGCATCTCGGGCCGCCGCGGGGCCCGGGGGCCCATCCGGCGCGCCGCCGTCGTCGTCTCCGCCGGTCCCGACCCTAACGTCTTTGACCGAAGGGTCCTCCACCGCAAGGTCCCTGACCGGAAGGTCCTGGACCGTGCGCCGCAGCCGCCGCCGGTCACGGTTTGCGAGCTTTGCGAACCTTTTCCCGGGGTCCGCGGCCGCTTTCGGGCTTAGCGCCGCCGAAGCCACGAACCGGTCCAGGTCCGCGAGCAGCCGGGCGTAGCGCTCCCCGGCCACTGCCTCAAGGGCCGCGGCGAATCCGGCGGCGGTCAGGGCATCGAGTTCCTCATCGATCCTGAGGGCGGCCGGGCCGAAGCGCAGGTCCTCGGGTTCGTCCGCGAGCAGGGCGGACAGCCGTTCGTGGACGACCCCCGGATCGCGGGCCGCCCCGAGTGTCCCGGAGAGCCAGCGGAGTTCGGCGCGGAGCGGTTGCACCTCGCTGTCATCCAGCAGCGGCCGGCCTGAGGCGAGAAGCGAACGGAGCCGGCGCGCCGCTACCCGCATCTGGTGCACCGCCTCGGGCTGCTCGGCCCGGACGCCGGGAGCGTGCTGGCGCAGCTCGGCCAGCTGCTGGCCGAGGTAGGCCAGCAGGACCTCGCCCGCAGTGGTAGCCACGCTTCACTCTACGACGCGGACGCAAGGCCCCGCCGGTGCCACAAGTTGGCACTTCGCGGCAATGTTTGGGGGGCAAAGTCAACTGATCGGAGCAACGCGGGTGGTTATGCCGCTTGCAGCAGCTGGTTCAGCCGGTTGGCCGGGGTCTCGAGGTTCAGGGTAGGCCGGGGCCTGCGGTTCAGCTTCGCAGCGACCTGGCGGAGGTCCTCGGGGGTGT